>NZ_JACONT010000061.1 GCF_014358075.1 Sphingomonas albertensis | reverse complement strand
CCCGGCCGGTTGCTGACAACCACCGCTCGCCCACGCGGAAGCCGACCCACCCCCTGCCCCTTCCTTCCAGGGAGGGGAGCCCGACGGCGCCTGGAGCGGCGGCATGATCCTCTCGCTCCCGCTCCTCATCGGCCTGATCGGCATCGCGCTGCTGTTCGACTTCCTGAACGGCCTCCACGACGCGGCGAACTCGATCGCCACGGTGGTCTCCACGCGCGTCCTCAAACCGCAATACGCCGTCCTCTGGGCAGCCTTCTTCAACTTCATCGCGTTCGCGGTGTTCGGGCTCCACGTCGCGCAGACCGTCGGCACCGGGATCGTCCAGGCAAACGTCATCGATGCGCAGGTGATCTTCGCCGCGCTGATGGGCGCGATTGCGTGGAACGTAATTACTTGGGTGCTCGGCATCCCCTCGAGCAGCAGCCACGCGCTGATCGGCGGGTTGCTCGGCGCGGGCATCGCCAAGATCGGCTTTGGCGCGATCGTCTGGAGCGGCGTGATCAAGACGGTCGTCGCTATCTTCGCCTCGCCCGCGATCGGCCTTATGCTCGCACTCGTGCTGGTGCTCGCGGTCGCCTGGACCAGCTTAAAGCTCACGCCGCTCGGCGTCGACAAGCGCTTCCGCAAGCTGCAGCTGATCTCCGCCGCGCTCTATTCGCTCGGCCACGGCGGCAACGATGCGCAGAAGACGATGGGGATCATCGCCGTTCTGCTCTATTCACAGGGCCTGCTCGGCGGCGAATTCCACGTCCCACTCTGGGTCGTGCTGTCGTGCCAGGCGGCGATGGCACTCGGCACGCTGTCGGGCGGCTGGCGGATCGTCCACACGATGGGCTCGAAGATCACCCGCCTCACCCCGGCGCAGGGCTTCTGCGCGGAGACCGGCGGCGCGATCACGCTGTTCGCCGCGACCTTCTGGGGCATCCCCGTGTCGTCGACTCACACTATCACTGGCTCGATCGTCGGCGTCGGTGCCGCGCGGAGATTGTCCGCGGTCCGCTGGAACGTCGCGAGCAACATCGTCGTCGCCTGGACGCTCACACTGCCCGCAGCCGGGTTGATCGGTGCAGGGACGTACCTGCTCGTCGGGTTGTTCGTCTAAGTACCGATATCGTTAAGGTCGATCGCCGCTGTCTCCGTCATATCGACGGAGCGGCGGCGTTCTTGCTCGTCCGTACGCCGCTCCACCCCGGTTGCAACGTCCCGCTTACTTCGGTCCGTCGCCGCGCAACGGCGCCACCGCATCCTTGCCGAACTTCATGATCAGTTCGCCGATCTCGCGCGCCTGACTCATGCTGCGCTGGCTCTGCTCGCGCAGATAATCGCCCTGGATCTTCATCACTTGCGTGAGGTCCTTGGCGCTGGCCGCCTCGCGCATCGCCGCGAACGCCTCGCGCGCATTCTGTTCGGCCTGATCGATCATCGTCTTGCCGATCGTCGCACCGCCCTCGGCGATCTTGCCGCCCGTTTCCTTCAACGCCTCGCCAGCGCGCTTCGCCGGATCGACGACCTTCTCGGAGAACGCATCGCGCGCCTTCTCGCTTTTCTCGCGCATCGTGTCCGCGGCTCCCTTGGCTGCATCCGCCGCTCGGTCGGTCGCCGCCTTGCTCGCCTTCGCGCCATCATCGACTGCCCGCTTGAAGTCGTCCGCCATCGTCTCGCTCCTCTATCGCGCTACCATTTGGTCGAAGTTTCAACCGGTATGGCCGGCTTTGGTTGCACCGACGGGCTCCTGCGCCACGCCGACCCTGTCAGGACGGCAGGCGGCCCCGGCAACACATTCCAGTCACTGGACCTTTTGTCGTTTTACCCTATATACCGAACGGTATGAATAGGCTTTGCACGCTCACCGCCCCCAAGGGCCGCCCCCGCGAGTTCGATCTCGACGAAGCGCTGGCGGGTGCGTTGCGCGTGTTCTGGCGCAACGGCTACGAAGGCGCGTCGATGGCGGAGCTGACCGCGGAGATGGGCATCACCAAGCCCAGTCTATACGCGGCGTTCGGCAACAAGGAGGCGCTGTTCCACAAGGCACTCGACCTCTACGAGCGCGAGAAGCTCGCCTACATGACCTCCGCGCTCGAAGCGCCGACGGCCCGCGCCGTAGCGGAAAGACTCCTGCGCGGGGCTCTCCAGATGCAGATGAGCACCTGCGATCCCAAGGGGTGCCTCAGTGTCATCAGCAGCGTCGCGTGCAGCGCCGAAGCCGAACCGATCAAGGCCGAGGTCGCCAAGCGCCGCGCGTCGTCCGAAGCCGCATTGATGAAGCGCTTCGACGAGGCCAAGGCGGCGGGCGAGTTCCCTGACGCTCTCGAGTCGCATGCCCTGATGCGGTATCTGTTCGCGATCATGCAGGGCCTGTCGATCCAGGCCGGCTCGGGCGCGACCTGCACCGAGCTCAACCAGCTCGTCGAGACCAGCCTGTCGGTGTGGCCGACCAAGTAAATCCGTTGGCACTGCCGACATGAAAGTCACGCTTCGTTACGGTCGCGATAAAAAATACCGGCCGGTACAAAAGTCTGTTGACTAGATGAACCCCAGGTTTATATACCGACTGGTATCGAAGCTCTCTCCTACTTCGGAGAGGGCAACCGGGGACACAAACCCATGACCACGGTTACAACCTAACCAAGAACGGATGGCTTCGGCCGACCGGACTCACGACATTTCAAGCGGGCAAGCGCGGCACGAGGATGTGCCGGCAACGACCGCGCACGCCTTGCGACCAGCTGACGTCGGTGGACCGTCCACCGACGAAGGCCAGCGCTTGCCCGAAAAATCAAAAGGGGGACAATCCCATGGCTTATCTCGACCTCGACAATATGTTCGCTTCGCCCGTCACCAGCCGCACGCAGGCTGTAGCAGCCCCCGCCCCGACCGGCTTTTCTGCACTGGAGTGGAGCGTCATCGCCCTCGCCAAGCGCGACACATTGCGCAGCCTGTCCGGCCCCAGCCGCATGTCGCGGGCGATGGGCAGCCTGTTCGGCCTGAGCACCGCGTCGCGGCTCGCCGATCCCCGGCTCGAAGCGTTGCGCCGGATGGCAGTCTACGCCTGGCGTCGCGGCTTCGCGCTGCCGATGGCCGAGATCCAGAACTTCCTCGCCGCCGGCTTTGCCGAGGCCCAGATCGAGACGCTCGTCGAGAGCGTCACCGGCATGCGCGTCGGCGCCCAGCAGAAGCGGAGCATCGCAGCGTGAACCAACTTACCACAATCACGGCCGCGAACGACGCCGACGTCGCGTCTTCGCCGCCCACGGACCGTCATCGACGGCCGGCATGGCAGCGCGGCGCGATGGTGCTCGTGCCGATCGCGCTGCTCGGCGCGGTCGGCGTGAAGTTGTTCGATCATCCCGACGCGGCGATGGCGGCACCCCCGCCCGCCTCCGTCACGGTCGCGTCGCCGCTGGTCCGGCAGGTCAGCGAATGGGACGATTATGTCGGCCGCTTCGCACCGAGCCGGACGGTCGAGATCCGTCCGCGCGTTGCCGGCGAAGTCACGGGCATCCACTTCCGCGACGGCGAGATCGTCAGCAAGGGCCAGTTGCTCTTCACGATCGATTCCCGCCCGTTCGCTGCGGCTCTGGCTGAGGCGCACGCCAACGTTGCGAGCGCGAAGAGCGCGTTATCGCTGGCGCGTACCGATCTCGGTCGCGCGCAGCGGCTCGTCGCCGACGAAGCGGTCTCGGCCGGCGAAGTCGACGCATTGCGCGGCCGACTGGAGGCTGCGCAGGCATCACTCGCCGCAGCCCAGGCGCGCCAACGTGCCCGCGCTTTGGACGTCGGCTTCACGCAGGTTCGCGCACCGATCGGTGGTCGTATCTCCGATCGCCGCGTCGATGCGGGCAACCAGGTCGCGGGCGGCGAAGGCACCGGCGGCACGGTGTTGACCACGATCAACGCGCTCGACCCGATCTACTTCACGTTCGACGGCTCCGAGGCTTTGTACCTCAAGACGCAGCGTGCACGTCAGCCGGGTGCGGCCCCCGCGGCGGTCGAAATCCAGTTGCAGGACGAGACCGAGCATCGCTGGAAGGGCAAGCTCGACTTCACCGACAACGGGCTCGACCAGCGCTCGGGCACGATCCGTGGTCGTGCGGTGCTCGCCAATCCAGGGTATTTCCTGACGCCGGGGATGTTCGGCAACATGCGGCTCGCGAGTGCGGGGACGCGGCAGGCTCTGCTGGTGCCCGACGATGCGGTGCAGACCGATCAGGCGCGCAAGGTGTTGCTGACCATCGATGCGAAGAATGTGGTGAGCCAGAAGCCGGTCGAACTAGGCCCGGTGGTCGATGGCCTCCGCATCGTGCGCTCCGGGATCGGGCCGAACGACCGGATCATCATTCAGGGCACGCAGATGGCGATGCCGGGTGCCACGGTTGCGCCGAAGGTCGGCCGGATCTTGGTGGCCTCGGGTACGACCGCGCCAGCGTCCGTCCAGCCCATCTCCGGTGAAGCCACGCTCCCCAACTAAATGCCGTCGTCCTGACGAACGTCAGGACCCAGAGTTCGAGACGTCCCGCTGAGTAACTCTGGGTCCTGACTTTCGTCAGGATGACGGGGCGTGCGCGGACGGATCGCCCCTCTACCGAGGAAATTCCCATGCGCTTCTCGCGCTTCTTCATCACCCGGCCGATCTTCGCGGGCGTGATCGCGGTGATCATCACGATCGTCGGTGCGATCGCCTACATGACGCTGCCGGTGTCGCAATATCCCGACATCGTCCCCCCCACCGTCACCGTCAGCGCGACCTATCCCGGCGCCTCGGCCGAGACGGTCGCCGAAACCGTCGCCGCGCCGATCGAGCAGGAGATCAACGGCGTCGACAACATGCTGTACCAGTCGTCGCAATCGACCGGTGACGGCAAGGTCACGATCACCGTCACGTTCAAGATCGGCACCAATCTCGATGCCGCGCAGGTGCTCGTCCAGAACCGCGTTGCGGTCGCCGTTCCGCGCCTGCCCGAGGACGTCCAGCGTCTCGGCGTGGTGACGCGGAAGACGTCGCCGGACTTCCTGATGGTGGTGAACCTCGTCTCGCCCGACAATTCGCTCGATCGCGGCTATATCTCCAACTACGCGCTGACCCAGGTTCGCGACCGCCTCAGCCGCATCGACGGCGTCGGCGACGTGCAGCTGTTCGGCGCGCGCGATTATTCGATGCGCGTCTGGATCGATCCCGGTCGCGCCGCCGCACTCGACCTTACCGCCGGCGAGATCGTCGCCGCGTTGCGTGCGCAGAACGTCCAGGTCGCCGCGGGTACGCTCGGCCAGCCGCCCTATGACAAGGGCAACAGCGCGTTCCAGCTCAACGTCGAGACGCAAGGCCGCCTGACCGATCCCAAGCAGTTCGCCGACGTCGTCATCCGCACCGACGCGCAGGGCCGCCAGGTCCGTGTCTCGGACGTCGCGCGCGTCGAGCTCGGCGCGCAGGATTACGGCGCGAACACCTATCTCAGCGGGAAGCCCACGGTCATCGCCGCGGTCTTCCAGCGTCCCGGCTCGAACGCACTCGGCGCGGCGCAGGCCGTCACCGCCGAGATGGAGTCGATGTCGAAGCGCTTCCCCAAGGGGCTGGAATACAAGGTCATCTACAACCCGACCGAGTTCATCGCGCAGTCGATCGACGCGGTGAAGCACACGCTCTTCGAGGCGATGGTCCTCGTGGTACTGGTGATCCTCGTCTTCCTGCAGAAGTGGCGCGCGGCGATCATCCCGATCGTGGCGATCCCGGTCTCGCTGATCGGCACCTTCGCGGTGCTCGCCGCCGCCGGGTACAGCCTCAACAACCTCTCGCTGTTCGGCCTCGTCCTCGCGATCGGCATCGTCGTCGATGACGCGATCGTCGTGGTCGAGAATGTCGAGCGCAACCTCGAACACGGGCTCTCCCCGTTGGAGGCAGCGCGTACGTCGATGGACGAAGTGTCCGGCGCGCTGGTCGCGATCGTGCTCGTGCTGTGCGCGGTGTTCATCCCGACCGTGTTCCTCACCGGCCTCTCCGGCGCATTCTACCGCCAGTTCGCGGTGACGATCTCGACCGCGACGATCATCTCGCTGCTCATCTCGCTGACACTGTCGCCGGCACTCGCCGCGATGCTGCTCAAGCCGACCGCATCCGCCGACTCCGGCAACCGCCTGACCCGTACCGTGCGACGTGCCGGCGATGCCTTCAACCGCGGGTTCGAGCGGATGAGCGAGAGCTATGCCCGCCTCACCGCGCGCCTGGTCACCGCGCCGCGCCGGATGATGATCGCCTATGCCGCGCTGATCGCAGTCACGGTCGGCGTGTTCATGGTCACCCCGTCGGGCTTCGTCCCAGCACAGGACCAGGGCTATTTCCTGACCGTCATCCAGCTTCCGCCCGGCTCGTCGGTCGAGCGCACCGATGCCGTCATGCAGAAGGTCGCGAAACGCATCCTGCCGCTCGCCGGCGTCAAGGGCGCGGTCATGCTCGCGGGCTTCGACGGCCCCTCGCAGACGCTCGCCCCCAACTCGGCCGCCGCGTACATCCCGCTGAAGAGCTTCGAGGAACGCAAGAAGCTCGGCGTCACCCTCGCCAGCATCATGGCGGAATCGCAGAAGGCGACCGGCGACATCACCGAAGCGCGTCTGCTGATCGTCCCGCCACCGCTGATCCAGGGCATCGGCTCGGCCGGCGGCTATCGCCTGATGGTGCAGGACCAGGGCGGGCACGGATACGCCGACCTCGGCAAGACGAGCTACGCGCTGATCGGCCAGGCGAACCAGACCAAGGGTCTCGCCCAGATCTACACGTTCTTCGACACCGCCACGCCGCGCATCTTCGCCGACGTCGACCGCGCCAAGGCCAACCTCTTGGGCGTCCCACCCGAGCGCGTGTTCGAGGCGTTGCAGGTCTATCTCGGCTCGGCGTTCGTCAACGACTTCAATCTGCTGGGACGCACCTACCGCGTCACCGCGCAGGCCGACGCACCGTTCCGCAACACCACCGCGGACATCGCCAACCTGAAGACGCGCTCCAACTCGGGCCAGATGGTCCCGGTCGGCTCGGTCTCGACGTTCAAGGACAAGACCGGCCCGTACCGCGTCGTGCGCTACAACCTCTTCCCCGCGGTCGAGGTCGATGGCGACACCGCCAAGGGTTATTCCTCGGGCCAGTCGCTCGTCGCGATGGAGAAGCTCGCCGATGCGTCGCTCCCGGCAGGCTACGCGCATGAATGGACCGGCATCGCCTACCAGCAGAAAGCCGCCGGCAGCACCGCCGCGCTCGTCTTCGGCATGGCGGTGGTGTTCGTCTTCCTCGTGCTCGCCGCGCAGTACGAGAGCCTGACGTTGCCGCTCGCGATCATCCTGATCGTGCCGATGTGCCTGTTGGCTGCAATGACCGGCGTGAACCTGCGGGGTATGGACAACAACGTCCTTACGCAGATCGGCCTGGTCGTGCTGATTGCATTGGCGGCGAAGAACGCGATCCTCGTGGTCGAGTTCGCCAAGCAGGCCGAGGAACAGGACGGGCTCACACCGGTCGAGGCGGCGGTGCGCGCGGCCAAGGACCGGTTGCGGCCGATCCTGATGACGAGCTTCGCGTTCATTCTCGGCGCAGTGCCGCTGGTGATCGCGACGGGTGCCGGTGCGGAACTCCGCCAGGCGCTCGGGACCGCGGTGTTCTTCGGGATGATCGGCGTGACCGGGTTCGGACTGCTCTTCACCCCCACCTTCTATGTCGTCGCACGGGCGCTGGCGCTGCGGTTCGAACGCCGCCGTCCTGCCCCCGCCGCGACGCTTCAGCCAGCCGAATAGGACCAGCATCATGAAGTCCGCCCTCCTCGCGAGCCTCTCGGCGCTGACGCTCGCCGCCTGCGCCGCCGGCCCCGACTATGTCGCGCCGATCACCCCACTCAAAGCGGCGGCGTCGTTCGTCACCGCCAACGCCGCCACCGTCACGACCGCGCCCGACAACGACTGGTGGCGTATGTACCGCGACCCGGTCCTCGACGGCCTCGTCGCGGACGCGCTCGCAGCGAACACCGACCTCCGCGTAGCAGTCGCCCGGCTCGACAGCGCCCGTGCCTCCCTGCGTGGCGCGAAGACCGACCGCGAGCCACAGGTAAACGCGGGCGCGAGCGGCAATTACGCGCGCACCTCGCAACTCCAGAACCTGCCCGGACTCGATCGCGAGCGTGCCACCTACGACGTAGGCCTAGACGTCAGCTATGAAGTCGATCTCGCCGGCCGGGTCCGCCGCAACGTCGAAGCAGCCCGCGGTGACGTCGGCGCCGCGCAGGCCGATGCGGACGCCGTCCGCGTCTCGATCGTCGCCGCCACCACCCGCGCCTATGTCGACGCAGCCTCGTCCGCCGAACGTCTCGCGGTCGCGCGGCGGATCGTCGACCTGCTCGACAAGTCGAACACGCTGACCGGCAAGCGCGTCGACGCCGGTCGTGCAGCCCGCCTCGATCAGGTCCGCATCGCAGCCTTGCGCGACCAGCGGGCCGCCAACATCCCGCAGATCGAAGCCGAGCGCCAAGCCGCGCTCTTCCGCCTCGCCACGCTCACCGGCCGCACCCCGCAGGACCTTCCCGCAACCGCCGGTGCCCGCAGCACCACGCCCCGCCTAGATCAGCCGATCCCGATCGGCGACGGCGCGGCGTTGCTAGCACGCCGCCCCGACGTCCATGCCGCCGAACGCCGTCTCGCGGCAGCGACCGCACGGATCGGTGTCCAGACCTCGCAGCTCTACCCACAGATCTCGCTCGGCGGGTCGATCGGCTCGACCGCTCTCAGCGTCGGCGACATCTTCACCGGAGGCCCGATCCGCTGGCTGCTCGGGCCCCTGCTGAACTGGTCGCTCAACCAGTCGGCGGCCCGCGCGCGCATCGCCGGCGCCGAGGCGGACTCGCGCGGCGCGCTCGCCAATTTCGACGGCAGCGTCCTCACAGCACTCGAGGAAACCGAGACCGCGCTGTCGAACTACGCCCGCGAACTCGATCGCCGCACGCAACTCCAGTCCGCGCACGACAACGCCGCCACCGCCGCCCGCATCACTCGCGCCCGCCAGCGCGAAGGCCAGATCGACTTCCTCGACGTCCTCGACGCGGAGCGTACGCTGGCCGACACCGATACGGACCTCGCCGCCGCCGATGCGCGGATCGCCGGCGCGCAGGTCGACCTGTTCCGGGCATTGGGGGGCGGCTGGCAGGCCGCGCCCAAGCCCGCCTGACGACCGGACCAGCGCGTTAACTATCTTTTGAAACACGCCCGCAACTAAACTACATCAAGCAGGTTGGAACGATGGAGATCATCATGACCGACCAGGGCCTACCCGAGACCGAGTGTACGCAGGCGTGGCGGGCACAGGTGCGATACCATCAGGACCGCGCGGAGCAGGAGCAGGGGCTTGCCCGCCGGTCTCGATCGGACGCCGCGCGAACCGCGCATAACCTTCTACGCGACCATCATCTGCAGCTCGCTGCATCGGCTGAACAGGTTACCGAGATGCCGAATGCGCAGCCACCGCAGAGTTCGGCGCTCCAGCATACCGGCTGGCTGATGCGTGAAAGCTACCGCGACGCGAACTGAGCCGTCGTTCAGTCGAGGTCGACCTTGCCGAGGTTGATCCCGTCGTAAAGCGCGAGCAGAGCGGTCACTTCCTCGACGACGGTTTCCTGTTCGGCGCGCCAGCGGGCGGTCGCGTCGTTCTGCGGCACGCCGTCCATCCCGTCGTGCAGCGTGAAACCCTGGTCTATCAGCCAGATCGCATCCGACGCCCGCGAACGCTGCCGTCGCAGGTGATAGACCCATTGCTCGATGATCCCCGAAGGAACCAGTCTATCCAGATCGCCCATTCCGGATCGGTAGGCCAAGGTCGACGGCAATGCCAGCCCGCGAACCGTGGCCAGCCCGCGAACCGTGGTTTTGGACGGAACGCGGGCGCGATTAACCCTCTCCTGAAATTCGACCGCAACACAACGGGTTCACCACGGTGGCGATGGACATGCTGCCGCCCCCTTCCGTGATCGAACGGCGCATGGACGATCAATCCGTTCTCGCCCACCGTGCGCGCAACGCCGACGTCGCGCGGATGCACGAAGATCTGGCGCGATTCTACCGCGAGCAACTGATCGCCGTGCTCAGGGCCTGACCCCGTGGGCTGATGGCCTCCCCGTATGACGCCGCGGCGAAACGACGCTAGACGCGACCGATGACTGCGCTCGACGAATCCTCCGCTTTGCCCGCCTCATACTGGATAGGAACCTATGCCGGCGGTGGCGGCGCGGGCCTCTATCCGTTGCCGGGTGACGGGGATCGGCTTGGCGTCGACGCAGCCTATGACGCTGCCAAGAACGCCTCGTTCGGCGTGTATTCGTCGCGGTTCGATCTTCACTATCTGGTCGACGAACGCGATGACGGGATGCTCGGCCTGTATCGGCACGCGGGTTCGGGCTGGACATGTCTCGGGCAGGTGACGACGGGCGGCTCCGCCCCCTGCCATGTCGCGCTCGACGCCACGCAATCCTGCGTCGCGGTCGCCAATTATGCGAGCGGCAGCGTCGCGCTGTACCGGCTCGATGCCAGCGGAATGCCGATGGCACCGCCGATCGTGCACGCGAACAGCGGCAGCGGGCCCAACCCCGACCGCCAGCAATCGCCGCATGCGCACTGGGTCGGCTTCGGTCCCGACAACCGGACGATGTACGCCACCGATCTGGGAACCGACGAGGTTCGTGCCTTCGCCTTCGACGTCGAGCAGGTCACGCTCGACGCCCCGCGCACCGCGTTCGCCGCGGCGCCCGGCTCGGGTCCGCGCCACATGCTGTTTCATCCACGCCACCCGCACACGGCGTATCTCGCCTGCGAACTCACGAGCGCGCTGGTCGTGCTGGACCTCGTCGGAACGGACTTGCGCGAACGTGCCACGCTTTCCACGCTTCCCGCCGGGTGGCAGGGTGCGAATATCCTGGCGCACATCGGCGCCAATGCCGCGGGCGATCGACTGTACGTGTCCAACCGCGGGCATGAGAGCATCGCGGTCTTCGCGCTCGACCCCCATGGCGACGCGACACTCGTCCAGCATGTCGCCAGCGGTGGCCTGTCGCCGCGGTTCTTCCTGATCCTGGAAGCAGAGCGCCGGATGATCGTCGTCCACGAACGCGATCACCGCGTCACGATGCTCGATATCCTGCCGGACGGGACGCTCGCCCCGACCGGTCGCGTGGTCACCGTTCCCGGCGCCGCGTTCGCACTCCTTGGCTGACGCTCGACCGGGTCAGCTGACGCTGGCGATCAACAACGTCAGTTCGTCGCGGACCGGGTTCACGTCGATCTGGAGCGGTTTCAGCGTCCGGCGCTTGACCGGATAGGATGCGCGCACCGCATCGCACAGATCCTTGACCGGGACGCGGACGCAGGCGCCCTCGTCGCAGACCAGGCGTGGCGTGTTGATGGACTGGGTGCAGGTCAAGGGCGCGGCGGCCCAGGCGGGCATCGCGCCGGATAAAAGGCACGCGGCTGCGACCCGCAAAGCGGTGATCTTGATCGTCATGGTTTCTGGCCCCCCACAGGCGTTTCGTAACTGGTAAACGCAGCGTTAGGGGCAAGTGGTTGCGATAACGTTTCTATTGCCCTGCGATCGGACTGCCGGGCCTCGGTCATAAGGAAATGACAGTCCGCCTCGGTCCGCCTCAATCCGCCGCGATCGGCCCCTGCGGCGGACTGGCGCGACGCGTGAACCAGACGATGATGACCATCGCGAGGCACAGCCACGCCGAGACGCGGAACAGGTCGGTCGACGCGAGTAGATACGCCTGCGCCACCATCTGCCGCGTGATCGCACCCGCCGCCTGCACGTCGGTCAGCCCCATCCGGGTCAGCGCACCCTGCGCCATCTGGTAGGGCGAACCGGTGCCGATCGCTTCCGACAACCGGCTCTGGTGCAGCGTCTCGCGACGATCCCAGGCGGTGGTAATGATCGACGCCGCGAAGCTGCCCGAGGTGATGCGCGCAAAGTTCGAGATGCCCGTCGCCGACGGCAGCCGCTCCGCCGGGATACGGTCGAGCGAGATCGTCAGCATCGCGAGGAAGAACGTGCTCATCGCGATCCCCTGGACCATCAACGGCAGCATCAGGTCGTAGAAGCTTGCGCCCGTCGTGTAGCCCGAGCGGAGATAATAGGAGTAGCCGAACGACGCGAACGCCACCGTGGCGAGGATGCGCGCGTCGATCTTGCCGCTCAGACGCGCGACGAACGGCGTCAGGATCACCGCCACCGCGCCCGATGGTGCGGCGACCAGCCCCGCCCAGGTCGCGGTGTAGCCGAGCTGGGTCTGCAACCAGAGCGGCAGCAGCAGCGTGTTGGCGAAGAACACCGCATAGCCCAGGCAGAACGCGATCGTCCCGATCGTGAAGTTGCGGCTCTTGAACAGCGACAGGTTCACCGCCGGGTTGGCGTCGGTCAGCTCCCAGATGATCCAGCCGACAAAGCCGATCGCGGCGACGACCGCGGCGATGACGATCCGGTCCGCGGCGAACCAGTCGTCGTTCTTGCCGAGATCGAGCACGATCTGCAGCGCACCGACCCACACCACCAGCAGGATCAGCCCGACCTGGTCGATCGGCAGCTTCCGCGTCGGCGTATCGCGTTTGCCGAGCTTGTTCCAGCACACGAACGCGCAGAACATCCCGAACGGCACGTTGATCAGGAAAATCCAGCTCCAGTGATAATTGTCGGAGATGTAGCCGCCGAGGATCGGTCCCATGATCGGCGCGACCAAAGTCGTCATCGACCAGATTCCGAGCGCGGTGGAGCGCTTGTGGACGGGGAAGATCGCGATCAGCAGCGCCTGGCTGCCGGGGATCATCGGTCCGGATACCGCGCCTTGAAGGATACGGAAGCCGATCAGCGACGGCAGGTCCCACGCGATCCCGCACAGGAACGACGCGATCGTGAACAGGAAGACGGACACGCAGAACGTCCGCACCACCCCGAACCGGCCCATCAGCCACCCGGTCAGCGGCACCGCGACGCCGTTGGCGACCGCGAACGCCGTGACGATCCAGGTGGAGTTGTCGCTGGAGACGCCGAGATTACCGGCGATAGTCGGCAGCGAAACGTTGGCGATCGTGGTGTCGAGCACCTGCATGAACGTACCGAGCGCCAGCGCGAACGCGGTCAGCGCGAGCGAGCCGCCGACGAGCGGGGCTGGGCCGGGACCTGAGGGAGCGGCCATTATGCGGCGCTCCGGTAAGGGCACGCCACCCCGCCTGGGCCACCACCCCGGCGAAGGCCGGGGCCCAGTTGGGGGACGTTGCTAAAGGAGGACAGCGTTCCGTTACGACCACCTTTCCAACTGGGCCCCGGCCTCCGCCGGGGTGGTGCAGTATGTGAAGGCGTTCCCAACAAAATTGTTCTCCCGCGAAGGCGGGAGCCCAGCCTGGGTCCCCGCCTTCGCGGGAGAACAAGGACGGGCATGGTGCCGT
>NZ_JACONT010000060.1 GCF_014358075.1 Sphingomonas albertensis | reverse complement strand
TATTGTGGTCGGCCGCTACAACTACCTCCCCCCGGGGGAGGGCGGGGGCCCAGGCGGCAAGGCCGATGTAATGGAGGACCGCCTTCCGTTATCGCCGTCCCCCAACTGGGCCCCGGCCTTCGCCGGGGTGGTGCATTTGTTGGGTTGGTAGTGCTTACAAACAACGAACCTCAGCCCCCACGCACCTTTGCCAGCGTCGTCCCAGCGGCAATCGCCTCGATATCCGTCACCACATGCAGCAACCGCACACCAGACCGCCCCATCGCCCGGTCCAACGCCCCCGCGAAATCCTCGGTCCTCGAAACAGTCTCCGCCCAACACCCATAAGCCCGCCCCAGCGCGGCAAAGTCCGGGTTGCGCAACCCAGTCCCAGACACCCGCCCCGGATACTCACGCTCCTGGTGCATGCGGATCGTCCCGTACCCGCCATTATCCACGACGATCACCAGCATGTCCGCGCCATGCGCAACCGCCGTCGCGAGTTCCTGCCCGTTCATCAAAAAACACCCGTCCCCCGCGAGCGCCACGACGGTCCGCTCCGGATGCCGCAAAGACGCCGCCACCGCCGCCGGCACCCCGTACCCCATCGCCCCCGCGGTCGGCGCGAGCTGCGTGCCCGGCCCGGCATACGCCCAGTAACGATGCCACCACCCCGAGTAATTCCCCGCCCCGTTGCAGATGATCGCATCCGCTGGCAGCCGCTCGCGCATCGCCGTCACGCACGGCCCCAGGTCCATGACTAGATCCCGAGGCGCCGGCGTCGACCACGCGAGCCATTCCGCGTGCGCCTCCGACCCGGCAGTTCGCGGCGGCAGGTCGACCGCCAGCAACGCCTCCGCAAAGTCCGCCATCCCCGCACATACCGCGACATCCGCGCGGTACGCTCGGTGCAACTCATCCGGATCGGGATGCACGTGGATCAGCCGCTGCCCCGGATGATCGGGCGTGATCAGCGCATAGCCATCGGTCGTAGCCTCCCCCAGCCGCGGCCCGACGACCAGCAGCAGATCCGCCGCCTTCACCCGCTCGACCAGCTTCGGATTGGGCCCATATCCCAAATTCCCTGCCCAAACCGGACAGTCGTTCGGAATCGCATCCTGCCGCCGAAACGCCGCCGCCACCGGAATGCCGTTACGATCCGCCCAGGTCGAGAACGCCCCCGACGCCGCCACATCCCAGCCCGCCCCGCCAACGATCGCCACTGGCCGCTCCGCCGTCGTCAGCAAATCCGCGAGCAAGTCCATCGTATCAGCGTCGCAAGCCTGCGCCACCCGCTCGACCCGCGGTCGATCGACCGCGTCCACGACGTCGAGTAGCATGTCCTCGGGTAGCGCGAGCACTACCGGCCCAGGCCGCCCCGACATCGCCGTCGCATAGGCCCGCGCAACATATTCCGGGATCCGCCGCGCATCGTCGATCCGCGCCGCCCACTTCGCGATGGGCGCAAACATCGCCTGGAAATCGATCTCCTGGAACGCCTCGCGGTCACGCGTCCCGCGGTCGATATCGCCGACGAAGAGTATCATCGGCTGCGAATCCTGCATCGCGACATGCACGCCGATCGACGCGTTGGTCGCACCCGGTCCGCGGGTCACGAACGCCACGCCCGGCCGATGCGTCAGCGTCCCGTCCGCGCACGCCATGAACCCGACGCCACCCTCCTGCCGACACACAACGAGATCGATCGCCGGCGTATCGTGGAGCGCATCGAGCACCGCTAAAAAGCTCTCCCCCGGCACGGTGAAAATCCGGTCGCAGCCCTGTGCGACGAGTTGATCGACCAGGATGCGGCCGCCGGTGCGTGGTGTGATCATCGCCGCATCCTGCCGTCCGTTGCGCGCGAAGTCGAGACGCGGTTACGCTGGCATCGAAGCCGGGACCAACCCGACTCGCCCGGAGAGGATCATGACCGACTTCACCACCGTCGCCGACGGCCTGCGTTTCCCCGAGGGCCCGGTGGCGATGCCCGACGGCAGCATGATCCTCGTCGAGATCGAGGCGGGCCGTATCACGCGCGTCGCTCCCGACGGCACGAAAACAACGGTCGCAGAACCCGGCGGCGGCCCCAACGGCTTGGCGATCGGCCCCGACGGCAAGCTCTATTGCTGCAACAATGGCGGCTTCGCGTGGCGCGAGACGAACGGCTTCCTCACCCCGCACGGCCAGCCAGACGACTATTCAGGCGGCCGGATCGAACGGATCGACATCGCCACCGGCGCGGTCGAGATCCTCTATAAGGACGGCGATTTCGGCTGCTCGCTGCGTGGACCCAACGACATCGTCTTCGATTCGCAAGGCGGCTTCTGGTTCACCGACCACGGCAAATCGCGCGACCGGGCCCGCGATATCACCGGGATCTTCTACGCGAAAGCTGACGGCAGCCATTTGGAAGAAGTGATCTTCCCCAGCGAAAACCCCAACGGCATCGGCCTCTCGCCAGACGGCACGCGGCTCTACGCGGCGGAAACCTACACCTGCCGCCTGATGGCGTTCGACATCGTCGCGCCCGGCAAGGCCGCCAGCGCCTCGAGCACGCCGCTCTACCGCCCCGCCGGCTACAAGTTCTTCGACTCGCTCGGCGTCGAGGCATGCGGCAACGTCTGCGTCGCGACGATCGGCGAATGCGGGATCAGCGTGATCTCGCCGGCGGGTAAGTTGGTCGAGTTCGTCGCGACCGACGACGTCTTCACCACCAACATCTGCTGGGGCGGCGCAGACGGCATGGATGCGTACATCACCTGCTCGGGTAGCGGCCGGCTGGTGAAGACCCGGTGGAAGCGGCCGGGGTTGAAGCTGGCGTATTGAAAGCGACTTGAAAGCGACTCAATCCTCCCCCGCCAGGGGGAGGTGGCACCGAAGGTGACGGAGGGGGAGGACACGGAGCAGAGGTTACCCTTACCTTCCCCTCCGTCCGGCAAGGGCCGGCCCCCTCCCCCTTGCTGGGGAGGATTGTGAGAAGTCGATCCGCGCTACGTTGCCGACCGACCGCCAGCGCCTTATGCGAAGCGAAAGACCTGAGGAGGATGCATGGCGAACAAGCGCTACACCGATGCGGCAACGGCACTCGAAGGCGTGCTGTTCGACGGCATGACGATCTGCGCGGGCGGGTTCGGGCTGTGCGGCATCCCAGAGCGGCTGATCGACGCGATCGAGGCGTCCGGTGTGAAGGACCTTACGATCGCCAGCAACAACGCCGGGATCGACGGGCAGGGCCTCGGCAAACTGCTCCGCTCGCGCCAGGTGAAGAAGATGATCTCGTCCTATGTCGGCGAGAACAAGGAATTCGAGCGGCAATATCTCAGCGGCGAACTCGAGGTCGAGTTCTGCCCGCAGGGCACGCTCGCCGAACGCTGCCGGGCAGGGGGCGCAGGCATTCCCGGTTTCTACACCAAGACCGGCGTCGGCACGCAGGTCGCCGAGGGCAAGGAAACGAAGGTCTTCGACGGCCAGGAATACATCCTCGAACGCGGCATCCGCGCCGATCTCGCGATCATCAGGGGCTGGAAGGCGGACGAAAGCGGCAACCTCATCTTCCGCAAGACCGCGCGCAACTTCAACCAGCCGATGGCGACCGCGGGGAAGATCTGCGTTGCCGAGGTCGAGGAGATCGTCCCCGTCGGCAGCCTCGACCCCGACACGATCCACTTGCCGGGCATCTATGTGAAGCGGATGATCGTCGGCGCGCCGTACGACAAGCAGATCGAATTCCGCACCGTCCGCGAGCGCGCGACGGCATGACACGAAGCGCACCAGTGTATCCCAAGCCCACCCCGTTCTCCCGCGCACGCAGGAGTCCAGGGTCCGGGGCGCTGCGGGTGGTATCCTGGACCCCTGCGTTCGCAGGGGCACTGGTGCTCCAAGGCTGCGTCAGCGTCTCCGCGCCGACCTCGATAACGCCGTCTGTTTCCGCGCCCGTCACCGTCGATGGCGTCCCAGCCGGCATGCAGTATCTCTACGCCTCGGGCGAAGCGGCAGCAGTCAGCATCCAGGCCTGGAACGCCCTCGTCGGTTACGTCCGCATGCAACGCACGCCGACCTCCGTCGTCCTCGCCCAAGGCGCTTCACTCGCGGCGCCGAGCTTCACCTCCTGCGGCACCAAACCCAAAGCCGCCGTGTTCGATGTCGACGAGACGATCCTCCTCAACCTCGGCTTCGAATACGACGCGTCCTCCGGCCAACCCTGGTCCGACCCTCGTTGGCAGGATTGGGAGCGCACCGGCGTCAAGCAGGTCGCCCCCGTTCCCGGTGCCCTTGCCGCACTAACCGCTCTCCGCGCGATGGGTGTCACAGTAATTTTCAACTCCAACCGCTCCGCCGCCAACGCCGCGCAGACCCAGGCGGCGATCGAAGCCGCAGGCCTTGGCCCAGCCCGCCATGGCGAAACGCTGTTCCTCGCCGGCGACGACGCGCTCGGGTCGAAGAAGGACGGCCGCCGCGCGACGATCGCTGCGAAATACTGCGTCGTCGCGATGGGTGGCGACCAGCTCGGCGACTTCAGCGACCTGTTCAACGCCGGCCAGACCCCCGCCGCGCGTCGCGCAACAGTCCAGTCGCCCGCGATCGCCGCGAAATGGGGGGCAGGGTGGTTCGTCCTCCCCAACCCCGTCTACGGCACCGCGCTCAAAGGCAATCGCGACGAGGTCTTCCCGCCAGCAGTCCGCTGGGCTCCGACTGGAGGCGTACGCTAATGGCCGACCATCCCAACGCGATCGTGCTCGACAAAGGCGCCAAGCTCACCAGCGAATCGGTCGAGGTCGCGCGCATCTGGATCACCAACGGCGCCGGCAGCAACGTGCTGATCGACGCGGGCATACTCGAGGACCCGACCGTTTTCGGTTACCTCCTCGCCGACACGATCCGCCACGCCGCGCGCGCCTATGCGGGCACCTGGGGCCTCGACGAGGATGCCGCGTTGCAGGCGATCGTCGACGGCGTCGGCACCGAGCTCCGCGAACAATTCACGACCATCACCACCATCCAGGAAGGAATGCACTGATGCCCTGGGACCGTAACCAGATGGCCGCGCGCGCGGCGCAGGAACTGAAGGACGGCTATTACGTCAATCTCGGCATCGGCATTCCGACGCTGGTCGCGAACAACATCCCCGAGGGCATGACGGTCACGCTCCAGTCGGAAAACGGCATGCTCGGGATCGGTCCGTTCCCCTATGCGGGCGAGGAGGATGCCGACCTGATCAACGCCGGCAAGCAGACGATCAGCGAACTCCCCTCGTCGGTGTATTTCAGCTCGTCGGACAGCTTCGCGATGATCCGCGGCGGCCATATCGACCTTACGGTGCTGGGCGCGATGGAGGTCAGCGAAGGCGGCGACATCGCCAACTGGATGATCCCGGGCAAGATGATCAAGGGCATGGGCGGCGCGATGGACCTCGTCGCGGGCGTCAAGCAGATCATCGTCGTGATGGACCACAATGCCAAGGACGGGACGCCGAAGTTCATTCCGTCCTGCACGCTGCCGCTGACCGGCAAGAACGTCGTCGACATGATCGTCACGGATTTGGCCGTGTTCCAGCGTCCCGATCACGACAGCCCGTTCAAGCTGGTCGAACTCGCGCCCGGCGTCACCGCGGACGAGATCGCGGCGAAGACCACGGCGCACTACACCGCCTGATGAAACGCGCCGCCATCGTCCTCGCGCTGATCGCGATCCTGATCGCGGGCACGGCGTTCACGGCCGGGCCGGGTACGCTCAGCGTCCTCGACGGCGTGATGGGTGGCGGTCGCGGGACCGCACGGGTGAGGGAAGGTGTCCCGTTCGGCACGCACGGCCAGAAGCTCGATGTGTGGCGACCGTCCGGTGGCGCCAAGACCGGTCTGCCGGTGCTGATCTTCTGGTACGGCGGCGGCTGGGTGCACGGCTCGCGCGGCGCCTACGCATTTGCCGCGCGCGCGTACGCGAAGGCCGGCTACGTCGTCGTCATGCCCGACTACCGTAAAGTCCCCGACGTCCGCTTCCCCGCCTTCGTCCAGGACGGCGCCGAAGCGGTGAAATGGACCCGCGACCACATCGCGCAGTCCGGCGGCGACCCCGGCCGGATCGCCGTTGCCGGTCATTCCGCCGGTGCCTACACCGTCGCGATGCTCACGCTCGACCAGCGCTGGCTGAAAGCGGAAGGCGTCGACCCGCACATCATCAAGGCCGCGGTCGGGCTGTGCGGCCCCTATGATTTCTATCCCTTCACCGCCAAGCGCGCGATCGACGCGATGCAGGGCGCCGCCGACCCGGTGATGACCCAGCCGATCCACTTCGCGCGGGCGGATGCGCCGCCCATGCTGCTGATCACCGCCGGTAACGACACGCAGGTGAAGCCGCACAACGCCATCAACCTCACCGCGCGGCTTAAGGCGCTCGGCGCACCGGTCACACACATCGACTATCCCGGCCTCAGCCACGAAAACGTGGCGATGGCGCTGTCGAAGCCGTTCCGCGGGAAAGCGCCGGTGCTGGCCGACAGCGTCGCGTTCCTGAACCGGGCGATGCCTCCCCTGCCGTCATCCTGACGAAAGTCAGGACCCAGAGCCACGGAGGACGGCGCCCGTAAACCTGGGTCCTGACTTTCGTCAGGATGACGTAGTCTATGTCGATCCCCTCGCCGTTTCCCCGCGAAGGCGGGGACCCAATCTGGACTCCCGCCTTCGCGGGAGAACAAACTTCCTTCCCCCGCGCCACGCACCCGGCTCGGCGACCGAAAATTACATCGAACCTTGGCGCGGCAGCCTATTTCGGTTAACGCGCGCCACATCATGGCCACTCCACAAACGCTGTACGAAAAGATCTGGGCGGCGCATGTCGTCGAACGCCGCGACGACGGCACCTGCCTGATCTATATCGACCGCCACCTCGTCCACGAGGTCACCAGCCCGCAGGCGTTCGAAGGCCTCCGCGTGGCAGGCCGCAAGGTGCGCCGCCCCGACCTGACGCTCGCCGTCCCCGATCACAACCTGCCGACGACCGCGCGCAAGGACGCCGCCGGTCGTGTCCTGCCGATCGCCGACCCCGAGAGCGCGCAGCAGCTCGACGCACTCCGCCGCAATACGACCGAGTTCGGCATCGACTATATCGACGCAATGGCCGTCGAGCAGGGCATCGTTCACGTCGTCGGTCCGGAACAGGGCTTCACGCTCCCCGGCACCACGCTGGTCTGCGGCGACAGCCACACCTCCGCGCACGGCGCACTCGGTGCTTTGGCGTTCGGGATCGGCACCAGCGAAGTCGAGCACGTCCTCGCCACGCAGACGTTGCTGCTCTCGCAGGCCAAGACGATGGAAGTCCGTGTCGACGGCGAACTCGGCTTCGGCGTCAGCCCGAAGGACGTCATCCTCGCCATCATCGGCAAGATCGGCGCGGCAGGCGGCACCGGCCACGTCATCGAATTCACCGGCAGCGTGATCCGCGCGATGTCGATCGAAGGTCGCCTGACGATCGCCAACATGTCGATCGAGGCGGGCGCGCGTGCCGGCCTGATCGCACCCGACGACACGACCTTCGCGTACCTCAAAGGCCGCCCGATGGCGCCGACCGGCGAGCACTGGGACAAGGCCGTCACCTGGTGGCGCAGCCTCGCGACCGATCCCGGCGCGAAATACGACAAGTCGGTCACGCTCGACGCTGCCGATATCGCACCTGGCCTCACCTGGGGCACCAGCCCCGAGGACGTCGTGCCGATTACCGGCGTCGTTCCCGAGCCGTCGAGCTTCGCCGACCCCGCCAAGCAGGCCGCAGCACAAAAGTCGCTCGATTACATGGGCCTGACCGCGGGCACCGCGATGCGCGACGTGACGATCCAGCACGTCTTCATCGGCAGCTGCACCAACAGCCGTATCGAGGACCTCCGCGCCGCCGCCGCGATCGCCGACGGCCGCCATGTCGCGACCGGCGTGCGCGCGCTCGTCGTCCCCGGCTCGGGGCTCGTGAAGCGCCAGGCCGAAGCCGAAGGGCTCGACCGGATCTTCATCGACGCCGGTTTCGAATGGCGCGAGCCGGGCTGTTCGATGTGCCTCGCGATGAACCCGGACAAAGTCCCTGCGGGGGAGCGTTGCGCTTCCACGTCGAACCGTAATTTCGTCGGCAGACAGGGTCCCGGAGCGCGCACGCATCTGGTATCACCCGCGATGGCGGCAGCGGCGGCAGTGACCGGCAAGCTGAGCGACGTCAGAGAGTTGATGGGGGAACGAACATGAAGAAGGTTTTCGTACTGCTGGCGGCTGGCGCGATGATCAGCGGCGTCGCGGCCTATGTCGCATCGGCACGCACGACGCCGGATCATACGGGCCCGGAGCGCACGGAACAGCGATGACTCCCGTCACGACCGTCTCGGGCCGCGCCTATCCCTGGGGCGCGAAGAACATCGACACTGATGTCATCATCCCTGCGCATTGGCTGAAGACGATCACGCGCACCGGTCTCGGTTGCGGCGCGTTCGAGACGGTGCGCGCGCAGCCCGGCAACATCTTCGACGACCCGCGCTATGCTGGCGCGCCGATACTCATTGCCGGCGATAATTTCGGTTGCGGCTCCAGCCGCGAGCATGCCGCCTGGGCACTCGCCGACATGGGCATCACCGCGGTCATCGCGCCGAGCTTCTCCGACATCTTCTCAGGGAACGCGTTCAAGAACGGCATCGTGCCCGTCGTCCTCCCGCAGGAAGCGATCGACCGCCTGCTCGAGGTCGCGCAGGATCAGACGGTGACCGTCGATCTCGAGACGATGACCGTCACCACCCCGTTCCAGGACCGCTTCACCTTCGAACTCGACGCATTCCGCCGCCAATGCCTGATGGAAGGGCTGGACGAAGTCGGTCTGACACTGGCAAGGGATACCCAGATTTCAAATTTCGAGGAGGCGGTCGCATCGAATCGCCCCTGGATGACGGTGGAGAGCGGGTATGCGGGCATTGGTATCGAAGGCGATCGGCGGACCTGAAACTCTGGAAATGGTCGCGCTGCCCGATCTGGTGGCCGGCCCCGGACAGGTCGTCGTCGCGGTCAAGGCCTGCGCGATCAACTTCCCCGACGTCCTGATCATCGAGGACAAATACCAGTTCAAGCCGCAGCGCCCGTTCGCACCGGGTGGCGAGATCGCCGGTACGATCGACTCGATCGGCGAGGGCGTCACCGGCTGGGAAGTCGGCGACCGCGTGATCGCGATGCTCGGCCATGGCGGCCTGTGCGAGCAGGTCATCGCCGACCCCGCCAAGCTCTACCGCCTCCCCGAAGGCCGCAGCTTCGCCGAGGGCGCATCGCTGATCCTCACCTACGGCACGACAATCCACGCGCTGCTCGACCGCGGCCACATCCAGGCGGGACAGACGCTGCTCGTGCTTGGCGCAGCCGGTGGGGTAGGGCTCGCGGCGATCGAACTCGGCAAGGCGTTCGGCGCTAAGGTCGTCGCCGCGGTCTCGTCCGAGGAAAAAGCCGCAGCCGCAAAATCGGCGGGCGCCGACGAAACGCTGATCTACGCCCGCGCGCCGTTCGACAAGGATCAGTCGAAGGCGCTCGCCGAGCAGTTCAAGGCCGCGGTCGGTCGCGACGGCGCGCACGTGATCTACGATCCGGTCGGCGGCGACTATGCCGAGCCCGCGCTCCGCTCGATCGCCTGGGAGGGCAAGTACCTCGTAGTCGGCTTCCCCGCCGGCATTCCCAGGCTGCCCCTCAACCTGACGCTACTGAAGAGCTGCGACGTCTGCGGCGTATTCTGGGGTGCGTTTGCCGCCCGCGATCCGAAGGCGAACCAGGCGCATATCGAAACGCTTTTCGCCCTGTGGGCCGAGGGAAAGATTGCGCCACGCGTGACCGAAGTCTTCGCGTTCGAAGACGGCGGCAAGGCGATCGCCAAGATGGCGGCGCGCGGCGCTATCGGAAAACTCGTGGTGGAGGTCGGCTGACGCCGGCCGTCCCGCGCCTTGTTCGGCTCAACCCATTCAGCTTGTCGGGTTGAGCCGAAACTGTTCAGACGAAGTTGTAGACGACAGCCCCGATGGCGGCCCACATCATGACGGATGCCAGCACGCCGTACGCCAAGCCATGCACGACTGGCGGTGCCGTCCGCATAGGAGTGGTAGGGGCAGGTGCCGAAAAACCGATCATGATCACTCTCCTGCTCGCGCATATTGTCACGTAGCCGTCTTATATATCGGTCATTTCGTCGCTCTACGCTAGTAGGATTCTACTGCGTTTCGTCGATTGTTGCGTAGCGGCGGTCGGCGACCTATCTCGGGCTCGACGACGAGACTGAACGGGGACCCGCGATATGACCATTTTCGAAGATCGCGAACGCGCCAGCGAGGCACATTTCGCGCGCGAGGAGGAGATGGCGTTCCGGATTACCGCGCGCCGCAACCGCCTGCTCGGGGGATGGGCGGCGCATGAGATGAAGCTCACGCCGGAGGAAACCGATGCCTACGCGACGGCGCTCGTCCATGCCGACATGGAGGGTGGCGGCGACGACGACGTCGTGCGCAAGCTCGTCGGCGACCTGACCGCGGCCGGCCTCGACCATGACGAAGCGACCGTCCGCCGCGCGCTGGCGCAGCAAATGATCGAGGCGCGTCGCCAACTGCTGGAGTCGCGCTGACATGCCGATGGCTGCCGACGACATCGCGACCATGATCCGCGACGCAATTCCCGATGCCAAGGTCGAGATCACCGATCTCGCCGGCGACGGCGATCACTATGCCGCCAAGGTGACCGCGGCGAGCTTTGCGGGGATGAGCCGCGTGAAGCAGCACCAGGCCGTCTACGCCGCGCTCGGCGGACGGATGGGCGGCGTCCTGCACGCCCTGCAACTTACGACCGCAATTTCCTGAGGACCGACACATGACCGACGATTCCAACGCCCGCATCGATGCCCTGGTCAAAGCCAGCCCGGTAGTGTTGTTCATGAAGGGCAGCCCGCTCTTCCCACAGTGCGGCTTTTCGAGCCGTGCGATCGCGATCCTCAACCATCTCGAGGTCGAGTTCGAGAGCGTCGACGTTTTGCAGGACCAGGGCATCCGTCAGGGCATCAAGGCCTATTCGGACTGGCCCACCATCCCGCAGCTCTATGTCGACGGCGAATTCGTCGGCGGTTCCGACATCATGATGGAAATGTACGAAAGCGGCGAACTGAAGCAGCTGTTCGAAACACAAAAGGCGAACTGAGGCGGCAGGCATCGGCTGACTTGAGAATGACACCGGGGAGGGTGGATCGACGCGAGACCGGACGGTAGCGGTTGATCCACCCTACATGAACGCGGATGCGCTCGGTGACGTCGTGAGCGATGCACTCACCATGCCAATCTGGCCGCACTCCGAATTTGCGCGGTTTTCAATAGTTAACGCCATCCTCGCTGGCTCCCGACGTGTAAAGAATGCCGACGATCGACTGTAACACGCAGGTCTTGCCATCGCCGCGCGGACCCGCCATCTCGCACCCATGGCTGAGCATCCGACCGGTATCCCGATCCAGCTCGAGCCGCTCGTCCTCCGCGTGCTCGCGCCCAATCCGTCGCCCTACACCTATACCGGCACGCAGACGCACATCGTCGGCACCACCGATCTTGCCGTGATAGATCCCGGCCCCGACGATCCCGCGCATATCGAAGCCTTGATCCGCGCGATCGATGGCCGCCCGGTCAGCGCGATCGTCGTTACGCATCATCATCGCGACCACAGCCCCGCCACGCGTCCGCTGCAGGCGATCACCGGCGCCCCGATCGTCGGTGCGGCACCTTTCGACCTCGACGACGCGGGCGCGCGGGCGGATGCGTCGTTCGACCCCGCCTATGCCCCCGACCGCATTCTCGCCGAGGGCGACACCGTCGATGGCGATGGCTGGACGCTCCAGGCAATCGCAACGCCGGGCCACACGTCGAACCACCTCGCCTTCGCGCTGCCCGAGACGAAGGCGCTGTTCTCCGGCGATCACGTGATGGGCTGGTCGACCACGATCGTATCGCCTCCCGACGGCAACATGACGGCGTACATGGCGAGCCTAGAAAAGCTGATGGGGCGCGACGACCGCGTCTATTATCCCGGCCACGGCGAGGCGATCGAAAAGCCGCAACGCCTCGTCCGCGGCATGCTCGGCCACCGCAAGCAGCGCGAGGGGCAGATCCTCCGCTTGCTCCGCGACGGTGCACGGCCGATCCCGGCGATGGTCGAGCGCATGTATGTCGGTCTCGACCCGCGGCTCGTGCCAGCCGCCGAGCGATCGGTGCTGGCGCATCTCTACGATTTGCAAACCCGCGGACTGGTAATCGAGGAAGGCGAGACATGGCAGACGATAACCTGAGCCCCGACCCCACCCCCGCGCGTAGCGGCGGCGTCAGCGCATTCCTGGCCAAGGCGGTCGGCGTGATAGTCATACTCGTTCTCGCTGGGCTGCTCGCGCTGTGGGGCGTGCAACGCTATGTCAGCGACCGCCTGACTCCCGATCCGACGACGATCGCCAGCGCCAGTCTTGCAGGCCTGCGCGAACAGAACCGCCTCTCGGCCTTCGCGGCGCGCTATGTCGCGGTGGTGACCTCGAAACAGTCGCAGCTCGGCTTCACCACCGAGAAGACGCTGATCATGCCCGGCATGGTCCGCTACGAGGTCGATATGGCCAAGCTGACCCAGGCGGATGTCGCATGGGACGGCACCACCAAGACGCTGTCGGTGCGCCTGCCCGCGGTCGAGGCGGACGGCCCGCAGGTCGATCTGAACGCCGTCCGTGAATATGGCTCGGGCGGCGTGCTGACCACCTTCACCGATGCCGAGAAGCGCCTCGACGCCGCCAACCGTCGCGCCGGCCAGATCGAGCTGATCCGCCAGGCGCGCGAACCCGCCATGATCAAGCTCGCGCGCGACGCTACGCGTAGGGCCGTGGAGCGCAGTTTCGCGATGCCGCTGCGCGCTGCCGGGATCGACGCGACCGTCGCGGTGCGGTTCGCCGACGAGCCGGTCGCGAACACGGAGCGCTGGGACACCTCGCGCTCGCTGCAGGACGTGCTAGGGAATGCACGTTAAACTCGGGATACGACCATGGAATTGAACCAGAACTTCGCCGGCATCGACATCCGTGCCGAGATCGAGCGCCTCCGCAAGGAGAAGAATGCCGTCATCCTCGCGCATTATTATCAGAAGCCCGAGCTTCAGGATCTCGCCGATTTCGTTGGCGACAGCCTCGATCTGTCGCGCAAGGCGGCGGCGACCGACGCCGACGTCATCGCGTTCTGCGGTGTGCGGTTCATGGCCGAGACCGCCAAGATCCTCTCGCCCGACAAGATCGTCGTGCTGCCCGACATGGACGCCGGGTGCAGCTTGGAGGACAGCTGCCCGCCCGAGCAGTTCGCCGCCTTCCGCGCCAAGCATCCCGATCACATCGCGCTGACCTACATCAACTGCTCGACCAAGGTGAAGGCGCTCTCCGACATTATCGTCACGAGTTCGTCGGCGGATACGATCCTCGCGCAGATCCCGCTCGACCAGAAGATCATCTTCGGCCCGGACCGCAACCTCGGCGGCTATCTCGCGCGCAAGACGGGCCGCGACATGCTGCTGTGGCCCGGCGTATGCATCGTCCACGAGGCTTTCAGTGAAACCGAACTGATGAAGCTCAAGGCGCAGCATCCCGGTGCGCCCGTCGTAGCGCACCCCGAATGCCCCCCGATCATCCTCGATCATGCCGATTACGTCGGCTCGACGCGCGGCATCCTCGATTATGCGCTGGCGATGCCGGGCGACACGCTGATCGTCGCGACCGAGCCGCACATCATCCACCAGATGGAAAAGGCGTTGCCGAACAAGCGCTTCATCGGTGCGCCGGGCGCGGACGGCAACTGCAACTGCAATATCTGCCCGTACATGGCGCTCAACACGCTGGAAAAGCTGTACGTCGCACTGCGCGATCTGAGCCCGCGCATCGAGATCGAGGAGGGGCTTCGACTTCAGGCTAAGAAGAGCCTCGACGCGATGTTGTCGATGGCTTCGAACACTGTCGGAAAGGGTGATCTCGGGCCTAAATGACGCCAAGGCCGTGGATCGGGCAGGGTGTCCCGCCCGATAGCGTCAGGCAGCCGAAGCGTTTGCGTTGATCTGGGCAAGCGCCTGATCGATGTGAATTGCCGCGATCGGCAACTGAAGCGCATCGGCTAGCGCAAGTGCTTCGTCGAGCAACGCGTTCAGGCGTGCAGTATCGGCTAACGTCTTCGTAGGCATGGCAGTTCCCCAGGGCTCGATCGTGCAACTCGGACAATTCGATTTGGTTCCAGGTTGCTCGAAATAATTTCGTCGCTCGGCGGCGGCGTAAATTCGCTGTCCCCGCGCGCAGTTTTTTGGCACCGGCGCTGGCATCGCCGGCCGGCAATTTCTGGGAGAGTTTAGGTGAACGCAGCATTGCCCGAAACCTTCGACATTCCCGCGTTCGTCGCGGCGACGCTGGCCGAGGATCTCGGCACGATCGGCGACATCACCTCCGCCGCCGTGATTCCCGCGGACGCACGGTTCACCGGCGTGATGGACAGCCGCGACCCGATCGTCGTCGCCGGGCTCGACCTCGCCGAAGCGTTCTTCCGCACACTCGATCCGGACGTGCGGATCGAACGCCTCGTCCAGGACGGGCAGCAGGTCGCGGCGGGCACCGAATTGCTGCGGCTCGAAGGGGCGGGGCGGGCGCTGCTCACCGCCGAGCGATCCGCGCTCAACACCGTCCAGCATCTGTCGGGCATCGCGACGATGACGCGCGCATATGTCGATGCGATCGCCGGCACCGGCGCGATCCTGCTCGATACGCGGAAGACCATTCCCGGCCTGCGCGTGCTGGAGAAATACGCGACCCGGATGGGCGGCGCGCAGAACCACCGCATGGGGCTGTGGGATGCGGCGATGATCAAGGACAATCACGTCGCGGTCGCCGGCGGCGTCGCCGAAGCGGTGCGGCGCGCGAAGGCCGCGGGGATCGCGCATATCATCGTCGAGGTTGACCGGATCGACCAGATCGAGCCCGCGCTCGCGGCCGGGGCCACGCACCTGCTGCTCGACAACATGCCGCCCGCCACCTTGCGCGAGGCCGTGGCGCGGGTCGCCGGCCGCGTGCCGACCGAAGCGTCGGGCGGCGTCAATCTCGAGACGATCCGCGCGATCGCCGAAAGCGGCGTCAGCTATGTCTCGGTCGGCCGCTTGACGCAGTCGGCACCGGCGGCGGATATAGGCCTGGACTTCGCGACCGCCTGACGACCGCGCCGATCGCGGCGTGAACCGGGCGCGACACAGCAAGACAGGGAACGACAAGCATGGTCAGGCCGATATCGATCGTGCGCTACGAAAGGCTGTATCTCGCCTCGTTCGTGCTCGGGTTGATCGTTTCCGCGATGAGCTGGTCGCAGCGCACCGCGCTGGTCGCGGCCAACCCGGTCCTGGCGCAGGTCGGCTGGATCCTGCCGGCGTTCCAGGTCGCGGGCATCGCGATTACGCTGCTGCTCTGGTATTTCACCGCGCGCTCGCCCAGCGTGGCGGCGAAGTGGGTCGTCGCGGTACTGGCAGCGCTGTCGATCGTTGGCGTCGGCCTGTCACTGGCAAGCGCGGCGCGCGGGCAGACGACGATCGGCACGATCTCGATCGTCTCGTTCGCCGCCGATGCCCTGTACGTCGCCGCGGCGCTTCTCTTGTTCAGGGCGGACGCAAGGCGCTGGTTCGGCGAACTGCCCGATCCCGACGAGCCGGACACTTTCGAGGAGATGTCGCATGATCGCTAAAGTGATGCTCGCCGCCGTGGCACTGGCCTTGCCGGGCGTGGTCCAGGCACAGGCCTATCAATGCTCGGCCCCGGCGTCGGTCGAGCGCGTCCGCCCCGACCTGCCCTCGGCGAGCCAGCCGAAGCGTGACATCCCGATCGGCAGCTACACGCTCGCGATCACCTGGGCGCCGCAATATTGCCGGGACAATGGCGATCGTCCGGGATCGACCTTCCAGTGCGGCGCGGGCAACCGGTTCGGCTTCACGCTGCACGGGCTCTGGCCTGACGGCGTCGGCAAGGACTGGCCGCAATATTGCCGCGACGCCGGCTTCGTCCCGCCACCGGTGATCCGCGCGCATCTCTGCACGACCCCGTCCGCGCAGCTGCTCCAGCACGAATGGGCAAAGCACGGCACCTGCATGCCCGGCTATCGTCCGGCCAAGTATTTCAACCAGTCGGCCGGACTGTACGGCAAGCTCCGCTATCCGGACATGAACGCGCTGTCGCGGACGCCGCTGACCGCTGGCCGGTTCGCGGCGGCGATGGCGCGCGCGAACCCCGGCTTGAAGCCGGACATGATGCGGGTGACGTCGACGAGGCAGGGCTGGCTCGACGAGGTCTGGATCTGTCTGGACCGGCGTTTCCGCTATCGTCGCTGCCCGGTGCACCAGGGCGGACTGGCCCCGACGGCGCCGTTGCAGATCTGGCGGGGTGGCCGGTAGGAGAACGGAGCTTTCGTGACCGGACGCGTGGGTACATGTGACCGGTGCCGGTGCTCGGATACTCGCGTTCGACGATCCCTCTGATCCTTCCCCGCCAGGGGGAGGTGGCTGGCACTTGCCAGACGGAGGGGGAGGTAAGCGATGACGGCGGTTGCGCCTCCGGCC
>NZ_JACONT010000059.1 GCF_014358075.1 Sphingomonas albertensis | reverse complement strand
CGAAGGCCGGGGCCCAGTTGGGGGGCGCTGCTAACCGAGCGATGCGTCTAGTTACTCTGGACGTTCCAACTGGGCCCCGGCCTTCGCCGGGGTGGTCCATATCGTCTGGCAGTAACGCAGATTATCTCGCCCCGCACTTTCCCCGTTCCCCCGCGGGGGCGGGGGCCCAGCTAAAACCGCAGTAGCGTTCGTGGCCCTGGACCCCCGCCTCCGCGGGGGAACTAGGAGTTAGCGGGCGAACGTCAGCTGGCGATAAGCCAACGCTCCCCCCTTACCACCCAGTCGGCTTCCCCTTGTTCTGCACGTCGAGCCATTTCTTCAACGGTGCGAAGTACTCCACCAGTGCCGCGCCCGACATCTCGCGGCTGCCGGTGAATACCTGCAGCGCATCCGGCCACGGCTTGGACTGCCCCATGCTCAGCATCGCGTTCAGCTTCGTGCCGACCGTCTTGTTGCCGTAGAACGAGCAGCGATGCAGCGGTCCCTTCCAGCCGGACTGGTCGCACGCCGCCTTGTAGAACTGGAACTGCAACACCCGCGCCAGGAAGTAGCGCGTGTATGGCACCGCCGCCGGGATATGGTATTTGCCGCCAGCATCGAACTTGGTCTCGTCGCGCGAGACCGGCGGTTTGATCCCCTGATACTGGAGCCGCAGCTTGTCCCACGCCGCTTGATAGCCGGTCGCCGGGATCTCGCCCGAGAACACGCCCCAGCGCCATTTGTCGATCAGCAGCCCGAACGGCAGGAACGCGACCTTGTCCATCGCCTGACGCAGCAGCAGCCCGATGTCCTTGTCCGCGCTCGGCACCTTCGCCTGATCGAGCAGGCCGATCTTCACCAGGTAATCCGGCGTGATCGACAGCGCGACGGTATCGCCGATCGCCTCGTGGAAGCCGTCGTTCGCACCGTTCTTGTAGAGCATCGGCTGCGCCTTGTACGCGCGCTGATAGTAATTGTGGCCGAGCTCATGGTGGATCGTGACGAAGTCGTCCGCGTTCACCTTCGTGCACATCTTGATCCGGATATCATCCTGGTTGTCGAGATCCCAAGCCGATGCGTGACAGATCACGTCGCGGTCGGCGGGCTTGGTGATCTGCGACCGCTTCCAGAACGTCTCCGGCAGCGGTGCGAAGCCGAGCGACGAGTAGAACCCCTCGCCCTGCTTCACCATTTTCAGCGGGTCATAGCCCTTGGCCTTCAGCAAATCGCCGGTGTCGTAACCGACGTCGCCTGCCCCCTTCGGCGCGACGATATCGTAGATATTGCCCCACTCCTGCGCCCACATGTTGCCGAGCAGGTCGCTGCGGATCGGCCCGGTCTTGGCCTGCACCGCGTCGCCGTATTTCTCGTTGAGCTTCCACCGCGTGTAGGTGTGGAGCGCCATGTAGAGCGGCTCGACCTCTTTCCAGATCTTGTCGGTGAGCGCCGCGAACTGCTCCGGCGTCATGTCGTAGCCCGAGCGCCACAGCGCGCCGACGTCCTTGTAGCCCAGCTCGCGCGCGCCTTCGTTGGAGATCGCGGTCATCTTGGCATAGTCGCCGCGCATCGGCGCACCGACCTTGTCGTTCCAGCTCGTCCACATCTCCTGCAGCTTCGCCGGATCGCGGCTCTCACCCATCGCCGCCTCGATATCCGAGCCGTTGATCGGCTTGCCGTCGAGCGTGCCCATGCCCTTGCCGTAGAAGGACGACATCTTGGTCGTCAGCGTCGACAGCTCTTCGGACGCGCCCGCGCGCGTCGGGGCGGGCAGCGTCAGGCCGCCGCGCAACAGGTCGAGCTTGCGCTTGGTGTCGAACGAAAGCCCCGGGAGGGACGCATAGCGGGCAGCGCCGAGCGCGTACTTCACGCCGAGATCGGTCATCTCCGCGCCCGACTTCGCGGCCAGCGCATCGGTATCGTCGGTGATGTAGGTCGCGTTGACCCACGCGACGCGCGACGCATCGACCGACTTCGCGGCGAACACCCGCTCCGCCTCGGCGACGAAGGCATCCGCCTGCGCGACGGTCGGCTTGCCGGCAGCGGCGGGTTGTGCGGTCTGGGTCTGCGCGGCGACGGGTACGGCGATCGCGCACGCCAGCGCGATCAGAGAAACGGTACGGATCATGGATTTCCCCTGGATTATGCGGCCAGAGTGATGGCCCGCCGCCGCCCGGTCAACCCGCCTATCACCTGATCCTTGCGATCCTCCCACGCCAGGGGGAGGTGGCGCCGAAGGTGATGGAGGAGGAGGAAAGCGATCACATCCGTTGCGTGTCCTCCCCCTCCGTCTGGCAAGCGCCAGCCACCTCCCCCTGGCGGGGGAGGATTGAAGAGCGGGTCGAGTCAGGCGGCGAGGAAGTCAGCGATCGCCTGGCCGAGTTCGGGCTTTACCACCGCGCTCATGTGGCCGCCGGGGGTCTCCACATAGGTCCCGTGCGGCAGGATCGCCGCGAGGTCGGGGGCCGAGCCATTGTCCTGGTCCTCGCTGCCGCACACGACCAAAGTCGGCTGCTGGATCGCCTTCACCGACTCCAGCGGCGTGTCGGCGAACGTCTCGAGGATGCCGAGCAGTGCGACCGGATCGCCGCCGGTGGTCTTCAGGAATGCCTCGGCCAGCCATTCCGGCGTGCCCTGAACATGCTGCCCAAGCCGGGTGAGGATGTTGCGGAAATGCCCGGCACGGCGCGATGTCTGGGTCAGCCCTTCGAGGCCCATGCCGGAGAAGATCACGCGGCGCGGCGTCGCGCCGGTCGCGAGCATCCGCGACGTCGTTCGCGCGCCGAGCGAATAGCCGCCAAGGTCGTAATCGGTCAGCCCGAGGTGCGCGACCAGGGCATGCCCGTCCTGCGTCAACGCATCCGCCGGATAGGCTTCGAGCCCATGCGGCTTGTCGCTGTCGCCGTGCGCGCGCAGATCCGGCATGATCACGCGGAACCCTTTTGCGGCGATCTTCGCGGCATGGCCGTAACGGATCCAGTTGGTCTTCGCGTCGGAGAAATAGCCATGGATCAGCACCACCGGCCTCGCATCTTTCGTGTCGGGGCCAACCTCCCGCCACGCGATCCGCGTGCCGTCGAAGCTCTCGAAATACCGGACTTCGGAAGTTTGGGTCTCGCTCGGGGTGATGGCCACGGTCTCATCCTGCAATGGTGTCGCGGCCAGTTCGGAGCGCGCGTGCGGTCTGTCAACGCCCGCCAACGAAAACGGGCGACCTGAAGGCCGCCCGTCTCGCATCCCGGTAACGGAACAGAACTGCCGCCAAATGTGGCCGTCAGAACTGGTATCCGATCCCGCCCGCTCCGCCGGCACGGCCCTGCGAATCGTAGGTGCCGCTGAGCTTCACCACGGTGTGCCCGTCGTTGAACGCCTTCGACATGCCGACCGCGACTGCCGACTGTCCGGCATAGGTGCCGCCGCCGATCGCGACCATTCCCTTGCCGGCTTCATAGGCCTGCGGCAGCCCGGCGGCGGCGAGTGCGCTAGACGTGCCGGCATAGCTGTCGCGACGGACCGCACGGAGGTCGAAGTCGAGCGCCGCGATCCGTCCGTCGGTGTAGCTGTTCGCCTGCGTCACCGCCGAGTTGATGCCGGAGTTGAGCTGTCCGACATTGACCGCGTCGGTGGTCGATACGCCCGCCGCGACGTTGCTGAGCACGGTTGCCGCGCCACCTGCGTTGAACGTCACGTTGGTCCGCCCGGGACCGTATTGGACCGAGTTGCCGCCGAGCGCCAAGGCGCTGTCCGCGGTACCCTGCGCCGTCGCGACCGCCTGGTTGGTGGTGTAAAGCTGACCGCCATTCACCGCATCGGTCGAGCCCGCCGCAAGCGCCGCCGCAGCCACGTTGGTCACGGTCACCGGGGCCGCCGCATTGCCACCGGCCAGCGTCACGGTATTGGTCCGCGCGCCGCTCGCATCGGTGTTGTACGACACCGCGTTCACGGAGGTCAGCGCCAGTGCGTACACCTGCCCGCCATTGACCGCGTCGGTCGAGCCCGCCGCGATCGAACCGCTCGCGACGTTGTGCAGCCCGACCGGCCCGGCCGCCGCACCGACCAAAGTCAGGTCGTTGGTGGGCGTGCCGCCATTGGGCGTCGTGGGGCTGCCGGGGTTGGAATATTGCACCGTCCCGATCGCGCCGTTGTTGATATCGTTGCCGAGGTTGGTGACCGCGGTGCTGACATTGGTCACCGAAGCGCCGAGATTGGCGACGCTACCCCCGAGATTGGTGACCGTGGTCGACAGGTCGGTCACCGTATTGCCGAGATTGGTGATAGCCGTGGTGTTCGAGGCGACCGCCTGATTGGTGGCGGCGAGTTGCGCGCCGTTCACCGCATCGGTCGACGTGGCGTTGATCGCGCCCGCCGCGACATTGCTGATCGTCGTGCCGCCTGCTCCGCCGAGCGTCACCGAGGTCTGTGCGGCATTGTCGTAGCTCACGCTGTTCGTCGCCACCTGGCCGATCTGCCCGCCCACGCCGGCAAGCGCATCGCCGACATTGGTATAGGTCGTGCCGTTTACGACATAGCTCGGACCGGTGATCGCGCCGGTCGTGACGTTGTACGCCGCGCCGCCGCCCAGGCTTGCGACGAACGCATTGCCCAGCGTGTTCGACACACCGCGCAACTGCGCGACGTTGACCGCGTCGGTATCCTCGCTGCCGGCGCCGACGCCGGTGATCTGGCGCGTGCCAAGCGGCGCGAACGCCCCGGTGGCAGGATCGATATAGTCGGCGGTGCGGGCAACCGCGATCTCGCCGATCGAGGATTGCGCGCCGGTGACGCCGAACGCGGTGTAGCTCGCGACCCCACCGCGCAACGTCGAGGAGGCGCTGCCCAGCGCGACGCTGTTTTCGAGATTGGCGATCGCCCCTGCGCCGAGCGCGGTCGAGGCGAACGCGGTGGCCGACGAGAGCGTACCGAGCGCGGACGAACCGAAGCCGGAAGCAATCGAGCGTTCGCCGACGGCAAGCGTATAGTCCGCCGACGCCGATGCGGCGGTGCCGAGCGCCGTCGCGTTCAGACCGCTCGCGGCCGAGTTGTTACCGAAAGCAGCGGCGAAGTCCCCCGTGGCGGTGCTGGCGTTGCCGACCACCAGCGTGTTGACACCGCCGGTCACGATGTCCGAGCCGAAGGCGAGCGAGCCGTCGCCGGTCACCTGGTTGCGGTTGCCGAGGGCCAGCGCGCCAAGACCGTTGACGACATTGCTCGTGCCGATCGCGATCGTCCCGTTGCCGGTCACCTGGTTGGTCTGGCCGATCGATACCGATCCGTTGCCCGTGGCGAAGTTGGTGTCGCCCAGCGCTACCGCGCCGATCCCCGTTGCCTGGTTGTCGCGGCCGAGCGCGACCGCACCGTCGCCGGTCGCGATATTGGGATCGCCGATCGCCACCGCGCCGTTACCGGACGCGATATTGGCGAAACCGATCGACACCGCCCGGCCGGCGATCGCGCTGGACCCGTCGCCGATCGCCACCGATCCCGCACTGGAGGCGACCGTGTTGCGCCCGGCGGCGATGGAACCATCGGCACTGGCGAAGGCGTTCGGGCCGATCGCCGTGGAATCGGTGCCGAGCGCCCGCGCATCCGCCATGACCGAGGTCGCCTTGAAATAGCGCAGATCGGATGCCGTCGGCATGCCGCCGATCGATGTTTGGATCGCGGACACGGCACCCTGCACGCTGCCATAGGTGGTGCCGCCATAGAGGATGCCCGCAGCCACCGTGCCCGTGACCGGATCGTAGGTCGAGTTCCCGCCGAGGGCGGAGGCAAAGCTGCTGCCCAGGCCGAACAGCTGCCCGCCATTGACCGCATCCAGGCTGCCGGCGCCAAGCACACCGGCACCGACGTTGGTGATGCGCTGCGCCGCCCCACCGCGGTTCGCATTGAACGCTTGCAGCGTGCTGTCGTACAGCAAGGCGTCGGTTTGAAGGCCCGTAACGCTGGTGTTAATGTTGGCGATGTTGGTCGTGTTGATCGCCACCGCATCGTTGGTGGCGCCGAGCTGTGCCCCGTTCACCGCGTCGGTCGAGCCCGCGCCGAGCGTCCCCGCCGCGACATTGGTGATCTGCTGCGCCACCCCGCCGCGCCCGGCATTGTAAGCCTGCAGCGTGCCGTCATAGAGCAGGGCGTCGGTCTGGAGCGCGGTGACGCTGGTCGAGACGTTGGCGATATTGGTGGTGTTGATCGCCACTGCATCGTTGGTGGCGCCGAGCTGTGCCCCGTTCACCGCGTCGGTCGAGCCCGCACCGAGCGTCCCCGCCGCGACATTGGTGATCTGCTGCGCCACCCCGCCGCGCCCGGCATTGTAGGCCTGCAGCGTGCCGTCATAGAGCAAGGCATCGGTCTGAAGCGCGGTGACGCTCGTCGAGACGTTGGCGATGTTGGTGGTGTTGACCGCCACCGCATCGTTGGTGGCGCCGAGCTGTGCCCCGTTCACCGCGTCGGTCGAGCCCGCGCCGAGCGTCCCCGCCGCGACATTAGTGATCTGCTGCGCCACCCCGCCGCGCCCGGCATTGTAAGCCTGCAGCGTGCCGTCATAGAGCAGGGCGTCGGTCTGGAGCGCGGTGACGTTCGTCGAGACGTTGGCGATGTTGGTGGTGTTGGTCGCCACCGCATCGTTGGTGGCGCCGAGCTGCGCGCCGTTCACCGCGTCGGTCGAGCCCGCACCGAGCGTCCCGGCCGCAACGTTGGTGATCTGCTGCGCCACCCCGCCGCGCCCGGCATTGTAGGCCTGTAGCGTACCGTCATAGAGCAGGGCGTCGGTCTGGAGCGCGGTGACGCTGGTCGAGACGTTGGCGATGTTGGTCGTGTTGATCGCCACCGCATCGTTGGTCGCGCCGAGCTGCGCGCCGTTCACCGCATCGGTTGAGCCCGCGCCGAGCGTCCCCGCCGCGACGTTGGTGATCTGCTGCGCCACCCCGCCGCGCCCGGCATTGTAGGCCTGCAACGTGCCGTCATAGAGCAAGGCATCGGTCTGGAGCGCGGTGACGCTTGTCGAGACGTTCGCGATATTGGTGGTGTTGATCGCCACCGCATCGTTGGTCGCGCCGAGCTGCGCGCCGTTTACCGCATCGGTGCTGCCCGCGCCGAGCGTCCCCGCCGCGACGTTGGTCAGCGCGACGGGGGGCAAGCCCGCGCCGACCCCGCCAAGCGTCACGCTGGTCCGGCTTGGATCGTCATACTGCACCCCGCCGCTTGCGACCGTACCGATCTGCGCCTGGACGCCTGCGAGTTGGCTGACGTTGACCGCATCGGTATCCGCCGAACCTGCCGCGACGTTAGTGATCTGTCGCTGGGCGGTTGCGGTGCCTACCGAGACTTCGCCCGCCGAGGTCTGTGCGGCGGCCAGGCCGATGGCGGCATAGTTCGCCAACGGTCCGCGTGCGGCCTGGCTGCCTGCACCCAGTGCGACGCCGTTCACGCCAGTGGCGCTCGCATCCGTGCCCAACGCCATCGCCCCAGTTGCGCCGGCACCGACGTTCGCGCGCGTGCCGAACGCGACCGAACCGACCGCCGTCGCGGCCGTGGTTGCCGAATTGCCAAACGCGACCGAACTCAGTTCGCCCGCCGACGCGTCCAGCCCGGTAGCGCCGAGTCCGGTAATGCGGTTGCCACCGATCGAGATGCCGGCCGGGTCGCGCAACGAGAAGCTGTCCGCCTGCGTATCGCACCGGTCGTTCGGCCCGACGACCTGCCCGTTCGAATTCAAGACCTGCAACGTGATGTTGTTGCCTGCCGCCGCGTTGTCCAGCAACCCAGTGGCATTGAGGCTCAGGTCCGGTGTGGTGATCCCGATGTTCACCAATGGAAGCGCGGCGACGAGCCTTACGCTTCCGAGTAGGCCGTTGATCGTGGTTTCGGTTGGCGTCGCAATGCCAGTGATCACCGGACGCAGGATGTCAGTGACCACCGATCGCGGCAGGCTGACCCCCGAACACGCGCCAACAATGTTGGGGGCGGGCGTCGTCTGCGCCGTAGCGGACTGCGCCGCGAACAGCGTGGTGGCAGCCAGCCCGAGCAGCGACACGCCGCCGCGCATCTGCCGTAGGAGCCGAGTGTCGCGCCGCGGCCGGGCGGTTTGGTGCATCCCGGATGGGGTTACACCCGAATTCCGAGCTTCCGATGCATTCCCATAAGCCGACGCGATAGACATGCCGATAACCTCCTCAAGCGACTGCAAATGCAGCCCAACCGTCACCGGACACTGGTTGTCTGCCAACCTAGTGACCGGAACGTGGGAAACCTCGGCCCGTGATTACTAACAGCAAGTTACCTATTAAAACGGCTTTGATATCTAGCCAATATCAAGTGTATTCAATTTTTATACTTATATCGGTTACAGTGAATAGCATTACGGTTTATCAATATTGAACTTTACTACGTATCTTAATAGATGCACTTCTGAACGGAGATCGACATTCCACCCAGAACGCAACAAGTCTCACGGGGAGATCAATCGTCGAAATGGGTCTAACTGCCGCGAGACGGGCGCGAAATAATTTTGCGCACCCGCCGGATACGCAAAAACCGCGCCGCCATTCTGGATGGCGACGCGGTCAGGCGGATCGAAGCGGTTGATATCGGGGCGAATCGCCTTGGGCGGTTTACGCCTTTTGCAGATGCCTGCGCCCAAGCAGTTCGGCGATCTGGACCGCGTTCAGTGCCGCACCCTTGCGAAGGTTGTCGCTCACGCACCACAGGTTGAGGCCGTTCTCGACGGTCGGATCCTCGCGCACGCGGCTGATATACGTCGCGAAGTCGCCGACGCATTCGATCGGCGTGATGTAGCCGCCGTCCTCGCGCTTATCGACCAGCATGATGCCGGGTGCCTCGCGGAGGATGGTCTGCGCCTCCTCCGCCGAGATCTCGTTCTCGAACTCGATGTTGATCGCTTCCGAATGGCCGACGAACACCGGCACGCGGACGCAGGTCGCGGTGACCTTGATCTTCTTGTCGAGGATCTTCTTGGTCTCGACGACCATCTTCCACTCTTCCTTGGTCGAGCCGTCGTCGAGGAAGCTGTCGATGTGCGGAATGACGTTGAACGCGATCTGCTTGGTGAACTTCTTCGGCTCGGCCGGATCGCCGACGAAGATGTTGCGGCTCTGCTCGAACAGCTCGTCCATGCCTGCCTTGCCCGCGCCCGACACCGACTGATAGGTCGAGACGACGACGCGCTTGATCACCGCCGCGTCGTGCAGCGGCTTCAGCGCGACGACCATCTGCGCGGTCGAGCAGTTCGGGTTGGCGATGATGTTGCGGACCTTGTAGCCGTCGATCGCCTCGGGGTTCACCTCAGGCACGATCAGCGGCACGTCGGGGTCCATGCGGTAGAGCGACGAATTGTCGATCACGACGCAGCCGGCGGCGGCGGCGATCGGTGCATAGACCGCAGTGCCCTCCGAGCCGATCGCGAACAGCGCCATGTCCCAGCCGTTCCAGTCGAAATGCTCGATGTTCTGGCATTTGATCTGCTTGCCGGTGTCGCCGTAATCGACCATCAACCCCTGGCTGCGCGACGACGCGACGCAGGCGATCTCGTCCGCCGGAAACTCGCGCTCCGCCAGGATATTGAGCATCTCGCGCCCGACATTGCCGGTCGCCCCTGCGACCACCACCCGATAACCCATGTCTTAACTCCGATTGGACTTGGGCGGGCAGTACCGACGTTGCGTAGCGAGGTCCAACGGCTTTCGACTTGTTGCGCGGATAGAGGGGGTTTGAGGGGTGGATCGTAGCGACGGTTGCACCTGCTTCCTTGTTCCCCCGCGAAGGCGGGGGAACAAGCGAGTGCTCAGCGATGTGGATCAGCACCTGCCCCAGGAGTAGCACCACCCCGGCGGAGGCCGGGGCCCAATTGGAAAGGTCGCAGTAACAGGGGACCGCACTCCGTTAGCGATGTTCCCCAATTGGGCCCCGGCCTTCGCCGGGGTGGTGCTGGAGAATGGATGGCGGTCCCGCTCACGCCCTCAATCGTGCGTACGCGCCTGCCAAGTCGCATGCTCGATCCCGTGCACCTTAGCCAGGTGATCGGTAATCGCATCCAGCTCCTCCGCCGGCACGTTCGTCGCCACCAACGTCGCAGCAATCTCCACCCGGTCCTCCCCCCGCTCGGTGACGTCCAGCTCCGCCACCTGCAACTGCGCAGCCTCCAGATGCTCGACCACCAAATCGCCGATCGGCCCGGCATCCCCCGCGGCCGCCGTCACCATCACGCTATAGGTGGCCTCGATCGTCCGCCCCTCGGTCGGGATCCGGTTGATCCCGTCGACCAGCGGCCGCAGCGCGGTGTTCGCCAGCAGCACCACGAACGTCAGCAACCCCGCCTCCGCGATCATGTCGCTGCCTGCGCACGACCCCACCGCCGCCGAACACCAGAGCGTCGCCGCGGTGTTGAGCCCGCGGACGTTCATGCCCTCCTTCATGATCACGCCCGCGCCGAGGAAGCCGATCCCCGACACGACATAGGCGATGATTCGGATCGACTCGACGTCGCCGCCCAGCCGCTGCCCGAGATCGACAAACGCCGCCGATCCGAGCGCGACCAGCGTGTTCGTCCGCAACCCCGCGGTCCGCTGGCGATATTGCCGCTCCGCCCCGATCAGCGTCCCGAATACGAATGCGGCAATATAGCTCACCACCGTGTCGAGGAACGGCCACAGGTGGAACGTCTCAACGAACCGCATCGGCGTTTACTTCACCGGCGCCGCAACCGCCTCTGCCACCGGCTTGTCCTTCACCGTCCGGTCGAGGAAGTTCAGGATCGTCCCCCAGACATGCTCGCTGATCCCCGGCCCCGACACGCGGTGCGTGTAGCCGGGGTAGAACATCATCTCGAACGGCGTCGCGGTCGCCTGCATTCTTGCTGCGACCTTGGTCGAATTGTCGAGGAACACGTTGTCGTCCGCCATGCCGTGGATCAGCAGCAACGGATCGACGATCTTGTTCGCCTCCTCGACCGCGGCCGACGTCGAGTAGCTCGCCGGGTCCTTCGCCGGATCGCCGAGGTAGCGCTCGGTGTAATGCGTGTCGTACAACTGCCAGTCGGTGACCGGCGCGCCGGAAACAGCGGCCGCATACACGCCCGGCGTCTTCTCAAGCATCTTCAGCGACATATAGCCGCCATAGGACCAGCCATAGGTCGCGATCTTGCTCGGCTCGACGAACGGCAGCGACTTCAGGTAGTTCGCACCCGACAGCTGGTCCTCGACCTCGACCGTCCCCATCGCATGATAGATCTGGTCCTCGAACGCCTTGCCGCGATTATACGAACCGCGATTGTCGATCTTGAAATAGATCCAGCCGCGATCGACGAGGTACTGCGGCAAGCCGCCCTGCCAGCCGCGCGTGACCTGCTGGCCGGTGCCGGGGCCACCGTAATGCTCGAAGAACACCGGGTATTTCTTGCCCGGCTCCAGCGGCGGCGTGATCATCTCGTAATAGAGAGTCATGCCGTTCTTCGCCTTCAGAGTCCCGAACTTGGTCTCCTGGTGGCTGGCGAGATACGGGTAATAGGGATGCCCCTCGACCACCGCATTCTCGTTGATCCACGAGATCCGCTTGCCGGTCGCGTCCGCCAGATAGACCTGGGTCGGCTGCTTCGGATTCGAGCGCGAGATGATGAAACGGCTCGCGGCCGCGTCCATCGTCGCGCTATTCCACCAGCCCGTTTCGGTCAGCTTGGTGATCGCGTTCGGCTTCGCGACGTCGACCGAATAGAGCTGCTGCTCGAGCACGTCGTCCTTGTTGCCGAGGAAGAACAAGCGGCCCTTCGTCTCGTCGACGCCGACCAGATCGGTGACGACCCAGTCGCCCTTGGTCATCTGCGTCCACTTGCCCGACGCGAACCGGTAGAGATGCCCGTAGCCGCTGCGCTCGGACCGCCAGATCAGGCTGCCGTCCTCGAGCACATGATAGGCGTCGGACAGGTTGAGCCAGCTCTTCACGCCCGATTTCTCGGTGAACAGGACGGTGGACTTGCCCGTCGCCGGATCGACGCGGAGCATCTCGAGCAGCTTCTGGTCGCGGCTCTGGCGCTGGACCAGCAGCATCCGGCCATCCGGCGTCCAGTCGACGCGGGCGAGATAGATGTCGGGGTTGGTGCCGAGATCGACCTTCACCTGCCCCGAGCCATCGGGCTTCATGATATACAGGTCGACCAGCACGTTGGGCGTGCCAGCGGCGGGATAGCGCTGCTCGTAGACCTTGGTCCCGGTCGCGCCGATCGACGCACGCGTGGCGGTGTGGACCGGGGCTTCGTCGAACCGCTCGACCGCGACATATTGCTCGTCGGGCGACCACCAATAGCCGGTGCGGCGATCCATTTCCTCCTGCGCGACGAACTCCGCCTCGCCGAAATGCACCGTGCCGCCCCCACCGGTGGTGACGGCGCGCGCGGCGCCACCGCTCAGCGGCTGGACGAACACGTTCTGATCGCGGACGAACGAGACGAAGCCGCCCTTGGGGCTGACCACCGGATTCAGTTCGCCGCCGGGCGTGTTGGTCAGCCGCGTGACCTTGCCATCGAGCCCTGCGAGATACAGGTCGCCGTCGAGCGGCACGAGAATCGACTTGCCGTCGGGCGCCCAGTCGTAGGCGACGATGCCCTTCTGTCCGCCGATCCGCGCACGCTCACGCTGCATCTTCTCGGCCTCGGTCAATTCGGCGCCGCTGCCGACCTTCTTCGAATCGACCAACATGCGGGCCTGCCCGGTCGCGGTATCGACGGCCCAGAGATCGAAGCGCTCCTTCTCATCGTCGCGATTGCGCAGCGAGGTCAGCAACGTGCCGTCCGGTGAGAGCCGCACCGCGCGGGGTTGCGATCCCGACAGGTCCGGATTGCCGAACACGCGCGCCATCGTCAGGTCGCCGGGATTCGCCGCCTCGACCGGCCTTGCCGGCTCAGGCGCGGGAGTCGTTGCCGCAGGACCGGCGGCGGGCGTAACCTGATCAGCAGCCATCGCGGCGGTTCCGACCGAAGCAAGCGCAAGCCCGAGCAACCATGTTCGCATCCTGTAGACTCCGTGGGATCATGCCGCCGGATACCGCCCGGCGGCCCGAAGATGTTCGGTGGCGCGTTATCGCGACGGCATGGGGCGACGTAAAGGGGAGACGTGCGGGACGCGTCGCAACGCCGATCTTAACCTGGCCGGGCGCGGACCGCTGAGCATGTGATAATTACCACTGCGTAAACCGCGTCTTTACGCGCTTCGTTTAAACGGACCGACGAGAACCTTGCCGTGGACGTTCGTTCACGGCGCAGCACGACCGGAGTATGATGGTCTCGACCACGGTACCGCAGGGCAACGAGCCCGTAGGCGAGCGCAGCGCATGGCAGGCGCTCGTCCGGCTGGCCGAGGCCGACGGCAGCGTCGCGCACCCGCATTATCGCCGCCTAATTTCGGGTGGGCAGGCGCCCCGCAACCTGTCCGACGCGGTTCACGCGCTGTGCTCGGTGCACGGCGACCATCCCGGCATGATCGCCGATGTTCTGGCAAACGCGGTCCAGCCCGAGGCGCAGGACTGGCTGACCGCCGCCGCCGCTGGATTCGTCGACGAGCGCACCTATCTCGCGCAGCTGACCGCCGCGGTCGGCCCGCTGCCATCGACGCCCGGTCAGGCGGAGACCGAATCGGCGCTGGTCGGCGAACGCCACGCGCTCGAAATGCTCGCCCGGTCCGAACGGCGCGGCTGCGCGACCGGCGCGGTCGCGGCACTGTTGCTGGATTGGGGCTCGATCCGCGGGATGCTCGATATCGCCGCAGAGCGCTTCGGGCTCGCGGCGCCCGCACCGACCTTCCCGTCGAACGCCGGCACCGCAGCGATGATCGCGGCGCTCGGCACTTCGCCCGGTATCCAGCGCGCGATCCTGTTCGGGGCGCAACAGCTTTTCGCGCAGCACCGCGGCCTGTGGTCGCTGCTCGAAGCCCGTGCGAGTGCCCGCGGCGATCTGTAACCGGCTTGCACGGGGCTGCGGAAACCCTCTATCCATACCCGGTATTCAGAACCGGACGGGACATCGCATGAAGCGCTTCGAAGGCACCCAGAGCTACGTCGCGACCGACGATTTGAAAGTCGCGGTCAACGCCGCCGTGACGCTGCGTCGCCCCCTGCTGATCAAGGGCGAACCCGGCACCGGCAAGACCGTGCTGGCCTACGAGATCGCCAAGGCGCTCGGCGCGCCGCTGATCGAGTGGAACATCAAGTCGACCACCAAGGCGCAGCAGGGCCTGTACGAATATGACGCGGTCGCCCGCCTCCGCGACGGCCAGCTCGGCGACGCGCGCGTCCACGACATCGGCAACTATATCCGCAAGGGCAAATTGTGGGAGGCGTTCACGCAGCCCGCCCCGCCGGTCCTGCTGATCGACGAAATTGACAAGGCCGATATCGAGTTCCCGAACGACCTGTTGCAGGAACTCGATCGGATGGAGTTCCACGTCTACGAGACCAAGGAAACGGTGCGCGCGGTCGAGCGCCCGATCGTCATCATCACCAGCAACAACGAGAAGGAACTGCCCGACGCGTTCCTGCGTCGGTGTTTCTTCCACTATATCAAGTTTCCCGATCGCCAGACGATGCAGGCGATCGTCGACGTCCATTTCCCCGGCATCCAGAAGATCCTGGTCAGCAAGGCGATGGACCTGTTCTACGACGTCCGCGACGTGCCCGGCCTCAAGAAGAAGCCGAGCACCAGCGAGTTGCTCGACTGGCTGAAGCTCCTCCTCCACGAGGACATGCCACTCGACATCCTCCAGGACCGCGACCCGACCAAGGCGATCCCCCCGCTCCACGGTGCGCTGCTAAAGAACGAGCAAGACGTCATGCTGTTCGAACGCCTCGCGTTCATGGCGAAACGGCAGAAGAACCAGGGGTAAGGACGACCTTAACCTCACCGCGCCATAGCTGCCGGACCGTTTCAATCCTCCCCCGCAAGGGGGAGGTGGCGCCGTAGGCGACGGAGGGGGAGGACACGAAACCGATGTTACCCCTTGCCGCCCCCTCCGTCAGGCTTCGCCTGCCACCTCCCCCTGGCGGGGGAGGATCGACAGGTTCGGGCGTACGCACTCCGCGAACCTTCCACAGGGCACTCGCGCTCGCCGCAATTACCCTCCTCGGCCTCGGCCTTCGCCTGTGGAGTGCCCGCGGCGGCCTGTGGGTCGACGAGGCCTGGTCGGCGGTCATGGTCGAGCGCGCGCGGACCCCGCTCGGCATCTTCACGGCGATCAATCATGACAACAACCATCACCTGAACAGCCTGTGGATGTGGCTGGTCGGCTACGGCGCCCCACCGCTCGCGCTGCGCGCACTGTCGATCGCCACCGGCACCGCGACGATCCTGGTCGCCGCCGCGATCGGCGCACAGCGCAGTCCCCGTCACGCGCTCGTCGCGGCCGCACTCGTCGCGGTGTCACCGATCATGGTCGATTACGGCTCGGAAGCGCGCGGCTACATGCCGATGCTGCTCGCACTCATGACGATGATCTGGCTCGTCCTGCGCTGGCTGGACGTGGGGGCCGACCAACGCCCGCCGCGGTGGCGCCTGGTCCTGCTCGCCATGCTCGGACTGTTGTCGCAACTGACGATGGTCTTCGGGATCTGCGCTATCGTCCTGTGGGTCGCGGTGTCGTTGCGAAGCCGGCATCGCGCAGACCTTGCAACAGCCCGCACGATCCGTCTCCTTCTACCGGTGATCGTCGCGACCGCTGCCGTGTTCGGATTCGTGCTGGGGGCCGCAGCGGTGAGCCCGACCGGAATGCAGGTCGGCGATTACGTCGCGTTTTCACTCCCCGCGATGGGCCGAGCGCTCGTCGTCATGGTCGCGGCCAGCATTGGCGGACTCGCCGCACCGACCTGGATCGCGGGCGTCGCGACGATCGCCATCGCATTTGCTCTCGTGACGATCGTCCGGAAACGCGATCCGGCCGCAATCTTCTACCTCGCCGCGATCGTCGGTCTGCCGCTCGGCCTCGCCGTCCTCCGCGTCGGCAATACCGGCATGCCGCGCTATTTCCTCCTTTCCTCACTGGCGCTGATCCTGTTGCTCGCCGGACTGCTCGCCGACGGTCTCGGCAAACGGGGCGGGATCCGCCTCATCTGCGCAATTCTCCTCGGCACGATCGTCGTCGCCAGCATCCACGACGATCTCTCCCAGGCCGCACTTCGCCGCGGCGACACCGGCGCGGCGATCACGACGATGGCAGCGATCAGTCCGGCAGGCGCCGCTGTGCTCGTCGACCACCTCCGCCCAATCGCGACGTTACGCGTGGCAGCGGCGGAACGCGACTACCCGCTTAAGATTGCGCAGGATTGCCCTGCCCCGACGTTCCTCCATGTCGATTTCGGCGACGATGCACCGGCATCTCCAGCGACGGTCCGATGCGGGATACGCTACCGCCTGGCGGTCGTCCGACGGCGCGCCATCCTCTCCGGGGTGGACTGGGCGCTGTACGTACGCGCCGACCTGCCCGAAAATCGTGGCGAGCGCCTTCGTTAACCATAGCGGGAAACTAGCCGGTCACCTCCCGCTTGGTAGCGTCGAGGCATGAAGCGAATCCCCCGAGCGCTCCTCAGCCTTGCCATCGCCGCCACCGTGGCGGCCAGCGCCAACGCCAGTTCGCTGCTCGACTATGTCGGCCAGTGCGTCCCCTTCGCGCGCGCCGCGTCGGGGATCCAGATCTACGGCAACGCATGGACGTGGTGGGAGCAGGCCGACGGCAAATACGAACGCACGCACGTCCCGAAGGAAGGCGCCGTCATCGTCTTCGCGAAGACCGCACGCCTGCCGTTCGGCCATGTCGCGGTCGTCAGCCGGGTGGTCGAGAAGCGCGTCGTGATGCTGACGCACGCCAACTGGTCGCGGCAGAATGGCGAGCGCGGGCATGCCGAACAGGACGTCACGCTGTTCGACGTGTCGCGCAACAACGACTGGAGCGACGTGAAGGTCTGGTACAAGGATGTCGATGGTCTCGGCGGCGGGATCTATCCGGTCTACGGCTTCATCTACGGCAAGGCCCACGCCGCGCCCGAACTGACCAGCCGCAACCCCGATTATGTCGGCGCACTGATCGACGCGTATGTGCCTGTCAGCGGCAAACCCATCGGGCGCTGACCTCTTCCTCCTTGCTGACTTCCCCCCTCCCTGAAAGGGAGGGGTCGGGGGTGGGTCGGCCCGCTTTGGTCGCAACCGTTTGAATATGCGGAA
>NZ_JACONT010000058.1 GCF_014358075.1 Sphingomonas albertensis | reverse complement strand
CCGATCTTTCCGCAACGTTTCAAACCGAGGCCAAGTCAGCCCCCCCAACCCCTCCCGCAAGCGGGAAGGGAATCAGGCCCCCGCCTTCACCGCAAACCCCCACGCCGCGTCCGCCAACCCGTGGATCTTCGCGACCGTCTTCTCTGCCTGCGCGCTCGAAGCAGTGCCGTCGATGATGCGCTTCTTGATGCCCTGGACGATGCCGGTCAGGCGGAAGAGGTTGTAGGCAAAATACCAGTTCAGATCGGGCACGCCGTCGCGGCCGGTGGCAGCGCAATAGCGGTCTACGACCTGCTCGATCGTCGGAATGCCCGTCTCGGGACCGGTCATGCCGAGCACACCCGAGCGTCCTTCGGGTTCGGTCACCCAACTCATCAGCAGATACGAGAAGTCCGCCAGCGGGTCGCCGAGCGTCGACAATTCCCAGTCGAGCACAGCGATGACCTTCGGCTCGGACGGCGCGAAGATCATGTTGTCGATGCGGTAGTCGCCATGGACGATCGAGGTACGCGTCTGCTCGGGCAGCGTGCGTGGGAGCCACTCGATCAGACGCTCGACCGACTTCATATGCTCGGTCTCGGCGGCGCGGTATTGCTTGGTCCAGCGGCCGACCTGGCGCTCGAAATAATTGCCGGGCTTGCCGTACTCGCCGAGCCCCGCCGCCGCGTAATTGGTGTTGTGGAGCGCGGCGAGCGTGTCGACCATCGCCTCGTAATGCGCGGTGCGCTCGGGCGGGGTCGCGCCGGGCATCGCGCCGTCCCAGATCGTCCGCCCGTCGACCATCTCCATGACGTAAAAGGCCGAACCGATGACCGCCGCGTCCTCGCAGAGACCATAGGGCCGAGGCACCGAGAAGCCGGTCAGATGGAGGCCCGCGATGACGCGGTATTCGCGGTCGACGGCGTGCGCGCTCGGCAGGATGGGGCCGAACGGTTTCCGGCGCAGCACGTACGCGCGCTCCGGCGTGTCGAGGCGGTAGGTCGGGTTCGACTGGCCGCCAGCGAACTTCGCGTAGGTCAGCGGGCCGGCATAGCCGGGCACGTTGGCGGTCATCCACGCGCCAAGCGTGTCGAGGTCGAGACGGTCCTTGTCGCCGACTTCGATCGTGCCGACCATGCTGGTCGATGCGTCGCTCACGAGAAGGTGATCACGCTACGGGTCGTGTCGCCGCGGCGGAGTTCGTCGAACGCGTCGTTGATGCGCTCCAGCGGCATCCGGTCGGCGATGATCGTGTCGAGATCGAGCAGCCCGCGCATGTAGAAATCGACCAGCCGCGGGATGTCGACCGGGAAGCGGTTCGAGCCCATGAAGCCGCCCTGCAAGCGCTTGCCCGACAGGAGGTCCATCGCCGACAGCCCGACCTTCTCGCCGAGCGGCATCATGCCGAGGATCGTCGCGGTGCCGCCACGTCGCAGGACCTTGACCGCGGTCGCCGCCGATTGCGCACGCCCGACCGCCTCGATCGCGTGATGCACGCCGCCCTTGGTGATCGCGACGACCTCGTCCGCCGCGGTGTCGGACAGCGCGTCGATGCTGTGCGTCGCGCCGAGCTTTTCCGCCATCGCGCGCTTCTCTGGTACCGGGTCGAGCGCGATGATCTTCCCCGCGCCGGCGATCTTGGCCGCGTTCACCGCGGCAAGCCCGATCCCGCCGCAGCCGACAACGCACACCGTCTCGCCCGGCGTCACGTCAGTGGTGTTGAACACCGCCCCCGCGCCGGTCGTGATAGCGCAGCCGAGCAACGCCGCGCGGTCCATCGGCATGTCGCGATCGATCGCGACGCACGCGTGTTCGTGAACCAGCATCATCTCGGCATAGGCGCTGAGGTTGAGCATCTGCGCGATCGGTCGGTCGCCGAGCATGAGGCGCGGTGCGGCGCCCTTCGGACGGCGCACGCTGGCGTCTATGCACAGCGACATCCGGCCGGTGACGCAGAACTCGCACTGACCACAGAATGCCGAGAGGCAGGTCACGACATGGTCGCCGACCTTCACGCCGCGCACTTCGTCGCCGACTGCCTCGACGACGCCGCAAGCCTCGTGCCCCGGAATCGTCGGCATCGCGTGCGGATAGGCACCGTCGACGAAATGCAGATCGGACCGGCACACGCCGACCGCAACCGTGCGGATCAGAACTTCGTGTGCCGTCGGCTTCGAGACGGTCACGTCCTCGATGCTGAGCGGGGTGTTGGCTTCGAAAAGGACTGCGGCTTTCATGGGTAGGTGCGCTCCGAAACGAGACCGTCATCCTGACGAAAGTCAGGACCCAGAGCCAAGAGCGCTGCCCTTGTGGCTCTGGGTCCTGGGTCGAGCCCAGGATGACGCAGAAAGAAGAACGAGCGGTGAGTTTACCGGCTCACCCCGACGTCACCGCTCGACACGCCGCCCTTGCGGAAATCGCCGTATTTCCCGAACTCGTTGCGCGCGATCGAGCGGTTGTGGACTTCGTCCGGACCGTCCGCGAACCGTAGTGTCCGCATCGCCGCCCAGTCGTGCGCCAGCCGGAAATCGCCCGACACCCCGCCGCCGCCATGCGCCTGGATCGCATCGTCCAAGATCCGCAAAGCCATGTTCGGCGCGGCGACCTTGATCATCGAGATCTCGATCTGCGCGGACTTGTTGCCGGCCTTGTCCATCATGTCCGCCGCTTTGAGGCAGAGCAAACGAGTCATCTCGATGTCGATCCGCGCGGTGGCGATGCGCTCTTCCCAAACCGAGAAGTCGGCGATCCGCTTGCCGAACGCGACCCGGTCGAGCAATCGCCGCGCCATCGCCTCGATCGCGGTCTCGGCGACACCGATGGTGCGCATGCAGTGATGGATACGGCCCGGCCCGAGCCGCCCCTGCGCGATCTCGAACCCGCGCCCCTCACCAAGCAGCACGTTCTCCACCGGCACGCGAACGTTCTCCAGCACGACTTCGCCATGCCCATGCGGCGCGTGGTCATAGCCATACACCGAGAGCATGCGCTTGATCGTCACGCCGGGCGTATCCATCGGCACGAGAATCTGGCTCTGCTGCTGGTGCCGCGATCCCTCGAACGACGTCTTGCCCATCACGATCGCGATCTTGCAGCGCGGATCGCCGACGCCCGACGACCACCACTTAGTCCCGTTGATGACGTAGTGATCGCCGTCTCGCACCATCGACGTCTCGATGTTGGTCGCATCCGACGACGCCACCGCAGGCTCGGTCATCAGGAACGCCGAGCGGATCTCGCCACGCATCAATGGCCCAAGATACGTCTCCTTCTGCTCGCGCGTGCCATAGCGGTGAAACACCTCCATGTTGCCGGTATCGGGCGCCGAACAGTTGAAGCACTCGCTCGCCCAGCCGACCTTGCCCATCTCTTCCGCACATAACGCATATTCGAGATTGGTCAGCTGCGTGCCCTCGAACACGAACGAATCGTCGACGTGCGTCTGGCCCGAATGCGGCGGCATGAAGAAATTCCAGAGCCCGGCCGCCTTGGCCTTCTCCTTCATCTCCTCGATCACCGGAATGACCTTCCAGCGCTCACCTTCATGGGCTTGCGTGTCGTAATCGGCCTGTCGCGGGCGGATATTCTGGTCGATGAAATCGCGGACCCGATCCCGGAAATACGTCTCTCGTTCGCTCAGCGTGAAATCCATGCGGGCTCTCCGTTCGTCATCGCTTTTGTGGCGGGTTAGACCATACCGCGTATTCGGTAAAGCGTGCGCGGGGCCCCGGAAAGCATGTTTTCAAGTCCGCCCTGAAAGCGCCTAAAAAGCACTGTATCTTCAAATCGAAGCTGTTAGGGTGTTTCGATGAAGGTTCCGGCAGAGGCCAGCGACGAGAGCGAACAGGGGACCAAGCGCTTCCGAGCGAAGCGTGACGCGATCCTCGCCGCGGCGGCAGAAGCGATCAACGAACAGAGTGCCAAGGGCATGACGTTCGCGGACGTGGCGCGGCGCGTCGGGCTCAATACGACCAGCGTTACCTATTATTTCAAGCGCAAGGAAGACCTCGCCGCCGCCGCGTTCGAGAACACGCTCGAATCCTTGATCTCGATGCTCGACGTGGCGATGGAAGAGGCGACGCCGGAGGAGCGCGTGCGGCGCTATCTCGCGCTCAATATGGATCGTCTCGCCCGCATCCAGCGCGGCGAGGAGAAAGCGTTCGCGGTCCTCTCCGATCTGCGCGCGACCGAGGAGCCGATGCGCGGCCGGCTGATGGCGGGCTGGCGCGAGGTGTTCCGCCGGACGCGCCTGTTGTGGGGCCCGACTTCGTCGCGTGCGCAGACCGATCTCAACGGCGCACGCGCGCATGTGCTGCTGGAAAACACGTTCTGGCTGCCGATCTGGCTGACGCGCTACGAGCCCGATCAATATGGGCGCGTCGAGGAGCGGCTGATGGACGTCTTTGCGCACGGCATCGCGGGCAAGGATGCGCGCTGGTCCCCTACCCTGCTCGACCTAAGCCATGACGAGGCGGAGCCGGGGCGCGAGGCGTTCCTTCTCGCCGCGACACGCCTGATCAACGAACTTGGCTATCGCGGCGCTTCGGTGCAAAAGATTGCGTCCGAGTTGAACGTCACCAAGGGCAGTTTCTACCACCATCTCGATGCGAAGGACGACCTCGTCATCGCGTGCTACCGCCGCAGCTTCGACACGATCGCCGATGCGCAAAGTCGAGGCGAGGCCGAGGGCGGGAGTTACTGGCACAAGCTGTCGAGCACGGTTGCGACATTGCTCGACGTTCAGTTCGCCGAGCGCGGGCCGTTGCTCCGCACCACGGCGCTGAGCGGCCTGCCGGTCGGCGTGCGCAATGCGATGGTCGATCGCTCGAACGGCATCGCGCGGCGCTATGCGGGTATGATGATGGACGGCATCGGCGAAGGCTCGATCCGTGCGGTCGATGCGCTGATCGCGGCGCAGGCGTTGATGGCGCTCCAGAATGCGGCGTTCGACATGCGGAAGTGGGCCTCGACGATGCCGCGCGAGCGGGCGATCGCGATGTATGCCTCCACGCTGATGTACGGCCTGTTCGACGATCGGATGGCGAAGGCCTGACCGTTCTACCCGGACTGGTCGAAGTTCGCAGCCGGAACGGTTTGGTTACGCCGCGTTAACCGCTGACAGTTGATTTCTGGCCTTCACGGAGGCCGCATGCACACCATAACGACCGATCTCGCGACGGGTATCATCGAGGTTGACGCGTCCGGCTTCTGGACGATCTCGCATGTTGAGGAATTCCTGCGCGACCTTGAGCGCGAGGGACGGCGCGTGCTGGCGACCGGCAAGCGTCATATGCTGCTCTGCAATTTCTCGAAGTCCGCGATCCAGCCGCAGGAGGTGATCGCGATGTTGCAACGCGTCGCCGTCTCGATGCCGCTGAAGTCGCGCAAGGTCGCGCTGTATACCGACGGCAAGCTCGCGCGGTTGCAGGTCAAGCGGATCGCCTCGGTGCGCGACGACATGGCGGTGTTCAACGATCGGGCAACGGCGCTGGCGTGGATGATGGAAAACGGGCCCGACGGATAGCCTGGCTCAGCATTATCCCACCAATCATCCCGCGGCCGTGTGGGGATCGCCAACGCCCGCCCTCCGCACCGTCATCCTGACGAAAGTCAGGACCCAGAGTTACGAACGCCATCCCCTGCGATCCTGGGTCCTGACTTTCGTTAGGATGACGGACGAGGGCGCGCATTACCGGGCCAAATCTTCGTCCCGCTTCAACAGAACCCCCGCGCGCCAGTAATGGAACAGCGCCCACGGCGTCATCAACACGATGATCACCAGCGCATACCGCAGCGAATCCTCGCCGAATCCCGGCTTCAACAGATCGCTCAGCCACCCCACCAGCGTCGGCCCAAGCCCGAGCCCGACTAGGTTGATCACCAGCAACGTGATCGCCGCCCACATCGCGCGGATCTGCAACGGCGCGAGATGCTGGATCAGCGCGAAGCTCGGCCCGAGATACGAATTGGCGAAGATCAGCGAGACGAAATAGCTGCCGATCGCGAGTCCCGGCGCGTCGATCAAGTAGAAGGCGAGCGCGAACGGGAGCGACAGGCCCTTCATCACCAGCACCACCCAGGCCTGGACGTGAAGCCCGTGACGCCTGGCGAGCATGTCGGCGATCTTGCCGCCCGCCAGCGCGGAGACCGCACCGAACAGCGCCCCCGGCAGCGCGATATACCGCGAGATGTCGAGCATCGAGATGCCCAGCGAGCGCTGGATGTAGCTCGGGCCCCAGCCGGTCAGCGCGTAGCCGATCATCGACGTCAGGGTGACGCCGACCACCAGGTGCCGCGCCGGGGCACTCGCCCACATCGACGCGAACCCTTGCGCCACGCTCGGCATCGGCGTGGCCACCGCGCGGGCGGCATCGGACAGGCCGCGGCGCGGCTCGACCATGAACAGGCGCACCAGGACGGCCAGCGCGATCCCCGGCAGGCCGACCGTCATCATCGCGATCCGCCAGCCATACGAGTGCGCCACGACCCCGCCGATCAGTGTGCCGAAGCCTGCGCCGAGCACCACGCCGAGCGAATACACCGCCATCGCACTCGCGCGCTTCTCGGGCGGATACAGGTCGGCGATGATCGAATGGCTGGGCGGGCTCGACCCCGCCTCGCCGATGCCCACGCCGATCCGGAAGAGCATCAGTTGCGTGAAGTTCTGCGCGAGCCCGCACAGCGCGGTCATCGCGCTCCAGATCGTCAGGCTGGCGGCGATGATGTTGCGGCGGCTGGTCCGATCCGCGAGTCGCGCAACCGGAATGCCGAGCGTCGCATAGAAGATCGCGAACACCAGCCCCGACAGGAGCCCGAGCTGCGTATCGGTCAACAACAGGTCCGCCTTGATCCGCTCGAGCAGGATCGCGAGGATCTGACGATCCATGTAGCTGAAGAAATAGGTGAAGGTGAGCAGCGCGAGCGTCAGGCCCCGTCGCTTCATCGCCAACGCATCGGCGATCTCGGGATGGGACTGATACGCGATGGCCATCGGCAATACCTCGAAGTCGAAACTGACCTTACGCTAGGGCATGGGGAGCGTACCAGACAAGCTAAAGCTGCAATCCCCGCACATCTGCGACGAGCCGAGGGCATGACGATGCCGGGCGAATTTGTCGCGAGGAAGCGCAGTCTTGCGGGTTTCGGGGTGTGACCAGCGGTTCGCGAGAAGGACGGCGGAAGATGCGTCCTCATTCGGGTCGCTCTTCCGCCTTATCCCCTCTCCAACGTCGTGGCCGGGCTCGTCTCCGCATCGTCGATGGAGCGGAGCGTCCGGGCAATCTGAATACCGGGTATGCGGCTCCCTCGCATAGATTCGCGGCGTTGCAAAGCGACTTTTGCCCGCCGCCGCATTCTTGGCGAATCCGGCCGCCGTATTGCGCTTGTTGCACGCCGAGCGCTGCCCCATCTGCACGACGACACAATCGACGGAGCACTCCGATGATCGACCTGTTTTACTGGCCCACGCCCAACGGCCACAAGATCACGCTGTTTCTCGAGGAGGCGGGGCTCGAGTACACGATCAAGCCGATAAACATCGGTGCGGGCGAACAATTCGCGCCCGATTTCCTGAAGATCGCGCCGAACAACCGGATGCCGGCGATCGTCGATCACGCACCCGCCGATGGCGGCGAACCCGTCGCGATCTTCGAATCGGGTGCGATCCTTCTGTATCTGGCGGAGAAGACCGGACGGTTCGGCGGCGGCGACCTGCGTGGGAGGACCGCGGTGAACCAGTGGCTGATGTGGCAGATGGGCGGTCTCGGGCCGATGCTCGGGCAAAATCATCACTTCAATCGGTACGCCCCGGAGAAGATTCCGTACGCGATCGATCGCTACGTGAAGGAGACCAACCGGCTGTACGGCGTGCTCGACCGCCAGCTCGAAGGGCGCGACTTCATCACGGGCGAGTATTCGATCGCCGACATGGCGGCGTACCCGTGGATCGTGCCGTACGAAGCACAGGGCCAGCGGCTGGAGGATTTCCCGAATTTGAAGCGCTGGTTCGAATCGATCGCAGCACGGCCCGCGACGATCGCGGCGTATGAAAAGGGCAAGGCGGTGCATGACACCAGCGTGCCCATGACCGACGAGGCGAAGAAGACATTGTTCGGGCAGACTGCGGCTGCGCGGTAGGGGGGATGTTCTACAGCTCGGCAATCGTCTGAAAGAACGCCACAGCCCCGCCGATTACGCCACCCCGGCGAAGGCCGGGGCCCAATCGGGGAACGTCGCTGAGCAGCGGCACCGCGTAATTGCCAAAGCCACGCCAATTGGGCCCCGGCCTTCGCCGGGGTGGAAGCTTGGCGGCCAGAACCGCTCGATACTCGACTAGCCTCTCGTTCACCCAGATTAGTCTGACGTAACGATCCTCCCCCGCAAGGGGGAGGTGGCTGGCCCATGCCAGACGGAGGGGGCGGAAAGGAGCGGCTGCTGTTACGTGCCCCCCCTCCGTCGCCTACGGCGCCACCTTCCCCTGGCGGGGGAGGATTGAACTTTTCCCGCGGCCTGAATTCACGCTCCCACCCCTCACCCGTCCCGACCCGGCCTCTGAGACAGGGCGACGTCGAGATGCCCGCCGCCATCCAGCAGCAGCACCTCGCCCGTCATCGCCCGGCTCATCGGATCGAGCAGCATCTCGATCGGCCCCGCGACGTCGTCGGGCCCGGTCGCAAAACCCATCGGCACCGACGACGCGACCTTGGCGTTGAGTTTCGCAAATCCCTCCTCGCCCAGCTTCTTCTCGTACCAGCCGGTCGCGACATACCCCGGCGCGACGGCATTGACCCGGATCTCCGGCGCCAGCACGCGCGCCAAGCTCTTCGTCATCGTCACCAGCGCGCCCTTCGACGCGGCGTACGCGACCGACGATCCCATCCCGAACACCCCCGCGACGCTCGCCACGTTGACGACCGCACCCATCGGGCTCGCGCGCAACGCCGGGGCGCAGGCGCGGACCATCTGGAACGGCGCGATTGCGTTCAGCCGGTAGATATCGAGGAAATCCTCGGCGTCGAGCGCGTCGAGATCCTCGTGCGCGGCGAACTTGGTCTTGCCGGCATTGTTGACGAGGAAGTCGATCCGCCCGAACGCCTCCGTCGCCGCCAGCGCGAGGGCGCGACACGCGGCGTCGCCGACGATGTCCGCCTGCACCGCGATCGCGCCCTGCCCCACTTCTGCGGCGAGCGCCTCGGCCTCGTCGCGGCTGTTCGCGTAGTTTATGACGCATGACACGCCGCGCGCCGCCAGCCGGCGCACGACCGCGGCGCCGATCCCCGTGCCGCCGCCGGTCACGATCGCGACCGCACCCTGCATGACGTCGCTCATGCTTGCGCACTCGGCCGAGCCGACGCACGGGCATGCCAATCCTTCAGGTGCGTCAGTTCGTCGGGTATCGCGATGCCGACGAACTTCGCGAAGTCGATCGTCGTCAGCAGGACGATGTCGGCGATCGTATAGCGCTCGCCATCGAGCCAGTCGCGACCATCGAGCGCGTGGTCGAACTCCGTCATCGCCGCCAGCACGCGCGGGCGCTGGCTCTCGCCGAACTCGGTATATTGCGGCTGGACGATTCGCGCGGTCCAGGGATGCGTGTGCAGCCAGACCATCGACAGCGGCGTCATCAGCCGCAATTCGATCCGCCGGGTCCACATGTCGATCTCGGCGATGTTGTGCGCGCCGTGGCCGAACAGCGGCGGCTCGGGGTGCAGCACCTCGAAATAGCGGCAGATCGCCACGCTTTCGGTAAGCACGCGGCCATCGTCGAACGCCAGCGCGGGCGTCTGGCCGAGCGCATTGACTGACAGGAACGAGGCCGACTTGTGCTCGGCCTTGGGGATCGAGATCTGCGCCATCGGCACCCGGACGTGCTTTTCGGCGAGGAAAATGCGGACGCGACGCGGGTTGGGCGCTGGCAGCGCGCTATCGTAGAACAGCAAATCCGTCTCTCCTCGATTCCGGTTTTCGAATATACCGTATGGCATTGCCCGGCGCGTTCGCCTAGCGATGCGCGGATGACGACTGCCGCAGACATGCTCGCCACGGGCTTCGCCACACTGCCCGATCTGATCCATGCGCATGCGCTCGAACGGGGGGATCGCACCTCGGTTGCCGATCCGCAGGGCAGTATCGACTATCGGACGCTTGATTCGACGATGGACCGGGTCGCGGTGGCGTTGCAGCGCGACGGGGTGGCGCCGGGGACGGCGGTGGCGATCGTGGCGGCGCCGACGACGGACTATGCCGCTGCTTTCCTTGGTGCGGTACGCACGGGATGCGTGGCGACGCCGATCGCGCCGTCCGCTACGCCGGCGGCGATCGCGGCGATGATTGCCGATAGTGGCGCGCCGGTGGTGTTCCTCGACGCGGAGAATGCGCGAGCGCTGGAGGGGCAATCTCTCACGGCCAACGTCGTATTGTTCCCCCGCGAAGGCGGGGGTCCAGACTGGGCCCCCGCCTTCGCGGGAAAACAAGCTTTTCAGGCTTTCGAGGACTGGCTCGCTCCCCCCAAAGCTAAGCCAACGCTCGTCGCAATTGCCCCCGAAGACCCGTTCAACATCATCTACTCGTCCGGCACCACCGGCACGCCAAAGGGCATCGTCCAGAGCCACGCGATGCGCTGGGCGCATATCGCGCGCAACACCGCCGCCGGATTCGACACCGCCGTGACGATGATCGCTACGCCGCTCTATTCGAACACCACGTTGGTCAGCTTCCTGCCGACGCTCGGCTGGGGCGGCACCGTCGTGCTGATGAAGAAGTTCGAGGCACGTGCGTATCTCGAACTCGCCGAGCGGTACCGCGCGACGCACACGATGCTGGTCCCGGTCCAGTACCAGCGGATCATGGCCTTGCCCGACTTCGACAGCTTCGACCTGTCCGCGTCCCGCTTCAAGACCAGCACGAGCGCGCCCTTCTCCGCAGCACTGAAGGCCGACGTGGTCGCGCGCTGGCCGGGCGTCCTTGTCGAATTCTACGGCATGACCGAAGGCGGCGCGAGTTGCGCGCTGAACGCGACCGCCAACCCGACCAAGCTCCACACCGTCGGCCAGCCGATGCCGGGGCACGAGATCCGCCTGATCGACGACGACGGCAACGAGGTCGCGCCGGGCGAGATGGGCGAAGTCGTCGGCCGCAGCCCGGCGATGATGAACGGCTATCACGGCCGCTCCGAAGCGACGCGCGATGCCGAATGGCATGACGAAGCCGGCAACCGCTATATCCGCCACGGCGATGTCGGGCGGTTCGACGAGGACGGGTTCCTCACGCTGATGGACCGGAAGAAGGACCTGATCATCTCGGGCGGGTTCAACATCTATCCGTCGGATCTGGAGGCGGTATTGGCACAGCATCCGGCGGTGGCGGACTGCGCGGTGATCGGAATGCCGTCGGAGGCCTGGGGCGAGACTCCGATGGGATTCTACGTGGCCCGCGCTGGGGCGCGCGATGATGCATCCGTGATCTTGGCGTGGGTGAACGGACAACTCGGCAAGACACAGCGACTGTCGGCGCTTTACGTCACGGATGAACTCCCCCGTAGCGCGATCGGCAAGGTCCTCAAACGCGACCTCCGCGAGCGGCTTGCCTCAACAGTCCCGTCATCCTGACGAAAGTCAGGATCCAGGACCACAAGCGCCCCGATTTTGGCTCTGGATCCTGACTTTCGTCAGGATGACGACGGAGGCCAAAACGGAGTTCTACGCGCGCAATGACCCGCAGACGAGGAAGCTAAACGGATGACCAGTCTCAAACAGGCGATCGACGCGCTGGAGCCGACCGAGGGCGGCTGGCGCGGGACCGTGCCGGAGAACTGGCTGCAAGGCCGCACGGCCTATGGCGGCTTCTCTGCGGCGCTTGCTCTGCACGCCGCGCAAAAATCCGATGTCGATCTGCCGCGGCTGCGGTCCGCGCAGGTGTCGTTCATCGGGCCGCTGTCGGGCGATATCACGATCCGGACCGAGCTGTTGCGGCGCGGGCGCAACGCGGCGTTCGTCCAGGCCGACGTCACGAGCGAGGCCGGGCTCGGCTTGCGCGCGACCTTCGTGTTCATGCGCGCGGTGGAGTCGCGGGTCGATCACCAGACCGGCAGCGCGCCCGACTTCCGGATGCCGGAGCCGGACACGCAGACCTTCCGCGGGCACAGCGCAGTCGCGTTCTCGCGCAACTTCGACCTGCTCGATCGCCGCGACGACAGCGTCGGGCCGGCGGAATGGCTGCGCTGGGTGCGGCTGGCGGAGCGTGACGGGCTCGATCCGATGGTCGAGCTGGTCGCCATCGCGGACTGCCTGCCGCCTGCCGCGCTGAAGCTGCTCGGTGGCCCCGCCCCGCTCAGTTCGATGACGTGGCTACTCAACATCCTCGGGCCACAGCCGGTGACGCATGACGGGTGGTGGCTGCTCCGCGCGACCACCGACTACACGAAGGACGGCAGTTCGAGCCAGCAGATGGCGATCTGGAACGCCTATGGCACGCCGGTCGCCGAACAGATGCAGAGCGTCGCGATCTTCGCGTGACGCTGGCGGGAGGGGGCGTTCGCGCCCGACATATCTTGCGACACATTGGCGGCCCGGCGGCAAAACGCTGCGACAACCGGGGTTTAGACCGGCATCATTCAGTGGGAATTCGTCCCACACAGCCGGAGTCCGACATGCGCAAGACCGTCCTCACCCTGATGCTCGCCGCCAGCGCGATCACGTCCGCTGCCAGCGCGCAGACCGCGCCCGTCCCCGCCCCCGCGACCCCACGTCCGCCGATGCGGCAGGACGCGAACCGCGACGGCGTCATCACGCGCGCCGAGGCGATCGCGCAGGCCGACGCCCGGTTCGCGCAGATGGATACCGACCGCGACGGCCGCGTCAGCGCCGGCGAGATGCGCGCCTATCGCACCGCGATGCACGACCGGATGGTGGCGAACGGTCGCGACGTGCCCGTGCCCCCGCCGGGCGGTCGCAAGCATGACGGCATGGGTCGCGGGATGGACCCGAACCGCGACGGCAGCGTGACGCGCGAGGAGTTCGAGGCACGCGCTCTCAAGCGGTTCGACCGGATGGACGCCAACCGCGACGGCACGATCGACGCGACCGAGCGCGCCAATGCCGCCGAGATGCGCCGCGTCGACCGGCGCGAACGCCGCGAGGGCGTCACCCCGCCCGCGCCAGCATCCGCACCAGCGCCCGCCCCTGCTCGATAATCCGGAAAGGGGGGAGGCACCGCGTCCCGGTGCTTCCCCTGGACAGCCGCCATGCTAGACACTGCCCCGATGGGAGATATGCCGCATCTGCTGCTCGTCGACGACGAGCGCTCGATCCGCGAGCCGTTGGCCGCGTACCTCACCAAACAGGGGTTTCGCGTCACGCAGGCGGGCGATGCGGAGAGCGCGCGGACGCGGCTGACGGCGTATGCGATCGATCTCGTCATCCTCGACATCATGATGCCGGGCGAGGACGGGCTGTCGCTGTGCCGCCACATCGCCGCGACCAGCGACGTGCCGGTGATCCTGCTGACCGCCCGCACCGAGGAGACCGACCGGATCATCGGGCTCGAGATGGGCGCCGACGATTACGTCGTGAAGCCGTTCTCGCCGCGCGAACTCGCGACCCGGGTGAAGGTCATCCTGCGGCGTGCGACCGCGGGCGGAGCGCGCCAGCATGCGCCCGAGGCGAACGCCTATGCCTTTGCCGGCTGGGTACTGAAATCGGGCGAGCGCGCGCTGGTCGACCGCGAGGGCGTGTCGGTACCGCTGTCGACCGGCGAGTATAACCTGCTGCTGGCGCTCGTCACCCGGCCGCGCCAGGTGCTCACCCGCGACCAGTTGCTCGACCTGACGCAGGGGCGCGAGGCGGCGGCGTTCGATCGCGCGATCGACAACCAGGTCAGCCGGCTTCGGCGCAAGATCGAGGCGGATGCCAAGTCGCCCGAGCTGATCAAGACGGTGTGGGGCGGCGGCTATACGCTCGCCGCGGAAGTAACTCGTTTGTGATGCGCCATCCGTGATCCGGCAACCATGACCCGGCCGTGGCCGCGGAGCCTCGCGGGCCAGATGGCGCTGCTGATCGCACTGGCGCTGTTCGTGGCGCAGGCGATCAATTTCGGCTTGATCCTGCGCGATCGGATCGAGTTTCGACTAGCCCAGGCTACCCGCCCGGTCGCGACGCGGATCGCCGACGCGCTCGAACGCGAGGCGCATGCCGGTCGGCCGCTCACCGCCAACCGTGGTCGCGTTCGCCGGCTTGCCGCCAATCCGATCCCGCCATCGGGATATGAGCGTCACCCCGAGGTGGCCGCGGAACTGCGCCGCCAACTCGCGGACCAGGGCGTCACGGTCGGGCGGATCGATACCGGGCTCCAGCCGTCGACGACGGCGGACACCGACGAGGATCGCGACACCCGCCGCCGGAATGGGGTCCGCCGTAGCAACCGCGATGGCGCCACGTTGCTGATCGCGCTCGAACAGCCCGGCCGCGGCTGGCTGACGATCACCGCGCCCTGGCCTCAGCCGGGCTGGCGGCTGCTGGTCGCGTTGCTCAGCCAGACCGCGATCCTCTACATCGTCGTCTTGTTGCCGGTGCTGTGGATCGTCCGCCGAATGTCGCGACCGCTGCGCGATCTACGCGAGGCGGCGGAGCGGTTCCGGCCGGGAGAACCGAGCCCGCCGCTCCCCGCACGCGGCCCCGACGACGTCGCCGCGCTAATCACCGCGTTTAATGCGCTCCGGCTGCGCGTGACGGGGATGCTCGACGAGAAGGACCGGATGCTCGGCGCGATCGGCCATGACCTGCGCACGCCGCTCGCCGCGCTGCGGGTGCGGATCGAGTCGGTCGAGGACGACACCGATCGCGCGAAGATGATCGACACCGTGGCGGAGATGAACCGGACGCTCGACGACATCCTTTCGCTGGCGCGGCTCGGGCGGCCGAGCGAGCCGCCGACCGATGTCGATCTGGCCGCTTTGGTCGACGCGGTGGTCGAGGATTTCCGCGATCTCGGCTGCGAGGTGAGCTTCGTCGAGGCGGACCGGCTGCGGATGCGCCTGCGCCCGTCGCTGATGCGCCGCGCGGTGCGCAATCTTATCGAGAATGCAGTGAAATACGGCGTCTCGGCGCAGGTGCGCGTCGAGGCGGGTGCGCAGTCGGTGGCGATCGTCGTGGCGGATCAGGGCCCCGGCATTCCGGAGGACCGGATGGGCGACGTGTTCGACGCCTTCACGCGTCTGGAGAGTTCGCGCAACCGCGAGACGGGGGGAATCGGCCTGGGGCTGGCCCTGGCGCAGGCGATCGTGCGCGAGGCCGGCGGCGAAATCCGCCTGGTCAACCGAGCGGCAGGCGGCCTCGACGCGATCATCGAACTGCCGCGGTAGTTCTGCTCCCTCTCCCCTGCGGGGAGAGGGCTGGGGTGAGGGGCTGTTCCAGGCGGACCACTGCTTGGCG
>NZ_JACONT010000057.1 GCF_014358075.1 Sphingomonas albertensis | reverse complement strand
CGGCGGGGACCCAGTCTGGGCTCCCGCCTTCGCGGGAGAACAAAGGGGTGCAGGTGACGGCCGTGTGTGCGTGATCACGTCCCATTAGCACCACCCCGGCGAAGGCCGGGGCCCAGTTGGGAGCCGGTGATGATGAAGGCCAGCACTCCGTTACAGCGACCTCTCCAACTGGACCCCGGCCTCCGCCGGGGTGGGGCGGGTGTTAGGCAAATGCACATCCCAAAGCGGCGCAGATAACAGCAACCATAGCGCCCCGACCCGAGCCCAGCGCCACCCCCTCCCGTTTCCCGCCTCGTCGCTGTAAAGCCCACCGATGACCCTCCTCCGTTACCTCGCCGCGCTGCTGCTCGCGATCACCGCGCTACCCGCCCTCGCGCAGGACGAAGCCAAGGTCGCGACCGTCGCCGCCAGCCTCACCAAGGCGTCGACGGAACTCCAGGCGATCGACGACGCCACGCCCGCCGCGCGCGACGACAAGGCGCGGCAGGCGCTCAGGGATCGCGCGCAGGTCGTGCAGACCACCGCCGCCGATGCGGTCCGCACGCTCACGCCGGAGATGGCGCTGGTCCAGGCGCGCGTCGCGGAACTCGGCGCCGCCACCCCGGGCGTGGTCGAGGCGCCCGAGATCCGGACCGAACGCCGGCTCCTCGCGCAGAGTCAGTCGGCGATCGACTCGGCGATCAAGCGCGCGCGCCTCATCGGGATCGAGGCCAAGCAGCAGATCGACGATATCGGTGCGGCCGAGGCGGAGGAACTCGGCCAGCAATTGTCCGAGAACACCGGCTCGCCGCTGTCGCCGACATTGTGGGCCGCGATCGTCGATCATTTCCCGCGGGATTCCGCGCGGCTGATGCGGTTCGTCAACACCGAGATCCGCCAGTTCGGTGCGCGGTTCGACATGCGCGCCGGAACCGGCCTGGCGATCGGCATACTCACCGCGCTGATACTGGTCGTGCCGCTGCGCCGCTGGCTGCACGGTGTCGGTCGGCGATATGCGACCAACCACGCCCCCGGTGGCCGCCTCCGACGTTCGGCCTATGCGCTGTGGCTGGTGGTGATCGGCACCGCGCTGCCGGGGTTTGCGGCGTGGGCGATCGTCGCGTCGCTGCGCTGGGGCGGACTCGTCTCGCCCGCATGGAGCCGGTTCGGCGCGATCTTCGTCGGGATCTCGTGGTTCGCGGCGTTCGTCTCGTCGCTCGGCGGCGCGCTGTTGCTGCGGAGCCAGCCGACCTGGCGGTTGCTGCCGATCGGCGACGCCGCTGCGCAAGCGCTTCGGCCGTATAGCTGGATGGCGGCGGCGCTGATCTTCGGCGGGCAGCTGCTGATCGCGACCAACCTGCTGATCGGCGTCAGCGCGCCCGCGTCGAGCGCCGCCAACGCGCTCGTCGCGCTGTTGCACATCGTCCTGCTCGGCGCGATCCTGGTGACGCTCGGCCGCCTGCGCGCCGCCGCGCTGCCCGATCCGGCCAAGCCCGCGCGCAACACTCTCCTCGCGATCGTCGCGACCTTGGTCTGGCTGGTGCTGGTCGCAGCGTTCTTCGCCGGGCTGATCGGCTATGTGAACTTGGCGCTGAAGGTCGCGACGTGGCTGGTCTGGGGCGCGATCGTCGGCGCGACTTTGTACCTGATGATGACCTTCACCGACGACGCCTGCCGGACGTTGCTGTCGAGCGGCAACCGCCTCGGCCGTTCGGCGAACAGTGGGTTCGGCGTCGACAACAAGACCGTCGACCAGATCGGCGTGCTGCTGTCGGCGGTGCTGCGGCTGTTGCTGATCATGCTCGCGGTCGGCGCGGTGATGGCGCCGTTCGGGGCCGGCGTGGGCTCGGCGTTCGAGCTGTTCGGCACGGTCGCAAACGGCATCACGATCGGCCAGGTCACGATCTCGCCGGGGGCGGTGCTGCGCTCGATCGCGGTGCTGTTCGTCGCGCTGGCGATCATGCGCGGGCTCCAGCATTGGCTGGTGAACAGCTACCTCCCGACCACCGCGATGGATGCCGGCGCACAGAATTCGGTGACGATGGTCGCGCGTTATGCCGGGATCATCGCCGCGGTGCTGTGGTCGCTCGGCGCGCTCGGGATCGGCATGGAGAAGCTGGCGGTGGTGCTCGGCGCGCTGTCGGTCGGCATCGGCTTCGGCCTCCAGGCGATTACGCAGAACTTCGTCTCCGGCCTGATCCTGCTCGCCGAGCGCCCGGTGAAGATCGGCGATCTCGTCCGGATCGGCAACATGGAGGGCGACGTCAAACGTATCAACGTGCGCTCGACCGAGATCGAGGTGGCGGACCGCTCGACGCTGATCGTGCCGAACTCGGAACTGATCACCAAGACGATCCAGAACATGACGCTGGCCGCGCCGATCGGTCGGATCCAGCTGCAATTCTCGGTGCCGCTCGAGGAGGATCTCGATGCCGTGCGGGCCATGCTGTTCGCGGCGTTCGCGGAAAAGCACGAGGTGCTCGATCACCCCGAGTCAAAGGTGTTCATCGACTCGATCGATGCCGGTCGCGCCAAGTTCAACTGCTTCGCCTATGTGGCCAGTCCCCGGGATGCCTATCCGATCCGCAGCGAACTGCTGTTCACGCTGCTCCGCCAGTTTCGCGAGGCGGGGATCGAAGTCGGCTCGACCGCGACCAAGATGGAGATCGTCGGTGGCACGCCGACCCCGTTCATGCCCGATCAAAGCCCCGATCAGAACAGGGCGTAGGGCAACGACACGCTGAAGCTCGACCCCGCCGCCATCGTCCCGCGCGGGCGGATGCGGATCGTGGTGACGGCCTGGGGTGCGACGGTCGGATCATAGCTCCAGCTCGTCCCGCCGTTCGCCGAGAAATCGACGTCGTCGGTCGTGCTCGCGGGGGTGGCATAGGTCACTGCCAGCGACGATGCGGGCGATCCTTCCGCGGTGGTCACGAACGCGGGTGAGGCGGTCCCGTCGCCGTCCAGCGCGACTGCGGCGCGGGTGGGCGTCGGCAGCACGACGGCAACCGAGTTGGCGTCGACGGCGACGATATCGGGGTTGGTCAGCGTGATCGTCGTGCGCTGTTTGCTGCCGGGGATCGCGCGCGGATTATTGGTGGCGGAGATCGGATCATAGGTCGTGCGGGTGGTGATGACGACCGCGACCGGCCTGGCCGAGACGATCATCGTCACGTCGACCCTGGCCGAGGTGACCGCGCTGCTCTGGTCGAGCGTGCCCGCACATAGCGAACCGACGCCGAGCAGCGAACAGAAGCGCCACTCCCAGCCGATCGTGAAGCTGCCCTTGTACGTACCCGGCGCGACGGCGGTCAGCGACGAGGGGCGGACATGGACCTGGACGTTGCGCGCCGTTCCACCGAGCAGTCCGAGCAGGTTGATGATGCCGCCATTCATGTAGACGAACGGCGTGCCGGGCGTGAACGGATATGCCCCGGCGCTGTCCGCAGCGACGACATAGCGGGCGGTGACGGTATCGGCGGCGTTGGTCGAGGTCAGCTTGAACCCGTCCGCGCTGGTCACCGTGGCACGCAGGAAATTGCCCGTCAGCAGCGATATGACCGTTCCCGGACAGTCGAATCCACCCGGCACCGCGCTGTACGGCGGCGCGCCATTGACCAGTGCGGGTGGCGAATAGGTACCGAGCGCGGTCGGGCCGGTGTTGGTGACCGTGCACGCCGCCCATGCCGATGACGGTGCGCAGGCAAGGACGGCGAAGAACAGTTTCGGCAATCCGGTCGTCAACGCGTCGCCCCCCAGGCATAAGATATGCGAGGAACCTTGGCCGGCATTCGTTAATGCGTTTTGAAGAACCTGATTCGGGTCTTTCCGCAGGTCGAAATGGTCTGCGATGCCTTGCCCGACGCGCCGAAACACTCGAAACAGCCGGCATGACGATCACCCCCTCCAAAGCCCGCCCCAGCAGCGTCTTGATCGCGAGCGTCGCCACCGCGGCGCTGGCGGGGCTGTTGTTCGGCTTCGACACCGCGGTGATCGCCGGCGTCACCGGCGCGCTCAAGGCGAAGTTCGCGCTCAGCGAGGCGTGGCTCGGCTTCACCGTGTCTTCGGCATTATGGGGTACGCTGATCGGCGCGCTGTTCGTCGGCATGCCTGGCGATCGCTATGGCAGCCGCAACGTGCTGCGGATGCTCGCCTTCCTGTACGTCGTCACCGCGCTCGGCTGTGCATTGGCGTGGAACTGGCACAGCTTCCTCGGCTTCCGATTCATCAACGGCATCGCGATCGGCGGCTCGTCGGTGCTGGCACCGGCCTATATCGCCGAGCTGGCGCCGCCCGCACAGCGCGGCAAGATGGTCGGCGGATTCCAGTTCGCGGTCATCCTCGGCATCCTGCTCGCCTATGTCTCGAACGCGGTCATCGGCTCGCTCGGGCTCGGCGATGTCGAGTGGCGGTGGAAGCTCGGGATCGTCGCAGCGCCGTCGCTGGTGTTCTTCGCGCTGCTGTTCCGCATTCCCAATTCGCCGCGCTGGCTGCTCGCCAAGGGGCGCGATGCGGAAGCGAAGGACGTGCTGGCGATGGTCGGGATGAGCCCCGACATCGCGCGGCGCGAACTCGATGCGCCGAAGGGCGACGCCAAGCTCTCCTGGTCGCGCCACCGCAAGCCGATCACGCTCGCCTTCCTGGTCGCGATGTTCAACCAGTTCAGCGGCATCAACGCGTTCCTCTATTACCTCAACGACATCTTCAAGGCGTCCGGCGGCAGCCTCTCGCCCGATCTCCAGGCGGTGATGATCGGTGTCGCCAACATGGTCTTCACATTGCTCGGGATGCTGCTGATCGACCGGATCGGGCGGCGCACGCTGCTGCTCTGGGGCTCGGCCGGCATGACCGCCGCGCTCACCGTCGGCGGGCTCGCGCTGCTGGGAGTCCTGCCGAGCTGGCTGCTGCTGCCGTCGCTGATCGTCTTCATCATGTTCTTCGCCCCCGGCTCGGGCGCGGTGATCTGGGTGTATATCTCGGAAGTGTTCCCGCAGAACGTCCGCGCGCGCGGATCGAGCATCGGTTCGTCGAGCCATTGGGGCTGGAACGCGGTGATCGCGCAGGTCTTCCCCGTAGCCGCAGCCTGGTCGGCGGGCGTGCCGTTCCTGTTCTTCGCGGCGATGATGGCGGTGCAGTTCGTGACCGTGTTCTTCTACTTCCCGGAGACCAAAGGCGTGCCGCTGGAAGACATGGATGCACATCTGGCGCGGTGAACGGGCATAATCCTGCGACAATTGCCCTTTAGTCGAGCCCCTTGATCGAGGGCGATCATCGGGAAATAGCGACTATGCGTACATTGGGTCTGGTTCTGGCGGTAAGCGCGCCTGCGATGGCGGCGGCGCAACAGGCCCCGTCGACGCCTGCCTCGCCCGCACCTGCCGCGCAGGCTGCCGAAGAGGACGAAGCCGCCGATGCCGAGGAGATCGTCGTCACCGGATCGCGCAAACTGCCCGGTTCGGTGATCGGCGATATCCCGCCCGACCAGAGCCTGGGCCAGGCCGAGATCCGCTCCTACGGCGTCAGTTCGATCTCCGACCTGCTCAGCGAACTGAGCCCGCAGACGACCAGCGGCCGCGGCAGCGGCGGTGCGCCCGTCGTGCTGCTCAACGGGCGTCGCATCTCCAGCTTCAGCGAGATCCGCGACATTCCGACCGAGGCGATCCAGCGCGTCGAGATCCTGCCCGAGGAGGTTGCGCTCAAATACGGCTATCGCGCGGACCAGAAGGTCGTGAACTTCGTCCTGCGCCGCCGCTTTCGCGCAGTGACCGCCGAGGCGACCGACAAGATGCCGACCGAGGGCGGCAGCAACACGCCACAGGGCGAACTCGACCTGCTCAACATCGCCCGCGATCGCCGGGTCAACCTGCATGTCGAATACACCTCGACCTCGGCGCTGACCGAGGCGGAGCGCGACATCACCCCGCCTGCCAGCACCGCAGTCGGCGCGAACGGCGCAATCGTCGATGCCACGCCGTTCCGCAGCCTCCAGGCCGCGACCAGCACCTTCACCGCGAACAGCGTGTATGCCCGCAACATCTTCGGCAACATCGGCGCGACCATCAACGGGCGCATCGAATCGACCGACAGCCGCAGCCTCAACGGCCTGCCCGTCGCCGCGCTGACTGTGTCGGATGGCACCGTCGTCAACCGCGCCTTCGACGACGAGGGCTTTCTCCCGCTCGCGCAGCGCGTGTCGTCGATCGCAGCGCATCTCGGCACCACGCTCAACGGCGATATCGGCACGTGGCGCTGGAACGTCACCGGCAATTACGACCGCAGCGACACGCAGACCTTCACCGACACCGGCGTCGACGCGACCGCATTCCAGACGCGGCTGACCGCCGGCGATCCGACCGCCAGTCCGTTCAATCGCCTTACCGCGAGCGATATCGGCGCCGCCCCCGGCAACCGCGCCTATGCCAGCCAGAGCACCGGCGGGGTCGATGCGGTGGCGAACGGCAACCTGTTCGACCTGCCCGCAGGGGCGGTCTCGACGACGCTCAAGCTCGGTGCGGAAACCGCCGATTTCAGCAGCCGCTCCTACCGCACCGACGATCTGCTCGGCGGTCAGGTGGCGCAGCGCGGCATGGTGTCGCGCGATACCGTCAACGGCCAGATCAACGTCGACGTACCGATCTCCAGCCGGTCGAAGGACGTGCTGCCGTTCCTCGGCACGCTGTCGGCGAACTTCAACCTCGCCGAGGATCACCTGTCGGATTTTGGCACGCTGACCACGCTCGGCTATGGTGCGAACTGGTCGCCGATCGACGGCGTCCGCGTGATCGCCTCGGTGACCGACACCGACGAGGCGCCGACCGCGCAGCAACTCGGCAACCCGTCGATCACCACGCCCAACGTCCGGATCTTCGATTACGTGCGCGGCACGACCGCGACCGTCACGACGATCAGCGGCGGCAATCCCGGGCTGATCGCGGACAACAACCACGTCAAGAAGGTCGGGCTGACGCTCAAGCCGTGGACCGCCAAGGACCTGTCGATCACCGCGAACTATGTCGAGAGTCGCGTCGAAAACCCGATCGCCGCCTTCCCGTCGGCAACGGCCGCGATCGAGGCGGCGTTTCCCGACCGCTTCATCCGCGACGACGCGGGCAATCTGCTGCAGGTCGATCGCCGCCCGATCAACTACGCCCGCAGCGAACGTTCCGAACTGCGCTGGGGAATCAATTTCTCCGCACCGCTCAAGTCGAAGATCCAGCGCGAACTGGAGGCGTATCGCGCAGGGACCGGTCCCAACCCGTTCGAGGGGATGCAGCCCCCCGGCGGATTCCGTCGTCCCGAAGGCGCCGGTGGTGCCGGTCCTGGGGCCGGCCGCGGTGCCGGTCCGGACGGTGGCCCAAGGGGCGGGGGCGGCCGTGGCGGCGGGCGCGGGTTCGGCGGTCGCGGGGGGCAGGCGGGCGGCCGCGTCCAGTTCGCGGTCTATCACACCTGGCACTTCACCGACCGGGTGCTCGTCGCGAACGGCGGCCCGAGCCTCAACCTGCTCGACGGCGACGCGATCGGCAGCAGCGGCGGCCAGTCGCGTCACGAACTGGAGGCGCAGGCCGGCTACACCAACAACGGCCTCGGTGCGCGCATCTCCGCCAACTACGCGACCGGTACGCGCGTCAACGGCGGCACCGCCGCCGCGCCGGAAACGCTCAACTTCGGCGGCCTCGCGACCGCCAATCTCCGCCTGTTCGCCGACCTCGGCCAGCGCCTCGAATGGGTCAAGGCGCGCCCGTGGCTGCGCGGCATGCGGATCAGCCTGTCGGTCGAGAACGTCCTCAACACCCGCCAGCGCGTGACCGACGCGACCGGCGCGACGCCGAACAACTACCAGCCCGATTACCTCGATCCGCTGGGCCGCACCGTCAGGCTCAGCATCCGCAAACTGTTCTTCTGATCCCATCGGCGCGCGGTCGGCGGCTGGCACGGACTGCGCCGGAGCGGGGCGTCGATCCTTCGGAATTCGACCCATCAATCCTGTTGCCCGCCGACGAAGCCCGCCTATGCTGCGACGACATCATTCGAATTCGGGGTATCGTTCGACCATGACACGCAAACTGAGCGCGCTTGCCGGCGTCGCTGCAATCGCCCTCGTCTCGCCCGGCCTCGTCTCGCCCGCCCTCGCGTCCGGCCAGGCGCAGCGGCCGATGCCCGCAGCCAAGCCCGCCCCGGTTGCCGACCTCGTCAAGTCGGTGGATATTCCCTACCAGCAGTTCACGCTGAAGAACGGCCTGCGCGTCGTCGTGCATACCGATCGCAAGGCGCCCGTCGTGGCGGTGTCGGTCTGGTATAATGTCGGGTCGAAGTTCGAACCCAAGGGCAAGACCGGCTTCGCGCATCTGTTCGAGCATCTGATGTTCAATGGCTCCGAGAACGCACCGGGCGATTTCTTCGAACCGCTGAAACAGGTCGGCGCGACCGACTTCAACGGCACCACCTATTTCGACCGCACCAATTATTTCGAGACGGTGCCGACCGCGGCGCTCGACCGCGCACTGTTCCTTGAATCCGACCGGATGGGCTACCTCACCGGCGCGATCACGCAGGGTGTGCTCGACGAGCAGCGCGGCGTCGTCCAGAACGAAAAGCGCCAGGGCGACAACCAGCCCTACGGCCTGACCCAGTACAAGATCACCGAGGGTCTGTTCCCGGCGGATCACCCGTACGGCCACACCACGATCGGCTCGATGGCGGATCTCGATGCGGCGTCGCTGCAGACCGTGAAGGACTGGTTCAAGGATCATTACGGCCCGAACAACGCGGTGCTCGTGCTCGCCGGCGATGTCGATACGGCGACCGCAAAGCGTCTCGCCGAGAAGTATTTCGGCGGCATCCCCAAGGGGCCCGAAAGCATCGTGCCGCCCGCGCCGATCCCGGCCCTGCCTGCGCCGGTGAGCGAGACGATCAAGGACCGTGTCGCCGCGGTGATGATCAGCCGCAACTGGGTGGTGCCCGGCCTGAACGACAAGGACGGCACCGCGCTGGACGTCGCGGCGGGCGTGCTCGGCGGCCTCGCCAGCAGCCGGTTCGATACCGCGCTGGTCAAGAAGGAGAAACTGGTCACGCGGATTTCCGCCGAGAACAGCAGCTTCAGCCAGCTCGGCATGTTCGAGATCCAGGCGATCGTCCGCGAGGGCGTCGACCCCGCGCTGGTAAACAAGCGGATCGACGAGATCCTCGCGGACTTCCTCAAGAACGGCCCGACCGCCGACGAAGTCAGCCGCGTCGCGACGACGACGGCGGCGCGCAGGATGGAGGGGCTCGAATCGGTCGGCGGCTTCGGCGGCAAGGCGGTCGCGCTGGCCGAGGGCGCGCTGTATTCGAACGATCCGGGCTTCTACAAGAAACAGCTGCTGCAACTCGCGGCGGAGACGCCCGCCAGCGTGCGCGCGGCGGCGGCGAAGTGGCTGTCGCGTCCGGCCTATTCGCTGACCGTCGTGCCCGGCGCGCGCGATGCCTATGCCAATGCGGTCGTCCCGCCCAAGGCCGATGTGGTGCCCGCCCCCGAAGCGCCGCCGAAGGGCACGCGCGGTGCCTTGCCGGCGGTCGGTACGGTCGCGGGGCTGAGCTTCCCGAAGGTCGAGCGCACGCGCCTGAGCAACGGTATCGAGGTCGTCTACGCACAGCGCGACGCGGTGCCGGTGACGCAGGCGGTGCTGAGCTTCGATGCCGGCGTCGCAGCCGACGCGCCCACCAAGCTCGGCACGCAGAAGCTGACGCTGTCGATGATGGACGAGGGCACCGTGACGCGCGATTCGGTCGCCTTGGCAGAAGCCAAGGAGCGGCTCGGCGCGGATATCGGCTCGGGCGCATCGAACGACCGGACCTTCCTGTCGTTGCAGGTGCCGAGCGCCAATCTCGTACCCGCGGTCGACCTGTTCGCGGACATCGCGCAGAACCCGGCGTTCGCCGATGCCGAGGTCGCGCGCGTCAAGAACCAGCAATTGGCGCAGATTGCGCAGGAACTGACCAGCCCGCAGGGGCTGGCGACGCGCGTCCTGCCCAAGCTGCTCGGGCCGACCTCGCCTTATGCCAAGGCGCAGGGCAGCGGCGATCCGAAGGCGGTGGCGGGGCTGACGCGTGCCGACCTGATCGCGTTCCAGCAGGCATGGTTGCGGCCGGACAAGGCGAAGATCTTCGTCGTCAGCGATCGTCCGCTGGCCGAGGTGAAGGCGGCGCTCGATGCGCGGTTCGGGACATGGCGGCCGACCGGCGCGCCCGGTGCCAAGGCGTTCCCCGCGACCGTAACGCCGTCCACGCCGAAGATCGTGCTGATCGACCGGCCGGACAGCCCGCAGTCGCTGATCGTCGCCGGCGTGCCGACCGGCTTGAAGGGCACGCAGGACCTGTTGCCGATCGCGACCGCAAACGACGCCCTCGGCGGCAGCTTCCTCGGCCGCGTCAACATGGACCTGCGCGAGACGAAGCATTGGTCGTACGGCGTCTCGGGCCGGTTCCAGCAGAACGAGCAGGCCGCACCCTATGTCCTGTCGGCACCGGTGCAGGCGGACCAGACCGGTCCGTCGATCGCTGCGCTTCGCGACGACATCGGCGCGTTCCTCGGCAAGGAGCCGATGACGCAGGCGGAGTTCGACCGCGCGATCAACGGCGCGATCCGCTCGCTGTCGGGCAATTTCGAGACGTCCGACGCGGTGCTCGGCGCGATGCAGCAGAACGACCTGCTCAAGCGGCCCGACGATTACTACGCGACGATCACGCAGCGCTATCAAGGGCTTAACCTGCCGCAACTCAACACAGCGATCCAGCAGGCGCTCGATCCGAAGAAGACGATCTGGGTCGTGGTCGGCGATGCGAAGACGGTGCGGCCGCAACTTGACAGCATCGGCCTGCCGGTCGAGGTCATCCCCGCGGCGTCGGTTGCCGGCGCCAAATAATTGCAGAGCCCGGGCGTTCCGGGCGGTGCTTCAGGAGAGAGAATAATGGCAAACGTCGATGGCAGCTGGGATTGCGTGGTCAAATCGCCGCTGGGCGACCAGAAGATGACGCTGACCGTCAACAGCGCCGGCAGCACCTTCACCGGCGCGGTATCGGGCGCGATGGGCGGCATGGACGTCACCGGCGAGGTCGATGGCGACACGATCACCTGGAAGCAGAGCATGACCGTGCCGATGCCGATGACGCTCGACTGCAAGGCGACCGTCGAGGACGACGTCCTCAAGGGCAGCGTCGCGGCCGGCGCCTTCGGCAGCTTCCCGCTGACCGGCACGCGGACGGCGTAATGGGGTAGTCGAAGAGCGTGACACCTGACCCGCCCAAGGCCCCGTCATCCCAGCGAAAGCTGGGATCTCACCGAGCGGCCACCAGCAACCGCCAAGCGGGAGACCCCAGCGTTCGCTGGGGTGACGGTCTTTGGCGGAGGGTGATCACGCGATCGATCCACTAGCTACTATGGGAGGGGCTCGTATTTCCGTACGGAAAGGCGAGCCTTTTTCTTTTTCGGTCCGGGAGGGAAGGAAGAAGAAAATGAAGTTTACGCCCCGTCTGCTCACCGCCTGCGCGTTCGCTGCGCTGGCTGCCCAGGCCCTGCCCGCGACCGCCCAGAATTACGACGAACGCCCCGCCAAGATGGCGCCGCGCGACGTCGGCTATGATTACGTCCGCAAAGTCGTCGAGATTCCGATGCGCGACGGGGTGAAGCTGCATACCGTCATCATCGTGCCCAAGGGCGCGAAAGACGCCGGCATCCTGATGACGCGCACGCCCTACGACGCCGACGGCCAGACCAAGGTCGACAGCGGCACCTATGCGGGGATCCTCCAGAACGGCGATGGCGCCGGCGACGTGATCGCTGCGGCCGGCTATATCCGCGTGATCCAGGACGTCCGCGGGATGCACGGGTCGGAGGGCATCTACATGATGAACCCGGCGCGCGCCGGCACGGCCCAGAACCCGACCAAGACCGACGATTCGACCGATACCTACGACACGATCGACTGGCTGGTGAAGCACGTCCCCGAGTCCAACGGCCGCGTCGGGATCAGCGGGATCAGCTATGACGGCTTCCTGCCGCTGATGGCGCTGATCAACCCGCACCCCGCGCTGAAAGTGTCGGTGCCGATGAACCCGATGGTCGATGGCTGGCGCGGCGACGACTGGTTCCACAATGGTGCGTTTCGCGAAGGCATGATGCCATACATCCTCGGCCAGGAGGCGACCAAGGACGCCAGCACGCCGTGGATCACCGACACCGCCGACGACTACGACTATTACCTCAAGGGCGGATCGGCGGGCGCGATCGGCAAGGCGCAGGGGCTCGAACAGCTCGGCTTCTGGCGCAAGATCACGCAGCATCCCGCCTATGACTCGTTCTGGTCCACGCAGGCGATGGACACCGTGCTCGCGGGCCAGCCGCTGAAGGTGCCGACGCTGATCGTCGGTGGCCTGTGGGATCAGGAGGACATCTACGGCGCGCCCGCGGTGTATCGCGCGCTCGAGCCCAAGGACACCGCGAACGATATGGTCTATCTGTCGATGGGCCCCTGGTATCACGGCCAGGAGGTGCGCGACGGCAGTGCGCTGGGCGCGATCAAATGGGATGCCGACACCGCGAAATGGTGGCGCTGGCACGTCCTCGCGCCGTTCCTCGCGCATTATCTGAAGAGCGACCAGCCCGCGATGGACGTCGCGCCGGTGACGATGTTCCAGTCGGGCCGCAACGAGTGGCAGAAGCTCCAGAGCTGGCCGACCGCCTCCGCGGCGGGCACCCCGCTCTACCTCAAGCCCGGCGGCGCGCTCGGCTTCCAGGCGGCGGGCGGCGCGGCGACGACCGCGGACTATATCTCCGACCCTGCCGCCCCGGTCAGCTACCGCGTGCGCCCGACGCTGCCGACCTATGCGAGCGGATCGACGTGGAAACAGTGGCTGGTCGACGATCAGCGTGCGGTGTCAGGCCGCCCCGACGTGCTGACCTTCACCACCGACGCGCTGACGACGCCGACGACGATCGCCGGCGTTCCCGAGGTGAACCTGACCGCCTCGACGACCGGTACCGACAGCGACTGGGTCGTGAAGCTGATCGACGTGTATCCGGACGTCTATCCCGGCGACAAGGCGATGGCGGGCTATCAGCTGTCGGTCGCGATGGACATTTTCCGCGGGCGCTACCGCGAGGATCTGGCCGTCGCCAAGCCGATCGCCGCCAACGTACCGCTCAAGTACAAGTTCGCGCTACCGACCACCAACCACGTGTTCCTGCCGGGGCACAAGATCATGGTGCAGGTGCAGTCGAGCTGGTTCCCGCTCTACGATCGCAACCCGCAGACCTTCGTGCCGAACATCTTCTTTGCGCAACCCAAGGATTACGTGAAGGCGACGCAGAAGATCACCGTCGCGGGCCCCGACGAAAGCTATATCAGCCTGCCGCTGGTACGCTGAACTCCTGCATCGCCCCGGGTGCGATCCGGGGTGATGTAAGGAAATGACTATCCTGCATATATTGGCGTTTGCTCGCGTAACTGGTTCTTAGGAGGCGGTGGGGCATGGACCTGTCGCACAACAGACCGGATCGCCGATGATACGCCTCCCCCTGATCGCGCCAAACCCGCCACGCCTGAGCGAGCATCTCGATGCACTGCGCCGGGTCGAGGCATCGGGGGTGTTCAGCAACAACGGCCCCGAGGTGCGCGCGTTCGAGGCCGGGGTGACCGACACGCTGTTCGGCGGCCACGGTGCGTGTCTCGCGGTCGGCAATGCCACATTGGGGCTGATGCTCGCGATCCGTCACGCATCGGGCATGCGGACGGGGGGGCTCGACCCGAAACAGGGCACGCTGGCGCTGATGCCCGCGCTCACCTTCGCCGCGACCGCGCAGGCGGCGGCGTGGGCGGGGCTGACGCCGCTGGTCTGCGATATCGATCCGGACGACTGGGGTGCCTGCGCGCTGGAGGAGGAGCGGTTGCTCCAGCGACACGGCGAGCGGATCGGCGTGGTCGTGCCCTATGCGACCTTCGGCAACGCGATCGACCTCGACCGCTACGTCCATTTCCAGCGGCGCTACGGCGTCGGCGTGGTGGTCGATGCGGCCTCGTCGCTCGGCACGCTCGACGATGCGGGGCTGGGTTTCGGCGCACGCGCGCCGTTCGCCGTGGTGCATTCGATGCACGCGACCAAGACATTCGCGGTCGGCGAGGGCGGGCTGATCCACAGCGGCGACGTCGACCTGATCGCGACGCTGCGCTCGATGGGCAATTTCGGGTTCGAGGGCAGCCGCAACGCCACGCTGCCGGGGATCAACGCCAAGCTGCCAGAGATCACCGCGATCATCGCACAGGCCAAGCTCGCCGAGATCGATGCGGTCACTGACCACCGCGCCGTGCTGGAGGACGCCTACCGTACGACACTGCCCGATTTTCAGTTCCAGGCGGTGTCGGGCCGCCGCCGCGCGATGCAGTTCATGCCGGTGCTGCTCCCCGAGCATATCGCACACCACCGCGACGCGATCGTCGAGAGCATCGAGGCGGACGGCGTCGGTTGCGGCCGCTATTTCAGCCCGCATCTCGGCGAACAGCCCTGGTTCCAGGCAACCGCGATGATCGAGCCGACCCCGGTCGCGGACAGGATCGCCGGGCGGATGCTGTCGCTGCCGATCACCGACGCGATGTCGGTCGAGGATGCGCGGCGGGCGGCGACGGCGCTGGCCTCGGCATGCGCGGCGATTCTCCGGCCACGCGATCGGCGGGCGTCGGTGCGCGGCCCCGGTGGTGCCATCGCCTCGGTCGTCGTGATCGGCGGCGGTCCCGCCGGGACGGCGATGCTGACCTCGGCGACCAAGCGCGGCCTGCTGCCCGATCTCGCCGCATCGGGGCTGATGGTGATCGAGCGCGGCAACGCGATCGGTGGCGGGCGGCTCGGACGCTATGCGATCACCTCCGATTCGACCGCGCAGACCTTCCTGACCGCGGTGCGCGACAATGTGCATCCCGAACTCGCGCGGCTGGTCGATCATCCCGCCGGGCGTGCGGTCGCCGCGCATGAGGGTGCATTGGGCGTGCCGCTGACCGAGGTCGGGCCGCTGTTGCGCGCAACCGGCGACCGGCTGACCGACATCGTCCGCGAGAATGGCGGGACGGTGCTCACCGGACATGAAGCGCTGGGTGCGAAACGTGTCGGCGACGGCTTGTGGAGCGTACAGGTCCGCCGGCTGTCGGATGGCCATGTGTTCGACCAGCTCGCGCGCAACGTCGTCGTCGCGACCGGCGGTCACCAGCCGCTCGACCGGCTCGCGACGCAGCGCGTTGCGGGGGCCAGCCTGGTCGATCTCGCAAGCGGGCGCCTGCTCCAGTCGGACGACGTGCTGACCGTCGGTGGGTTCGAGAAGGTCGCCGATATCCTGACCGGCAAGCGCAACCCGAAGATCGCGGTGATCGGCGGCTCGACCAGCGCGCTGACGACGATCGCGCTGCTGCTGAAGAGCCAGCCGGCGCTGCCGCTCGGGGCAGGGGCCGTCACGCTGCTGCACCGCCGGCCGCTGCGCCCCTTCTATCATTCGGTCGAGGCGGCGCATGCCGAGGGGTTCACCGATTTCGGCCCCGACGACATCTGTCCGGTGTCGGGGTTCGTCTACCGTCTCGCCGGCTTCCGCCTCGAGGCGCGCGATCTGGTGCTGCGGATGCTCGGCATCGACGGTCGCGCACCCGATCCTCGTGTGACGCTGCACCGCATTTCGGGCGACGACGACGCACGCGCACGGGCGACGATCGAGGAAGCGGACCTGGTCGTTGCCGCGCTCGGCTATCGCCCGATCGGCATGCCGATCGCCGATCGCGACGGGACCCAGATACCGCTCGCGGCGCATGACGGGCAGCCGATGGTCGACCGCCATTGCCGGATCGTCGATGCCGACGGTGCGCCGATCCCCGGGCTGTACGGCCTGGGACTGGCGGCGGGTTTCGTGCCATGGGGACCGCTTGGCGGCGAGAGCAGTTTTTCGGGGCAGGCCAATGGCTTGTGGCTATGGCAGAACGATGTGGGGCTGATGATCATCGATCAGGTGATGGCGTCGAAAGCCTTGGCGGCAGCGTGACGTCGCGCGATCGAAACGCCGATCCCGCGGTCAGCGTGGTCATGGCCGCGTATAATGGCGCCGGTCTGATCGAGGAGACGCTCGCCAGCCTCCAGGCGCAGATTTTCGGCGATTTCGAGGTGATCGTGGTCGACGACTGCTCGACCGACGACACGCGTGAGGTGGTGCGCGCCTGGCCCGATCCGCGCGTGCGACTGGTCGTGATGGCGAAGAACGGCGGCCCGGTGCTCGCGCGCAACCGCGGTTTCGCCGAGGCGCGCGGGCGCTACATCGCTGCGCTCGACCACGACGATATCTGCCGCCCCGATCGCTTCGCGCGGCAAGTGGCGTATCTCGACGCGCACCCCGACACCGTGCTGCTGGGCACCGCTGCCGAGCTTTTGACCGCCGGCGTGGTCGGCCCCTCCAGCTATGCGCCGACTACCACGCCGGCGCTGGTCGCGTGGCTGACCTGCATCGAGAATCCGCTGGTCTGGTCATCGACGATGATGCGGACCGAGGTGGCGCGGCGGCTCGATCCGGTGACGCGACCCGAGCTCCTCTATGCCGAGGATTTCGACCTGTATCAGCGGATCCAGCATTTCGGCGCGATCGCGCGGCTCGACGAGGCGCTGGTGCTGTACCGCGTCCATCCCGGCGGCGTCTCGAAGCGCTTCGTCGATACGATGGAGGCGGCATCCGTCCGCGTCCTGACCGAACGCTATGCCCGGCTGTTCGACGATCGTGCGGAGCGGGTCGCGCGGCTGATCATGCTGCACAACATGGCCAAGCGCCCGGTCCCCGATCGTGCCGCGCTGGCGATGCTGGGCAGTGCGCTGAGCGTGATCCAGGCGGACTTCTTGGCCACGCACGACTGTTCCGCGCACGACATCCGCCTGATCCGTTGGGAAACGGCGCGACGCTGGGGCGATATCGGCCGGGCGGGTCTGCGCGCGGGAACGGTGCGGCTGGCGGACGTGCTGGCGGTTCGGCCCGATCATCTCGGGCTGGGCTATGCCGGACTTGAGGCGCTGCTGTGGTCGGGCCTCATCGGCGGCGTCCGCCGCGCGCGCCGCCGGATGGAACAGAGCCGGATGGCGCAGACTGCGGAGTAGGGGAATCACCGCCGTCGCGGCGGGAATCTGAACGCCAGTCGCGGCGATTGCTCGTACGTAACCCCTAGCCTCAATCCGTCACCCCAGCGAAAGCTGGGGTATTTGACGTGTTAGGTGACGCCCGCCAAACCGGGATATCCCAGCTTTCGCTGGGATGACGATAATGAGTCGAGATGACCGCTAAAAGCTCAGACCTTCGCCGCGTAGATCATCCGGCCGGCACCGAGCCGGGCGAACACCTGGTCCAGATCGCGCTCGCCGACCGCAAAGCAGCCCTGGCTGCGGCCGAGCATGCCGTGGGTCTCGATCATGTCCTTGTTCGCATACCAGGCCGAATGCACGACGATCGCACGGTCCAGCGCGTTGTCGTTGGTCGGATCGAGCCCGATCAGGCGCTGCGAGCGGCCATGCTTGCCGACATAATATTCGTCGGTGACGAACGCGCCCTCCGACGAGGCGTTCGAGCCGAAGCGGTTCGAGAAGCGCTCCAGATACCCGGTATGCGCCGGATCCGAACCGCTGCCGTGCGCGACCAGCAACGACGTGCTGCGCCCGCTGGCGAGGTCGACGAAGTGGAACCGCGGCTTGCCCGACGGTGCCGCGAAATCGGCGATCGCGATCCGGTCGTGGTGCTGGATGCGGCTGCCGTGACGGCTGAGCGACGCCATCGCCTGGCGCAGCAGGTCGGGACGAACCACCTTCGGCGACGTCACCGCAACCGTGGTGCGTGGCAGCGGTGGCTGCGACATCGGCTTCAGGTCGCGCGCCGTCAGCGGGCGGCCGAGCCGTGTCGTTGCGGAGACGGTACCCGGTACCGCCAGAGCCCCCGCCAGTACCAAACCGTTCTTCAGAAGCGCGCGTCGTTCGCGCACAAGACCTTGCTCGTCGTGCATCGATTTTCCCGAAATTGCCCCAGTTCCCGTGAACCGGGTATAGCCGATTTTCGGTGAATATTCTGCAACCATTTCCACTGGTTGTGGGTCCGTTCCCTCGAACTACCCCGGCTTGGGGTCGGTTCGTCGACTCAACTCTCGCGGCGGCACATTCCAGAGAATCGTGCGTTGGGCGAATTATCGAGACGGATTTCGAGACTCAGGTGGCAGACGGTAGGATGAGCAGGGTGGTACGATCGGTTGCGGCAATGGGGCTGGCCTTCGCGCTGTTGGCGGGCGCAAACCCGGCTCTGGCCGCGTCTGCCGCCGCGATCGCCGCGCTGCCGATCGAGCAGGCCGCGACCGAACTCTCGCCCAACCAGTTCGTCTGGAAGGACAATGGGTCGAGCGAGCCGGTCAGCATCGTCATCAGCCTGCTGGAGCAGCGCGCCTTCGTCTATCGCGGCTCGACGATGATCGCGGCGACGACCATTTCCAGCGGCAAGGACGGCAAGGACACGCCGCTCGGCACCTATCCGATCCTGCAGAAGAACGCGGTCCACAAGTCGAACCTGTATAACGATGCCTCGATGCCGTTCATGCAGCGGCTGACCTGGGACGGCATCGCGATCCACGCCGGCCGGAACCCGGGCTTCCCTGATTCGCACGGCTGCATCCGCGTGCCGCTCGGCTTTGCCAAGCAGCTGTTCGGGGCGACGACGCTGGGGACGACCGTGACGGTAACGGACGATTTCGAGGGCGGCGTGATGCCGGAGCCCCCGGTCCCGGATCAGGAAACCGCGATCGCCAATTTGCGCCAGTCGGTCTCGCTCGATCGGTGATTGCGGATAGGCGAAGGCAGTAATCCCTTCCTTGTTCTCCCGCGAAGGCGGGAGCCCAGACTGGGTCCCCGCCT
>NZ_JACONT010000056.1 GCF_014358075.1 Sphingomonas albertensis | reverse complement strand
CGTCCCTGTGGGGGGGGGAGGTCAGGGTAACCGCTGTTCCGTCTCCTCCCCCTCCGTCACCTGCGGTGCCACCTCCCCCTGGCGGGGGAGGATCGTGAGTTTAGCGGGCGGCGTCGAGGCCGGGGCCGACATCGGCGGTGGGTAGATACCTTGGCGCAACCCGAGCCTTCGCTCTCTGCTCATACGCATACCCCGCGCCCAGCACCGCCGCGTCACCATACTTCGTCGCGATGAACGACAAGCCGACCGGCAGCCCGCGCACCAGCCCCATCGGCACCGTCAGGTTGGGATAGCCCGCGACCGCCGGCAGCCCGCTCGAACTCGGCCCGCCATATTGATCGCCGTACACCGGTTCGCTGAGCCACGCCGGGCCATAGGTCGGCTCGACCAGCACGCTCGCCCCCGCCGCCTTGAGCAGCGCGTCGATCCCCTCCGCGCCCGCCAGCCGCAACGATTTCGCGCGCGCCGCCTTGTACGCTGGGTCGTTCAATCCCTTGGTCTTGGCCGCGGCCTCGAACGTCTCCTGCGCGAAGAACGGCATTTCCGTTGCCGCATTGGCAGCGTTGAACGCGATGACCTGATCGAGCGTGCGCGTGCGGACCGTGGCGGGGGTGGTCGCGAGATAGGTGTCGAGGTCGGCCTTCAGCTCGGTCTGGAGCACCAGCAGTTCCGCCTCGCCGAGGCCTTCGAGCTTCGGCTGCTTGACCTCGACCAGCACCGCACCCGCCGCCTTCAGCACGTCGAGCGCCGCCTGGTATTTCGCTGCGAGGTCCGCAGTCATCTCGGGGCGGATCACGCCGATGCGCAGGCCCGAGAGCGCGCTGGTCGACAGCGCCGCCGCATAATCGCGCTTGTACGCGCCTGCCCCGGCGGTCGCCGTGTCGGCGGGATCGGCGGCGATCATCGCCGAGAACAGCGTCGCGACGTCGCGGACGCTGCGCGCCATCGGGCCGGGCGTATCCTGGCTGTGGCTGATCGGTACGACGTGCGTTCGGCTGACGAGGCCGATCGATGGTTTCAAACCGACCAACCCGTTGAGCGACGAGGGACACACCACCGATCCATCGGTTTCCGTGCCGATCGCCGCGGCCGCGAAGCTCGCCGCGACCGCCGCGCCCGAGCCGCTCGACGACCCGCACGCGGTGCGGTCGAGCGCATAGGGGTTCTTGACCAGACCGCCGACCGCGCTCCAGCCGCTCATCGAGCGGGTCGAGCGGATGTTCGCCCATTCGCTGAGGTTGGTTTTCCCCAGAATGACCGCCCCCGCCGCGCGGAGCTGCGCCACGACGGGCGCATCGCGACGGGTCAGGTTGTCCTTCAGCGCCAAGCTGCCGGCAGTGGTCGTCACCCGGTCCGCGGTTTCGACATTGTCCTTGATCAGCACCGGCACGCCGTGGAGCGGACCGCGGATGCGCCCCGCCTTGCGTTCGGCGTCGAGCGCTTTCGCCTGCGCCAGCGCGTCGGGGTTGAGCGCGATCACGGCGCGCAGAGCCGGCCCTTTGCGGTCCATCGCCGCGATCCGCGCGAGATAGGCGCGGACGAGATCGACGCTGCTCGCCTTGCCTGACGCCATCATCGCCTGGAGCTGGTCGATCGACTGCTCCTCGACCGCGACGGTCTTCGCCTCCGCCAACGCAGGAAGCGCGGTCGCGAGCAACAGCCCGATGATAAACTTGCGCATTTTCCGATTCCCCTTTGACGGAAGGCTATCGGGGTTGCGCATCAGCGCCAAGCGGTCTGAACGATGCTCGGCACGATGCGTTACGGACCAGCAACGGATAGGGGAACGGCGTGCGTCAGGTGTTGAAGGTCGTCGGAGGCATCGTGCTGCTGGCGATCGTGGTTCTGGCGCTGGCGGTGACGATCGTCCCGCGCTTCCTCGACCGCATCTATTACCGCGGGCCGGCCAATGCCCATTTCGACGGCGAGCGCTTCGCCAATCCCGACAACGACGCCGACACGCAGCAGATCCAGCCCGCCGGTGGTGGTCGCGCGGGCTTTTTCTGGCGCTATTTCACCGCCAGCGATGGTCGACCCACGTGGCCGAAGACGGTCGCGGTCAACCGCACTGCGCCGCCCGCACGCGTCGAGGGCGAGCGGATGGTCGTGACGTGGGTCGGCCATGCGAGTGTGCTGGTCCAGACGCAGGGGCTCAACATCCTCACCGATCCGGTCTGGGCGGAGAAGGCCGGGCCGCTCGGCACGGGTCCGCGCCGTGTCGCCGAGCCGGGGATCGCGTTCGATGCGCTGCCGAAGATCGATCTCGTGCTGGTCAGCCACAATCATTACGACCATCTCGACAAGGTGACGTTGAAGCGCCTCTGGCAGCGCGATCGGCCGCGGATCGTCACCAGTCTGGGTAACGACAGCGTGATCGGCCAGACCGGGGCGCAGGCGACCGCGCTTGACTGGGGGCAGCGAGTAGCGATCAAGCCGGGCGTCGACGTCGTCGTGACGCGCAATCATCATTGGGGCAGTCGCTGGTTTACCGATCGCAATCGCGCGCTGTGGTCGAGCTTCGTCGTGACGCTGCCGGACGGTAACGTATTTTTCGCGGGCGATACCGGGATGGGCGACGGCCAATGGCCGGTCGAGGCGGCGGCGCTGGGGCCGATCCGGCTGGCGCTGATCCCGATCGGCGCGTTCCGGTTCGTCGACGGGCAGATGGAGTCGGGCAGCCATATCGGGCCGGTGGATGCGGTCGAGGTGTATAGCCGGCTGGGCGCGGCGCGCGCGATCCCGATCCACTGGGGGACGTTCCGGTTGTCGTTCGAAGGGTATGATACGCCGCCGAAACTGCTGACGGCGGCGATGCGGTGCACGGGGCAGACGGGGTTCGCGCCGGTTGCGATCGGGCGGCCGGTGGCGGTTGCTCGGTATGTAAAGCCGGCGACGGTGACGCCAATGCCGCGGGAGGTTTTGTTGAAGTGTCTCGATACACCGACGGTTCGAGCTTTCCGCTAAATTCTCCGTCACCTCGGAGAAGTTCGGCGGTTATCCCCTTCGACCGAGTAAACCTGTTTCCCCGCGAAGGCGGGGACCCTGACTGGGCTCCCGCCTTCGCGGGAGAACAACGATAGAGAAAAGTGACGCCGGCCACACGTCCGACCACCCCGGCGAAGGCCGGGGCCCAATTGGGGAAGGCTGTTAATGGTGGACAGCCCCTCGTTACTGCCACCTTTCCAATTGGACCCCGGCCTTCGCCGGGGAGGTGTACCCGCTCGGACGCGATAGGCGGCGAACACAGCCCGTCCCTCACCCCATCTTGAACACGCAGAGCTTGTTGCCGTCCGGATCACGGAAATAGGCGCCATAGAAGCCCATCTGCTCGGGGCCCCGAGACCCAGGACCACCCTCGTCCGCGCCGCCCAGTTCGATCGCCTTGGCGTAAACCTGATCGACCTGCTCGCGCGAGTCCGCCGCCAGCGCGACCATCGTACCATTGCCCGCGGTCGCCGCCGCACCGTCATAGGGCCTGCCGATCACCAGCATCGGCTTGTCCGCACCCGCGCCGTAGAAGGTGAGTTTCCGCTCGTCGGGCATCTGCATGAGCCGCTTGCCGCCGACCGTCACGAACAGCGCGTCGTAGAAGGTCAGCGCGGTATCGAGGTCGTTGGTGCCGAGCGTCGCGTAACCGATCATGGGTCTCTCCTCTTATGATTGAGGAGGGATATCGGCGGATTACGCAGGCGACGCAATCAACCTTGCTGCTCCCCCGCGAAGGCGGGGGTCAAGGGACTCAGTAGCGGCGAACTCCGGGAGCATGCGGGCCTGGGGCCCCGCCTTCGCGGGGGAACAGCCAGCGTTGCAGCCTCGAATTACCCGACGAAAGCACGCTCGATCACGAACGTACCCGGCTTCGAATTCGCGCCCTCCTCGAAGCCATTCGCCTCGAGCATCACCGCGAATTCCTTGATCATCTCGGTCGATCCGCACAGCATCGCGCGGTCGGTCTCGGGGTTGAGCTTCTGCTCGCCGCGGACCGGGTGGCCGAACAGCGACGCGTCCTCGATCAGCGCACCGATCCGCCGCGTCGTGCGGAACGGCTCGCGCGTCACGGTCGGGATGTAGTGGAACTGCGTCTGCGCCTCGTCGGCGATCAGCGGATCCTCCGCCAGCAAACCGACCATCTCGTCGTGATAGGCGAGATCGCTTACGCGGCGCACGCTGTGCACGACGATCACCTGCTCGTACGCAGCATAGACGTCGGGATCGCGCATAAGGCTGAGGAACGGCGCGAGGCCGGTGCCGGTCGAGAACATGAACAGCCGCTTCCCCGGCAGCAGCGCGTCGAGCACGAGCGTGCCCGTCGGCTTCTTGCCGAGATACACTTCGTCGCCGGGCTGGATCAGCTGGAGCTTCGAGGTCAGCGGGCCGTCCTCGACCTTGATCGACAGGAACTCGAGTTCCTCCGAATAATGCGGGGACGCGATCGAATAGGCGCGCATGATCGGCTTGCCGCCCTCCTGGGGGAGGCCGATCATCACGAACTCACCCGAGCGGAAGCGGAAGGTCGATGGCCGCTCGATCGCGAAGCTGAACAGATGTTCGTTCCAGTGACGCACCCACAGCACCTTGGCGTTGAGGAACGCGGGGGTCTCGGGGATCAGCGCGGGCGCGCGGGTTGCTTCGACGGTCGGGGCGGTCATGCGTCTATTCCTTCGGCCGCGCGGACTCGCGCTGGCGGATCGATTGCTTGCGAAACGGTCGCATTATTGGCGTCGGGGGAACGGGTCAACAACAGCTAATCTTGGGCTCGCCCAAACAGGTCCCGTGGCCGTTGCCGACTCACCACATGTTCCCCATATTCCCCCTCGATGGCCATTCAGATCCGCACCAGTCTCGCCGAGCCCGAAACCGGCGAAAGCTTCGTCCCGCACCGCCCGACCGCGCGCCCTGACAAGGTCGAGGGCGGCAAGCGGTTCAACCTCGTCAGCGAGTATGAACCCGCGGGCGACCAGCCCACCGCGATCGCCGAACTCGTCTCCGCGATCGGTGACGGCGAGAAGGACCAGGTGCTGCTCGGCGTCACCGGCTCGGGCAAGACCTTCACGATGGCCAGCGTCATCAACCGCGTCCAGCGCCCCGCCCTGATCCTCGCGCCGAACAAGATCCTGGCGGCGCAGCTCTACGGCGAGATGAAGTCGTTCTTCCCCGACAACGCGGTCGAATATTTCGTCAGCTATTACGATTATTACCAGCCTGAAGCGTATGTCGCGCGCTCCGACACGTACATCGAGAAGGAATCGTCGACCAACGAGTCGATCGACCGGATGCGGCATTCGGCGACGCGCGCGCTGCTCGAACGCGACGACGTGATCATCGTCGCGTCGGTGTCGTGCCTGTACGGCATCGGCTCGGTCGAGACCTATTCGGCGATGATCTTCGACCTGAAGAAGGGCACCACGGTCGACCAGCGCGAGATCGTGCGGAAGCTCGTCGCGCTTCAGTACAAGCGCAACGACGCGGCGTTCCAGCGCGGCAATTTCCGCGTGAAGGGCGACACGCTCGAGATCTTCCCGTCGCATTACGAGGACAGCGCATGGCGCATCTCGTTCTTCGGCGACGATATCGAGGAGATCACCGAGTTCGATCCGCTGACCGGCAAGAAGGTCGCCTCGCTGAACTCGGTGCGGGTGTACGCGAACTCGCATTACGTGACGCCCGGTCCGACGCTCAAGCAGGCGGGCGAGGCGATCAAGCACGAGCTGGCGGAGCGGCTGAAGGAGCTGGTGCTGGAGGGCAAACTGCTGGAAGCGCAGCGTCTCGAACAGCGCACCAACTTCGACCTGGAAATGATCGCCGCGACCGGCTCCTGCGCGGGGATCGAGAATTACAGCCGCTTCCTCACCGGCCGCATGCCGGGCGAGCCGCCGCCCACGCTGTTCGAATATCTGCCCGACAACGCGCTGTTGTTCGTCGACGAGAGCCACGTCACGATCGGCCAGATCAACGGCATGTCGCGCGGCGATCACCGTCGCAAACTGACGCTCGCCGAGTACGGCTTCCGCCTGCCGAGCGCGATCGACAACCGCCCGCTGCGCTTCAACGAATGGGACGCGATGCGCCCGCCGACGACCTATGTCTCGGCGACCCCCGGTAGCTGGGAGATGGAGCAGACCGGCGGCGTGTTCGCCGAGCAGGTCATCCGTCCGACCGGGCTGATTGATCCGCCCGTCGAGATCAAGCCGGTCGAGGAACAGGTCCAGGACCTGATCGTCGAGGTCGGCAAGACCACGGCATTGGGGTATCGCACGCTCGTCACCACGCTGACCAAGCGGATGGCGGAGGACCTGACCGAATATATGCACGAGGCGGGGATCAAGGTCCGCTACATGCACAGCGACGTCGAGACGCTGGAACGCATCGAACTTATCAGAGATCTCCGTCTCGGCGTCTACGACGTCCTGATCGGCATCAACCTGTTGCGCGAGGGGCTCGATATCCCCGAATGCGGGCTGGTGGCGATCCTCGATGCGGACAAGGAGGGCTTCCTGCGCTCCGAGACGTCGCTGATCCAGACGATTGGCCGTGCGGCGCGCAACGTCGACGGCCGCGTGATCCTGTACGCCGACCGCGTCACCGGATCGATGGAGCGCGCGATGAACGAGACGTCGCGCCGCCGCGAGAAACAGGTCGCGTACAACACCGAACACGGCATCACCCCGACGACGATCCGCCGCAATATCGGCGACATCATCGCACACGTCGCGAGCCAGGATCAGGTGACGATCCCGATCGACGAGGACCGGCCTCACATGGTCGGGCACAATCTCCGCGCATATATCGAGGATCTGGAAAAGCAGATGCGCAAGGCCGCGAGCGATCTGGAGTTCGAGACCGCGGGTCGTCTTCGCGACGAGATCCGCCAGTTGGAGAACGAGGAACTGGGCCTGCCGGTGGATCAGCAGAAAGCGCCGGTCATGGGGCGATCGAACGAGGGCAAGCCGGGCACGCGGAAAACGCGCTACGGGAAGAGCCAGAAGATGCGGATGGGCGGCTCGCGATCGCGGTAGCCCTTGCGTGCTTTCGCTTGCCGCTGGACACTCACGGATCGTCTATGCCTAATCGATGGTACCTTATGATCCGCAGCTTTCACGACAACGAAACAGAGCGCGTCTGGCGCCGGAAGCGAACTCGTCGGTTTCCTCCGGATATCTTGCATCGAGCCGTGAACCGATTGAGGTTGCTTGATGCCGCAGAAACGCTCGACGATGTCCGCTTTCCGCCAAGCAATCGCCTTCACGCCTTGACGGACGACCGCGCCGGTCAGCATTCCATTTCCATCAATTTGCAATGGCGTGTATGCTTCATATGGCGCGATGGAGGCGCTGAGCGTGTCGAAATCACAGACTATCACTAACCGTGACTGGATAGAGAATGATCATGCCGGCGAAATGCTGGCCAGTGAGTTTATGGAGCCTCTCGGCCTTAGATCGATAGACCTGGCTGCGGCCATCGACGTTTCGCAGTTGCGGATCGAAGCACTGATCAACGGAGACGCCCCGGTCGACGGCGAACTTGACTTGCGCCTGACGCGATATTTCAGAATGTCGGAGGGATTTTTTCTCCGACTGCAAAATCAGTATGATCTTCTAGAGGCCAAGCGCGCCTTAAATGGCGCGCTTGACCGGATCGTTCCCCGCGCAGCTTAGCCGACGACGAGGTCTTCGCTGCTCGATCCGTAATAGCTGGCGACGCGGTCGGCATAGGCCTGATCGAACACCGGCGCGTTGTTCGCCCAGCTCGGGCCGCCCTCCAGAACACGCTTGTCGATTGTCACGACATAGAGGTCGCGGACGGCGTCGAACTGGAGCAGCGCGAACGGCAACGGGTAGAAGCTCTTGCCCATGCCGAGGAAGCCCCCGAGGCTGAGCACGGCGTGCGTGACGCGGCCGGTGCCCTTGTGGACCATGAACGCGTGTACCGAGCCGACAGCGTCGCCATCGCGGCTCTCGACTTTCATCGTGCCCGAGATGTTCGACTGGACGAGCAGCTGGGTCGGGGTCTGGGCAGCGGTGTCGGACATGAGCGTTCTCCTGATTTCTTCCGTCGCTGAACCGGTACCACCGTGCGGCGGTTCCCGCCTAGAGCGCTTCGTCGTACTTGAGCGACCGCCGGGCGTGCCGCATAGCGATGCGATGCGCACTCCGTCCCCTCACCTCGTCGGCTTGCGATCGCTTGCCAGCCCCCTCGTCCTGGCGCGCCTTGCCGGCCTGGCGACGCTCGCGTCAATTGCCGGCTGCGTCCCGCCACCGCGCGCCGAGGCACCGCCGCCATCGCGCACCGTCGCGCCGCCCCCCGCGCCGACGCCGCGCCCGGTACCGATCGCCGCGGACTGGCGCGATTTGCCGTATTCGCCGGGCACCTGGGTCTATCGCCGCGACGCCCGCGGCTCGATCGCGCTGTTCGGACCGGCCAATGCCGACGCGTCGCTGACGCTGCGCTGCGATACCGCGGCGCGCCAGATCTATCTGTCGCGGGCGGGCACCACGCCGACACCGCTGACGATCCGCACGTCGAGCGTGACCCGCGCCGTGTCCGTCCAGCCGACCGGTGGCACGCCGCCTTATGTCGCGGCCGCGCTGATGCCGAACGACTCCTTGCTGGAGGCAATGGGGTTCAGTCGTGGGCGATTCGTCGTCCAGCAGGCCGGACTGCCACCGCTCGTCGTGCCCGCCTGGGCCGAGATCGAGCGCGTGACCGAGGATTGTCGCGGCTGATTTTGCCAGGACGACAGTCGGGTAAGATCGGCCGAAATCTTCCATAAAACAAGACTTGTATCGCATGCGCGGTCGGCACACATTGCGGGTGCGGTCGGGCTTGGCCGCGTTGTTTCAACAAGCGAAAGGAGGTGATCCGATGTCTCATGGTTCAGCAGTGAGTTCGGTTCGGTTCGTTCGGGGGACGCACCGCTAACGCCGCCGGTCCGCGTGGGGAGTATTCTCTCCCAGTCAACACGTGGTCCACAGGCTAAGCGGTACGCATGGTCCTCCGGGCTGGAGCTCTCCGGCCGCTGACCATGTCAGGAGGTTGTCGGGTCGTCGGGAGACGATCCGGCAGCCTCTTTTCATTTGTGCGGTGTGGTTGGTTGCCGGTGATCGATCCAACCGCCATTTACGACAATGTTGCGGGAACCAACGACGTTCGCCGTCGCCGAAGCCACCCCGCCTTTTCCTAGCTGACGATATTGGCAGGCGCAGGCTGAGCGGGTGACCAACGCCTGCGACGCACCCGTCACCACTTGTGTCCTGCCTTAACGGTGAGAACCCGAAATTAGAGCGCGCATCGGACTAACCCTGAAGTAGCGGAAGACGCGAAAACGTCCTACGCCCACATCGTCATCCTGACGAAAGTCAGGACCCAGGGTCCCATAGGGCAGTAACCCATTACTCTGGGCCCTGACTTTCGTCAGGATGACGTGAGATATGCGACGACGGAACGGGCACGACGGAGGGACTGGCTTATACCTCCAGCTTTAACTGCCGCGCACGTTGCGCCCCGGCCGCCATTAGCCCGCGATCGCCCCTTTTACAGGAACGCCTTCGCCCGATTGAGCACGACGCTGCACATCCGCGTCTTCACCTGGCCGCCAAGGTCGTCGAGCGAGAACGCCTGCCCGTTCGGCGCCTGCACCTCGCCTTCTTGGCCCGCCGCGTAACCCGGCGACGTTCGTACGCCCTGCCGCCCGGTCAGGCGCTGGAGGATCGACTGCGCGCCGGTGGACGGCGCATTCGTCGAGCCGCCCGCTCGTGCCGCGGCATTCCGTCCGCCGGTGAGCGCGCCGAGGGCACCACCCTGCCCGAGCAGATTGTTCTTCAGGCAATAGCCTAGCAGTCCGGCAGCATTGCCCGCGCCGATCGATCCGACGCTCGGCAGCGCACCACCGAGCAAGCCACCGAGTCCGCCGAGATCGCCTAGCCCACCAAGTCCGCCGAGACCATTTTGCGTCGACGCCGATTGCGGTGCGCTGGACTGCGCCGATGCCGAGGTCGCGAGGGCCAAGGCGGCCACGAGGGCGATTGCGGTCTTGGGCATGATAGGGTGCTCCGATAGGGTTATGTCACTAACGGGACTGGCCAAGGTGCGTTCCGAAAAGGTTCGTTCAGCGACTGGCGAACAACGTGTCGACCGATCCGCCATTAGCCTGCAACGCCGCCTCGACCCGTCGACGGGCGTCGTAATATACCAGGGACGATGCGCCCGGGTCGGTCGTGCGAAGACTTTCAGCATCCGCGTTCTAGCGGACCGGTGTAGATCGGACTGGCGCGCAGCAATCCCTCCGCACGCGCCAGTTCGCTGCCGATCCGCGGATCGATCGGGCGCTCGGCATAGGCGGTGACGGTGCCGATCCGCTGCTCGTACGGAAACGCCAGCAACTGCGGTGCGTAAACGACCGCAACGGCAAGCAGAAGGAGGACGGAGGCGATCCAACGGACGGGCCCCTGCCCCCTTCTGCGAACCCGCGTCGTCATGCGGGTGTCAGCAACCCTTCGCGTGCGATCTTCTCGCGCCAGACCAGCGGCGCGAGTTGGTGGACGTTCTCGCCCGCGGAATCGACGGCGACGGTCACCGGGAAGTCGGCGACCTCAAACTCGTAGATCGCCTCCATGCCGAGATCCTCGAAGCCGACGACCTTGCTCCCCTTGATCGCGCGCGCGACGAGATAGGCGGCGCCGCCGACCGCCATCAGATAGGCCGACTTGCGTTCGGCGATCGCCTTGGTCGCATCCGCGCCGCGCTCGGCCTTGCCGACCATCGCGAGCAGGCCCTGGTCGAGCATCATGCGGGTGAACTTGTCCATACGCGTGGCCGTGGTCGGGCCGGCGGGGCCGACCACCTCGTCGCCGACCGGATCGACCGGGCCGACATAATAGATCACGCGACCCGCGAAATCGACCGGGAGCGGTTCGCCCTTCGCCAGCATGTCGGCGATCCGCTTGTGCGCCGCGTCGCGCCCGGTGAGCATCTTGCCGTTGAGCAGCAGACGGTCGCCGTGCTTCCACGTCTGCACCACCTCGGGGGTCAGCGTGTCGAGATCGACGCGGATCGCGGCCTTGTCGGGCGTCCAGTTCACATCCGGCCATTCCTCCAGCTTCGGCGCTTCCAGATACACCGGGCCCGAACCGTCGAGCACGAAATGCGCGTGGCGCGTGGCGGCGCAGTTCGGGATCATCGCGACCGGCTTCGACGCGGCGTGCGTAGGCCAGTCGAAAATCTTGACGTCGAGGATGGTCGACAGCCCGCCCAACCCCTGCGCGCCGATGCCGAGCGCGTTGACCTTGTCGTAGATCTCGATCCGCAGCGCCTCGATGTCGTTCTTCGGCCCGCGCGCCTTCAGCTGCGCCATGTCGATCGCGCCCATCAGGCTTTCCTTTGCGAGGATCATCGACTTCTCGGCAGTACCACCGATGCCGATCCCAAGCATCCCCGGCGGGCACCAGCCGGCGCCCATCTGCGGGATCATCTCGAGCACCCAGTCGACGATCGAATCGCTCGGGTTCATCATCTTGAACTTCGACTTGTTCTCGCTGCCGCCGCCCTTCGCCGCGACGTCGATCGAGACGGTGTTGCCGGGCACCATCTCGACATGCATCACGCTCGGCGTGTTGTCCTTGGTGTTGCGGCGGGTGAAGGCGGGGTCGGCGAGGATCGACGCGCGCAACTTGTTCTCGGGGTTGAGATAGGCTTTCCGCACGCCTTCATCGACGACCTCCTGCAAAGAGCGGGTCGAGTCGAGGCGGCAATCCTGGCCCCATTTTACGAAGATCGTGACGATCCCGGTGTCCTGGCAGATCGGGCGGTGGCCCTCGGCGCACATCCGGCTGTTGGTCAGAATCTGCGCGATCGCGTCCTTGGCGGCGGGGCTCTGTTCGGCCTCGTACGCGACGCCCAATGCGCGGATGTAATCCATCGGGTGGTAGTAGCTGATGAACTGGAGCGCGTCGGCGACGCTTTCGATCAGGTCGGCTTCGGTGATGACGGTCATGCAGCGCCTTTGCGGATGCGGGGATGCGCGCGTCTTAGCCGCGTTCGGGCGATTTATGAAGACCGAGGGGGCGTCGGCACGCCATCAGTACGGGCCCGGCTGCAAAAGAAGGTTAGGGTGGGTTAGGCCAACGCGCGCTCTTTCGTGGAGCGGGCAAAGAGCCGAGCGGTGTGCAAAGCATGACCGACTTTGCACCAGGGCTGTGATCGACGATTTGAAAGAGCCGAGGACCGAGCGTGACATCAAGGTCGCGTGTAGGACAGCGAAAACTGGCGGGCCGTGGCGGCGATGATTTTGACGGGTTCGCCTAAAGTCGAACACTGCGACGACTTCAAGGCGGCCGGATAGCAGCCATTCGTTCAGCATGGTAATCGGTGGCTGCGGGGGATGTCGGATGCTGAGAACTTTAGGGCTGGGATGCGCCACGTATGCGGCAATCGCTGTCATATTTTTTGGCGGGCTACTCCAGCCAATATTTCTTGCCACCGTTTGGTCAGATAGACTGGCAGCACCGTATTGGGGCTGGATCGTTTCTGCCTGTCTCGCGATCGGTACGGCGAGCTTCTTTTTGCCGTCTCGATTAGCGTCGTTTCGTGGCCCAACTTTCGTATTGGTCGGCTTGCTGGGTTCGCTGTTCTCAGTCGGGGCTTACGCCGACTACCTCACCTCAAAAGCGTTGCATGATTTCGGCGGAGAGCGGCATATCCAGCACAGTTTCACCGAGTCGGTCCGCCATGCTCCAGCGGAGTTTCAGGTATTTTTACACGCTGCGGTCCTGAAGCGGTGTGTTCCGTTTGCTTGGAGTTACAGGGCTCTAAGCTTTTACCAAATACCACCTGACGTAGCCATAAACGTCCTGCCCATAGATTGGCTCGTTGAATGTCCTTCGATCAGGGCTGCCTCATCAAAGCGATAGGCGGACCGCTACGATGGCAGCTTAGGCCATCCTCATTCCGAGAACAGCCTGACCGCTTTCCTTCCCGACCCGGCCATTCCGCTCACCGCTTATTCCTCGTGCGAAGTTCCCAGCGTGGCGGCACCCACGAGTAGCAGCGCGGCCAGCGCGACCGCGATCCACAGCGCTTTCAGATCCAGGATGGGGAACACTGCGGCGCCCGCGGTCGCTCCCGCGATCAACCCCAGCCACAGGAGTAGATACGGCACCTAGGCACAGCGGGGACCGCCGGCGAACGCGGTCGTGAGGTGCTGGCCGATCTTGACGAGCGTGCCGGTCATGTAGGTGACCCCCACGCTGACCTCGCCGTCGCGCTGGAACACTGCGTTCGCCGATCCCATCGCCACCGCCATCAGCAGCGGCGCCGGGACGAGGTCGCCACCGTGCGTCGCCGTCGCAGAGGCGATCGCCAGCGCGACCAGCACGAACGCCAGTACCGCCTGCTTCCGCCGCCGCCCCGCGAGCCGCCCGACGGTTTCGCCGGCCATCACCCCGCCGACGAACGCCGCGATCAGCGCACCCGCGAACAGGCTGCCCGGCACGACACCGGTGATACCTGCCGCCAGCCGCGTCGAATTGCCGCTCATGAACGAGACGAACAGGCCGCCGAGCTTCAGAAACCCCAGCGCATCGACGAATCCCGCCAGCGCAGCGAGCCCGATTGCCAGCAGCCGCTGGCGTTTTTCATAACGGCGCATGAGACATCATAGGCTTGGCGGCGAGAAATGGGAGATGGCGTCGCGACTGCGCGCCCTTCCGGACTGCAAGAACGCGGTTTATCCTGTGGCGATGCAGGACATCAGAAACATCGTCGTTCTTACCGGGGCCGGGATTTCGGCGGAGAGCGGGATCGCGACGTTTCGCGGGCCCGGCGGGCTTTGGGAAGGGCACCGGGTCGAGGACGTCTGCACGCCCGAGGCGCTCGCGGCGGATCCCGTGTTGGTGCACCGGTTTTACGATCTGCGGCAGGCGGCTTTGGCGGGGGTGGAGCCCAATCCGGCGCACCGGGCGCTGGCGCGGCTGGATGCGGGTTGGGACGGCGAGTTGCTGATCGTTACGCAGAATGTCGACGACCTGCATGAGCGGGCGGGCGCGACGCGAATGCTGCATATGCATGGCGAGCTGTTGTCGGCGCTGTGTACTGTTTGTGGAGCGCGCGAGGCTTGGGCGGGGGCTTTGCCGGAGGGGGCGGGGTGTGGGGCTTGCGGTGCGGCGGCGCTTCGGCCGGACATCGTGTTCTTTGGGGAGATGCCGTACCAGATGGAGCGGATCGAGGCTGCTTTGGCGAAGGCCGATCTGTTCGTGTCCGTGGGGACTTCGGGGGCGGTGTATCCGGCGGCGGGGTTCGTGCAGACGGCGGCGTATCATGGGGCGCGGACGCTGGAGCTGAACCTCGATCCTTCGATGGGGAGCGTGTTCTTCGAGGAGACGCGGATCGGGGCGGCCGGGGTGCTGGTGCCGGCGTGGGTGGACGAGATTTTGTCGGACGTCTGATCCTCCCTGCAAGGGGAGGTGGCAACCCGAAGGGATGACGGGGGGTGTCGCCGTATCGAGAGCGGGTCACCCCTCCGTCTGGCTGCGCCAGCCACCTCCCCTTGCAGGGGAGGATCAGGGGGGGGTCAGTCGACCCAGTCTAGGCCCATGTCGCGGTAGATTTCGCGGTCTTCGTCCCAGCCGGGTTTTACCTTTACGTGCAGGTATAGGTGAACGGGCTTGCCGGTGATCGAGGCGAGTTCGATGCGTGAGCGGGCGCCGATCTCCTTGATACGGACGCCGCCCTTGCCGAGAACGATCGCGCGCTGGGTCGGGCGTTCGACGAGGATCTGCTGGTGGATCTCGAGGCTGCCGTCCTGGCGCTCGATATACTGCTCGGTCTCGATCGTGCTCGCATAGGGGAGTTCCGCGTGGAGCTGGAGGTAGAGCTGCTCGCGCGTGACCTCGGACGCCAGCGCGCGCTCGGTCGAGTCGGAGACCTGGTCCTCGGGGTAGTGCCACGGACCTTCGGGCATCGCCTTGGCGAGCTGAGTCTTGAAGTGCGCGAGGCCGTCGCCGGTGCCGGCGCTGATGAAGAAGGTCTCGGCGAAGGGGAGCAGCGCGTTGAGTTTCTCGGCGTGGATCAGCAGCTTGGTCTTGTCGGCGAGGTCGACCTTGTTGAGGATCAGCCAGATCGGCTCGGTACGGCCGACCAGCGATTCGACGATCGTGGTGACCTTGCCGCCGATCCCGCCCTTGGCGTCGACCACCAGCGCGATGATGTCGGAGCCTTCCGCGCCGCCCCAGGCGGCGGCGACCATCGCGCGGTCGAAGCGCCGCTTGGGCTCGAAGATGCCGGGGGTGTCGACGAGCAGGATCTGCGTGTCGCCCTCGATCGCGACGCCCATCAGCTTGGCGCGCGTGGTCTGCGCCTTGGGGCTGACGATCGCGACCTTCTGGCCGACGAGCGCGTTGACGAGCGTCGACTTGCCCGCGTTGGGCGCGCCGACGATGGCGACTAAGCCGCAATGCTTGGGGGCGGAGATTTCAGGCGTGGTAGTTTCGGTCACTTAGGCTCTTTTCGGCATCGGGATATTCGGGGGCGGTCATACAGACAAAACGCCCTCGCGTCATTCCCGCCGGACTGCGGCCTTGTCCGTCGTCGCGCGGTTCACAGTTTAAGAAAGAGAAGTTGGTTCACGCGGAGGCGCGGAGACGCGGAGGTGGTGTGGATGGGGCTGGCGCCGGCTGCGATCATGCACCGCCGATTATCTCGGCGTCGTTCGGGGCAACACCGGTGTTCCAACCGCACCCCCTCCGCGTCTCCGCGTCTCCGCGTGAACCAGTCTTCTCAGCCTAGCTTCTCCAGCAGCGCCTTGGCGGCTGCGGTTTCGGCTTCTTGTTTGCTGGAGCCGGTGGCGGTGGCTTCGGCGAGTTTGCCGATCGAGACCAGCATCGTGAATTTGGGGGCGTGGCCGGGGCCGGTGCGTTCGACGATGGTGTATTCGGGAGGCTTGCGGTTGTGGGCGGCGGCCCATTCCTGGAGGGCGGACTTGGGGTGCTGCGGGGCTTTTGCGCCGGCCTGGACGCGATCTCCCCAGGCGCCGCGGACGAATTTGCGCGCCGCGTCGAGGCCGGCTTCCTGATACCATGCGCCGATCAGCGCCTCCATCACGTCGCCGAGCACGTTGTCGCTGTCGCTGGCGCCGTCGTCGCGGGCCTGCTTGCCGAGCTTCAGATGCGCGCGAACGCCGAGTTCGCGTGCGACGTCCGCACAGACGGGGCCGGTGACGAGCGCGTTGAGGCGCTTCGACAGCGAGCCCTCCGGGTCGGTGGCGAACAGTTCGTAGAGCCATTCGGCAATGATGAGGCCGAGAACGCGGTCGCCGAGGAACTCGAGCCGTTCGTAGTTCGCCGCGGCCTGGCTACCGTGTGTCAGCGCGCGCTCATAGGGGGCGAGGTTGGTCGGTACGCGGCCGAAAAGCGTCTTCAGCCAGTTGGCGAGGTCGCTCAAAAGCCTTCCCCGATACGGCTCCACCGCGCCGCACTGACCCAGGTCCAGGGCTTCAGCCATTCGGCGTCGCCGTCGGTCGAGAAGAAATTGACGACCGCCTTGCCCTCGACGTTCTCGAGCGGGACATAGCCCATGCCGTTCGGTGCGGGGAAACGGCTGTCGCCGCTGTCGTCGCGGTTGTCGCCCATCACGAAGATGTGGCCGGCGGGGATCGTGTAGAGCCCGGTGTCGTCACGGTCGGGGAGTTCGGCTTGGTCGATCACTTCGTAGCTGCGGCCACCCGGTAGCGTTTCGCGGAAGCGGGGGTAGCGACAGATTTGCACGTTCGCGACGACGTCGACGAACGGCGCGCCGCATTTCTCGGCGTCGAAATTGGCGGTGAGCGGAATCGTGAAGTCGGCGATGCGCTGCTTCGGGATCGCCTTGCCGTTGAGGTAGACGATGCCCTGGCGCATCTGGATAGTCTCGCCGGGGAGGCCGATGACGCGCTTGATGACGTCGTGGTCGAGCACTTCGGGCGCGCGGAAGACGACGACATCGCCACGCGTCGGCGTGCTGCCGAAGATGCGGCCGGGGATCAGCGGTATGCCGGCGGGGAGCGACCAGCGCGAATAGCCGTAATTCCACTTAGAGACGAACAGATAGTCGCCGATCAGCAGGCGGGGGAGCATCGATTCGGACGGGATGCTGAACGGCGCGAAGATGAAGCTGCGCAGGATCAGCACGACCAGCGCGAGCTTCAGCAGGAAGCGGAAGGTCTCGCTCGTTTCAGACCGCTTGGGTTTCGTCTTTACGTCATTTGCCATGCTCGCGGGTTTGCGCAGACGGCGCGCGTCGTCAAGCGTATGCGGGATACCTGTCACCGAAAGAGCGTTGTCGCGGTCTCGCGCTTGCAGCATGACCGGCGCGCACGTCTATTCGGAGAAGTAGCATGACCGCCGACTGGTCCAAGATCGAAGCCCTGCCCGCCACCACGCTGACCGACCTGTTCGCGCAGGATTCGGAGCGCCTTTCGAAGCTGAGCCTCGACGTCGCGGGTATCCATTTCGACTGGTCGAAGACGCATCTGACGACCGACATGGTCGCCGCGTTCGAGCAGATGGCCAAGGCGCAGGATCTGGCGGGCAAGCGCCAGGCGCTGTTCTCGGGCGAGGTCGTCAACGTCACCGAGGGCCGCGCGGTCGAGCACACCGCCGAGCGCGGCGAGGGCAAGCCCGAGAGCGTGGCGATCGCGCAGGCGAGCCATTCGCGGATGCGGACGCTGATCGATGCGATCGAGGCCGAAGCGCTGGGGCCGGTGCGGCATATCCTGCACGTCGGGATCGGCGGGTCGGCGCTCGGGCCGCAGTTGCTGGTCGACTCGCTGGGGCGTGACGACAAGCGCTATGATGTCGGGATCGTCGCCAATGTCGACGGCGTCGCGCTGGAGGACGTGTTCGCCAAGTTCGATCCGGCGGCGACGCTGCTCGTGGTCGCGTCGAAGACGTTCACGACGACCGAGACGCTGATGAACGCCGAGAGCGTGCTGCAGTGGATGACCGAGCATAATGTGGAGGATCCGTATGGCCGCGTGATCGCGCTGACCGCGGCGCCCGAAAAGGCGATGGAATGGGGCGTCGACGAGACTCGCATCCTGCCGTTCGCGGAGAGCGTCGGCGGGCGGTATTCGCTGTGGTCGACGATCGGGTTCCCGGCGGCGATCGGGTTGGGCTGGGACAAGTTCGAGGAGCTGCTGGAGGGTGCCGCGGAGATGGACCGGCATTTCCGGCTTGCCGCGCTGCACGAGAATGCGCCGGCGCTCGCGGCATTCGCCGACCTGTATTACACGCAAATCCGCCATGCCGAGACGCGCGCGACGTTCGCGTATGACGAGCGGTTGCGGTTGCTGCCGAGCTATCTCCAGCAGCTGGAGATGGAATCGAACGGCAAGTCGGTGACGGCGGAGGGCGAGCCGCTCGGGCGACCGTCGGCGGCGATCACCTGGGGCGGGGTCGGCACCGAGGCGCAGCACGCGGTGTTCCAGTTGCTCCATCAGGGCACGCATCTGGTGCCGGTCGAGTTCGTCGCGTCGATCGAGCCTGGCGACACTCTGCCCGAGGAGCATCACCGCGCGCTGCTGCTGAATGCGTTCGCGCAGGGGGCGGCGTTGATGGCGGGCAAGCAGGCCGAGGATCCGGCGCGGAGCTATTCGGGCGATCGGCCGTCGTCGACGTTGCTGCTGGACGATCTGGATGCGCGGACGCTGGGGGCGCTGATCGCGTTCTACGAGCATCGGGTGTTCGTGAACGGCGTGCTGTTGGGGATCAATTCGTTCGACCAGTTCGGGGTCGAGCTGGGCAAGGAAATGGCGAAGGCCGCAGAGAAGGGCGGGCAGACGTTCGATCCTTCGACGGACGATCTGATTACGCGGGCGTTTGGATGATTTTGTAGAGTGGGGCGT
>NZ_JACONT010000055.1 GCF_014358075.1 Sphingomonas albertensis | reverse complement strand
GTTCCGGGCGGCAGCGCTCGTGGCGGCCCCTCACCCCGGCCCTCTCCCCGGAGGGGAGAGGGAGTTTCGGTTACGCCTTCGGGTTGTCGTCGACTTCCGAGAACTCGGCGTCGACGACGTCGTCGTCCTTCTTCGCCGCGTCGCCATCAGCCGACGGCGAAGCGTCCGCCTGGGCCTGCTTCTCGTAGATCGCCTGGCCGAGCTTCATAGCGACCTGGGCGAGCGCGGTGCTCTTCTCGGTCATCGCATCCGCATCGCCGCCCTCGACCGCAGCCTTGGTCGCGTCGATCGCGGCCTGGATCTCGGTCTTCAGCGACTCGTCGACCTTGTCGCCGTTATCCGCCAACTGACGCTCGGTGGTGTGGATCAGCGATTCGGCGTTGTTCTTCGCCTCGGCGCCCGCACGACGCTTCTTGTCCTCCTCGGCGAAGGTCTCTGCGTCGCGGACCATCTGCTCGATGTCGTTGTCGGACAGGCCACCCGACGCCTGGATGCGGATCTGCTGCTCCTTGCCGGTGCCCTTGTCCTTGGCCGAAACGCTGACCAGGCCGTTCGCATCGATGTCGAACGTGACTTCGATCTGTGGCACGCCGCGCGGTGCGGGCGGGATGCCGACGAGATCGAAATTGCCGAGCATCTTGTTGTCGGCCGCCATCTCGCGCTCGCCCTGGAACACACGGATCGTCACCGCACCCTGGTTGTCGTCGGCGGTCGAATAGGTCTGCGACTTCTTGGTCGGGATCGTCGTGTTGCGATCGATCATCCGGGTGAACACGCCACCCAGCGTCTCGATGCCCAGCGACAGCGGCGTCACGTCGAGCAGCAGCACGTCCTTGACGTCGCCCTGCAGCACGCCGGCCTGGATCGCGGCGCCCATCGCGACGACCTCGTCCGGGTTGACGCCGGTGTGCGGCTCCTTGCCGAAGAACTGCTTCACGACTTCACGGACGCGCGGCATGCGCGTCATGCCGCCGACCAGCACGACTTCCGAGATGTCCTCGGGCTTCAGGCCACCGTCTGCGAGCGCCTTGCGGCACGGCTCGAGCGTACGCTTGACCAGATCCTCGACCATCCGCTCCAGGTCGGCGCGGGTGATCGACTTCACCAGATGCTTCGGACCGTTCTGGTCCGCGGTGATGAAGGGCAGGTTGACCTCGGTCGACTGCGCCGAGCTCAGCTCGATCTTCGCCTTCTCGGCCGCTTCCTTCAGACGCTGCAGCGCCAGCTTGTCCTTGGCGAGGTCGATGCCCTCAGCCTTCTTGAACTCGTCGGCGAGATACTGGACGATCTTGTTGTCGAAATCCTCACCACCGAGGAACGTGTCGCCGTTGGTGGCCTTCACCTCGAACACGCCGTCGCCGATTTCCAGCACCGAGATATCGAACGTGCCGCCGCCGAGATCGTAGACCGCGATCGTCTTGCCGTCCTGCTTGTCGAGGCCGTAGGCCAGCGCCGCCGCGGTCGGCTCGTTGATGATGCGCAGCACCTCGAGGCCGGCGATCTGGCCGGCGTCCTTAGTCGCCTGGCGCTGGGCGTCGTTGAAATACGCGGGAACGGTGATGACCGCCTGCGTGACCGTCTCGCCAAGATACGACTCCGCGGTTTCCTTCATCTTCTGCAGCGTGAACGCCGAGATCTGCGACGGCGAGTAATCCTTGCCGCCGGCCGAGACCCATGCGTCGCCGTTCGGCCCGCGCGAGATCTTGTACGGGACCAGCTCGGTGTCCTTCTTGGTGATCGGATCGTCGAAGCGACGGCCGATCAGGCGCTTCACCGCGAAGATGGTGTTGTCGCCGTTCGTCACTGCCTGGCGCTTGGCCGGCTGGCCGACCAGTCGCTCGCCATCCTTGGCGAACGCGACGATCGACGGCGTGGTGCGCGCGCCCTCGGAATTCTCGATGACCTTGGGCTTGCCGCCTTCCATGACGGAAACGCAGCTGTTGGTCGTGCCGAGATCGATACCGATTACTTTAGCCATGAGTTCTGATTAGCCCCTCACTTGAAACGAAAATACGAAACCGGTTCCACCCCGTTACGGCAGTGGAACCTTTCTGATGATGGGCGCGATATAGGTGGCCTCGCGCTTGCCGCAAGATTGTACCGGTCATAGGATGCGCAAGTGGTCTGGCCCGGAGAAAAGTAACCTATGCGTATCGTTTTCGGACTGGGTGTTGCCGCGATGGCACTGGCGTCGTGTTCGCAGCCTAAGGAGTTGTCGGTCGACGGCGCCTATATCCGGCTGGGCGCGGTGACCGGACGCCCCGCGGCGGCGTATTTCACGGTGCACGGCGGGCCGACCCCGGCGACGCTGATCTCGGTCACCACCGACGTCGCGATCAAGGCCGAGATGCACGAGACGATGGCGAAGAACGGCGTGACCTCGATGGCGCCGTTCACGCGCCTGGAGATCCCGGCGAACACCGACGTCGCCTTCGCGCCGGGCGGGCGGCATGTGATGCTGTTCAACATGAACCCGGGGATCAAGCCGGGCGCGCGGGCGATGCTGACCTTCGCATTCGCCGACGGGACGCGGATCCTGTACAACGCGAACGTCGTGGCTGCGGGGACTGCGACGGGGACTCCGGCGGGGAAGTGACGCGTAGAGACGCAAGGCGCGCGCTGACCGAGGGGGAGACGACGCTGGCGGCATCGGTGTTCGGAAGCGCGATCGACTACTCCCAAGTCAGCCTGACGCGGCGCAAATGGGCGTTCTTCCAACCGCGCGACACGGTGATGGCACCGCGCGGCTGCATCCACTTCCACCCCAAGGGCGACCTGTGGTGCGACGATTTCGCGCATGCGCACCTGACGCTGCAGGGGCTGTTCATCCACGAGATGACCCATATCTGGCAGCACCAGCGCGGGGTTTTCCTGCCGTTGGCGCGGCATCCCTGGTGCCGGTACGACTATGCGTTCCGGCCGGGGGTGGCGCTGCATCGCTACGGGATCGAGCAACAGGGCGAGATCGTGCGGCATGCGTTCCTGCTGCGCGCAGGGGCGAAGGTGGCGGGAGCGCCGCCGCTCGAGCAATACGAGACGGTGCTGCCGTTCACGCCGTTAGCGTCGGCCTAGTCGGCTCACGGTTATGATTGGGAACAGGCCAAAACCACCCCGTCACCCCGGACCTGTTCCGGGGTCCACTGTTCCGCGAACTCAAACACCGATGAGGATGCGGAACGGTGGATGCCGGAACAAGCCCGGCATGACAAAAAGGGTCAAACCAAACCGGCTTCAAAGCCAACTACGACCATCCGCTCCGCCACACCCGTAAGGCGGCAGCTGCCCTGGGAAGCGCGCCTGCATCTTGTGGCAACCCCACGCGCGCATCGGCCCCGGCGCATAGCCGTTCAGCGCGATGCCGACCTCGTCATACGGACTCGAGCCACGCGCGACGTACATGTACCAACGCCCGCCGAACATCACCGCCGCCGCGATGAGCACGACGCAAACGACCTGAACGATTTTCTGCATTGAAGACCCCTTTTGTAAAGAAGGGCGCCCCGTTGCAGACAACATGGATCAATTTCAACCACCGATCTGGTAGATCGCGATCCACTCGGTCGGCCGAAATCCGCCGCTTACAGCGCGTCGAAATCGATAGGTCGTGTCCGATCAAGCGCTTGCGGTGCTTCCGGCATCGGATATTTCAGTCCGGTCGCGCAGTTGAAAAGAACGACCTTGTCGTCCTCGTCGACCAGCCCGGTGTTCAGCGCCTGATGATATGCCGCGAGCGTCGCGCCGCCTTCGGGGCACAACAACAGGCCATCCTGCTTGGCCGCCGCATCGACCGCCTTCAGGATCGCCGGATCGCCGACCGCGAGCGCCTGCCCGCCACTCTCCCGTACGGCGCGGAGGATCAGGAAGTCGCCGACCGCCTTCGGCACGCGAATACCGGCCGCAACGGTGCTCGCGTCTTCCCAACGCTCGGCATGCTCCTCGCCCGCCTCGAACGCGCGCACGATCGGCGCGCAGCCGCTCGCCTGCACCGCGAACATTTTCGGCCGCTCGGAGCCGATCCAGCCGAGCTTCTCGAGTTCGTCGAACGCCTTCCACATCCCGATCAGCCCGGTCCCGCCGCCGGTCGGATAGAAGATCGCATCCGGCAGTTTCCAGCCGAACTGCGCGGCGAGTTCGAGCCCCATCGTCTTCTTGCCCTCGATCCGATAGGGCTCCTTCAACGTCGAGAAATCGAACCAGCGGCCTTCAGCGGCGCCCTTGCCGACGATCGCGCCGCAATCGTCGATCAGGCCGTTGACCCGCCAGACGCGCGCGCCCTGCATCGCGATCTCGCGGACGTTGATCTCGGGGGTGTCGTCGGGGCAGAACACGATCGTCTCGATCCCGCAGCGCGTCGCATACGCCGCCAGCGCCGCGCCCGCATTGCCGTTGGTCGGCATCGCGATCTTGGTGACGCCGAGTTCCTTCGCCATCGCGACGGCCATGACGAGACCGCGCGCCTTGAACGAGCCGGTCGGGAGGCGGCCTTCGTCCTTGACCAGCACGTTGGGCCCGCCGGACTTGGTCAGCGGCACGAGTGGTGTCTCGATCTCGCCGAGGCTGACGATGTTGTCCGTGTGACGGACCGGAAGCAGCTCCCGCCACCGCCAAAGATCAGTCGGCCGCGCCTCGATCGTGTCGCGCGAGATCGCAGACCGCACCGCGTCGAGGTCGTAGCGGACGAGCAACGGCCGCCCGGCACGCGAAAGCCCATGAAGCTGGTCCGCCTCATACCGCTCGCCGGTGATCGAGCATTCGAGATGCGTGACGAAGGTCTGCCGATCGGTCGTGAGGTTCTGGTTCATGGACTGACTTTCAAATCCTCCCCTGCAAGGGGAGGGGGACCAGCGCAGCTGGTGGAGGGGGCGTGCCGCGTTCGTACCGCTCGACGTAAACGCGCCCGGCCGCAGATGTTACGCGGGAGGAGAGCCCCCTCCACCACCACGCAAGCGCGTGGCGGTCCCCCTCCCCGTTTCGGGGAGGATTAGCCAGCCTTGGCGACGCCGACCATTGCCGGACGCAGCAGGCGGTCCTTGATCATGTAGCCGACCTGCATCTCCTGGACGATCGTGCCCGGCGGCTGGTCGCTCGGGATTTCCATCATCGCCTGGTGCTTGTTCGGGTCGAGCATCTGGCCTTCCGCAGCGATCTTGGTGATGCCGTGGCGCTGGAACACGCTCTCCAGCTCGCGACCGGTCGCTTCGAGGCCAGTAACGAGCCCCTTCATCTTCTCGTCCGAGCGCAGATCTGCCGGGATCGCCGACAGCCCCCGCGAGAGGTTGTCGGCAACCGACAGCACGTCGCGCGCGAACGCCGTTGCGGCATAGGCACGCGCGTCCTGCGCTTCCTTCTCGGCGCGGCGGCGGACGTTCTGGATCTCGGCCTGCGCGTACAGGACGTTCTGCTTGGCTTCGGCGAGCTGGTTCTCCAACTCGGCGACGCGGTCGTTCGCGGCGACTTCGGGCGCATCTTCAGCGGTCTCTTCGCGCAGGTCTGCAGGCGTGTTCTGGTCGATCTCGGACATTGCTTTCCCTATAAAATTGGCCGGCTCAACCCATCAACCGGGCGAGCGTTGCAGCCGTGAAATCCACCATGGGCACGACGCGCGCATAGTTCAACCGCGTGGGGCCGATCACACCGACCACGCCGACCACGCGGCCGTCCAACCCGCGGAACGGTCGCGCGATCACCGAAGACCCTGACAACGCGAACAATTTGGTCTCCGCGCCAATGAAAATCCGGGTCGAATCGCCCGCCCGCGCACTGTCCAAAAGCGATGCGACTTCCTGCTTTCCCTCGAGATCGTCGAGCAGGTCGCGCACCCGGTCGAGATCGGCGGCGGCGGCGGCATCGATCAGCCGTCCCTGCCCGCGCACGATCAGCACCGGGCGTCGATCCGCATCCTCGCTCCACACCGCAATCCCGCGCTCGACCAGCGTTCGCGCCGCGCCGTCCAGTGCCGCCTGCCCATCCGCCAGCTCGCGCTCGATCCGGCCCCGCGCTTCCGCCAGCGTCAGCCCGCCGAGCGTCGCCGACATGTAATTGCCAGCCTCGATCAGCGCGGATGCCGACATGCCCTTGGGCAGCGCGATCACGCGGTTCTCGACCGAGCCGTCCTCGCTGACCAGCACCGCCAGCGCCTGCTCGGGCGACAGCGCGACGAACGCGATCTGGCGGAGTTTCAGCTCGCGCTTGGGCACCATCACCAGTCCGGCGCAAGCCGACAGCCCCGACAGCGCGAGCGTGGTCGCGGCGAGCGCCTCCTCGACCGGACCACCGACGCCGGCGCGTGCCTCGATCGTCTGGCGCTCCTCGATGGACGGCTCCATCGCCTGCATCATGCCGTCGACGAACAGCCGCAAGCCGCGATCGGTCGGCATGCGTCCGGCGCTCGTATGCGGGCTGGCGAGCAGGCCGAGCCCTTCGAGTTCGCCCATCACCCCGCGAATCGAAGCGGGTGAGAGGCTCAGACCAGTCAGCTGCGCGATCGTCTTCGACCCGACCGGCGTGCCGCTGGCGAGATAGCTGTCGACCACCGCACGAAAAATGTCGCGCGCGCGATCGGTCAGTTCGGTGACGGGGGGCGTGGCCATACGCTTTGATCTAGGCTGGCGAGCGACCAAACGAAAGGCTAGGCACCTGCAATTACTCACACCCCGTTCGTGCCGAGTAGGGGTCGAGCGAAGTCGAGAACCCGTATCGAGGTACTGTCCTTCGATACGCCATCTCGACAAGCTCGATGGCTACTCGGGACGAACGGCAATTTGATTAGGACACCGACTATGCGCCCATCCGGCCGCGCCCCAGACCAGATGCGTGCGATCACGATCGAGCCGCGCTTCACCAAGCATGCCGAGGGCTCCGTCCTAATCGGCTTCGGCGACACCAAGGTGCTCGTCACCGCCAGCGTCGAGGAGAAGGTGCCGCCGTTCATGCGCGGCAAGGGCGAGGGCTGGGTGACCGCCGAATACGGCATGCTCCCGCGCGCCACCAACACGCGCAACAACCGCGAGGCCGCCAAGGGCAAGCAGTCGGGCCGCACGCAGGAAATCCAGCGGCTGATCGGCCGTTCGCTCCGCGCAGTGGTCGACCTGAAGCTGCTCGGCGAGCGCCAGATCGTGATCGATTGTGACGTGATCCAGGCCGATGGCGGCACGCGCACCGCGTCGATATCGGGCGGTTGGGTCGCATTGCGGCTCGCAATCGACGGGCTGCTCGCGAGCGGCAAGCTGACCGCCGACCCGCTGACGCAGAAGGTCGCGGCGATCAGCTGCGGCATCTACCAGGGCAATCCGGTGCTCGACCTCGACTATATCGAGGATTCGGGCGCGGATGCGGATGCGAACTTCGTGCTGCTGGAGAACGGCAACATCGCCGAAGCACAGGCGACCGCCGAGGGCGCGACGTATGACGAGGAGGCGCTGCTCCGCCTGCTGCGGCTCGCGCGGATCGGTTGCACGGATATCTTCGCAGCACAGGCGAAAGCCGTGGCCAAGTGAGCGGCGAAGGCAAGGAACCGCAGGCGATCCGCAAGCTCCAGCCGGGCAAGCTGGTCATCGCCAGCCACAACAAGGGCAAGGTTCGCGAGATCGCGGCGTTGCTCGAAGGACGGGGCCTCGAAGTCGTCTCGGCCGCCGAGCTCGACCTGCCCGAGCCAATCGAGACGGGCACCACCTTCTTCGCGAACGCCGAACTGAAGGCGCGGTCGGCCGCCGACCTGTCGGGCTACCCCGCGCTCGCGGACGATAGCGGTCTATGCGTCGATGCGCTCGGCGGTGATCCGGGCGTCTACACGGCGGATTGGGCGGAAACGCCGAACGGTCGCGACTGGATGATGGCGATGCAGAAGGTCGAGGACGCGGTCGCCGCCAAGGGCCCGGACGCAACGCGCGGCGCGCATTTCGTCAGCGTGCTCGCGCTCGCATGGCCCGATGGTCATGTCGAATGGTTCGAGGGCCGTGCCGAGGGTACGCTGACCTGGCCGCCGCGCGGCAATGTCGGGTTCGGCTACGATCCCGTCTTCGTACCGCTCGGCTACGATCAGACCTACGCCGAACTCCCGCACGAAACGAAGAACGCGATCAGCCACCGCAACGAAGCGTTCAAGCTCCTCGAAGCCGCGGTGTTCTGATTTGTATCGATCCTCCCCCGCCAGGGGGAGGTGGCTGGCCCTTGCCAGACGGAGGGGGAGGAAAGGGAAACCGCCGTTCCGTGTCCTCCCCCTCCGTCACCTCCGGTGCCACCCCCCCTGGCGGGGGAGGATCGCAAATCCTAAGTCGACCGACTCAAACGGCGATCAGCTGCTTCTTTGGCCAGTTCACGACCGGCAAGGCCTCGAACGCCGGTTTCGCCAGCAGATACCCCTGGATATACCGCACGCCCAACGCACGCAGGGCGTCGTACTCGCCCTCGGTCTCGACCCCCTCGGCGATTACCGAGATCCCCAACCCCGCGCACATCCGCAGCATCCCCTCGACGATCATCCGCCGCGGCAGGCTCGTGTCGATGTCGCGGATCAGCTCCATGTCGAGCTTGATGATATCCGGCTGGAACCGCGCGAGCAGGTTCAATCCCGCATGTCCCGCCCCGAAATCGTCAAGCGCGGTGCCGAAGCCCATCTTCTGATACGTCGCGATGATATTCGCGACATGCGCCGGATCGAGCATTTCCTCGTTCTCGGTGAACTCGAAGATCAGCCGGTCGGTCGGCATCCCCACCGCGCCCGCGGTCTTCAGCGTCAACTGGATGCACGCCGCCGGCGAATACACCGCGTTCGGGAGGAAATTGATCGACAGTCGCGCGGGCGTATCGAGCAGCCCGGCCTTCACCGACGCCTCGATCGCGCGCACCCGGCATTGCTGGTCGAATGCATACAGGTTCGCCGCATCGACCTGGCCCAACACGCTCGCCGCCGACTGCCCTTCGGGCCCGCGCACCAGCGCCTCGTACGCGAAGACCGTCTCCGTCTCGACGTCGACGATCGGCTGGAACGCCATCGAAAAAGCGAACGACAGGCCGGCGCCGTCACGACATCCGACGCAACCGATACGGGGGACATCGGGTTGGGGTACTGGTTTCATTAAAGTAGGTTAGGCGGAAACCACTTAAGAAAGTACCACTGTCCCGAAACTACCGGCTTGCTCCAGATCAATAGGCGCGTTCGCCGAAGACGTTGCCGGGCGGCGAATAGCGGCACACCAAATAGTCGTCGGTCTTGTTGCTCGCCATCGCGCAGCCGACCTGCGTCGAGCCGCGCCAGACGATCTGCGTGTAGTGCGCGACGTCGTCGACCTTGCCGGTGCGGCTGAACCCGGGAGTCGGCATGTTGATGAAGTCGCGCTTCTCGGCGACCCAATGGCCGATCATCTCGGGATAGGCATAGGCATAGCGCGTGCCGGTCCACAAATTCTCGCCTTCGCGGTTCATGCCCTGCGGTTGCGGGGCGTGCGCGAATTTGCGCGTGCGTGCCATCTCCTCGGCATAGGCGCGCGCGGTCGTCGCCAGCGTATCGCTCCAGGTCAGCGGCGCCACGCCCACCGCGGCGCGCGCGGCATTGTGGCCGTCGATCATCGCCGTCTTGAGCAGGCTCGCACCGCGCGGGGCCGGCGCCATCGATTCGCGCGGCTCGACGACTCGCTCGGGCCCCTGCGCGCAGCCCGCCAGCAATAACGCCCCGGCGATCGCCAAACCCATCCTTGCCGTCATTGCGCTTCCTTCGGCCGCCCCGTGCGACCATATGCGCGAGATAATGCCCGTCTTCGAAACACCAAGCCCCAACGCTCCTCAACCGGGCGATCTCGCGCTGTACGTCCATTGGCCGTTCTGCGTGTCGAAATGCCCGTATTGCGACTTCAACAGCCATGTCCGCGACGAGGTCGACCAGGCGGCCTGGCGCGCCGCGCTGCTGACCGACCTCGACCATGAAGCGCGCGTGCTGCCGGGACGGAAGTTGCAGTCGATCTTCTTCGGCGGTGGCACGCCCTCGCTCATGCCACCCTCGACCGTGGCCGCCGTACTGAATGCGGCGGAGAAGGCGTGGGGGTTCGCCGAGGGGATCGAGATCACGCTGGAGGCGAACCCGTCCTCGGTCGAGGCCGCAAGGTTCGCCGATCTGGCCAGCGCAGGCGTGAATCGGGTGTCGCTCGGGCTGCAATCGCTCGACGATCAGGCGCTGAAGTTCCTCGGCCGCGCGCATGACGTGAACGAGGGCCAAGCCGCGCTCGCCACCGCGCAAAACGTCTTTCCCCGCGTCAGTTTCGACCTGATCTATGCGCTCCCCGGCCAGCGGCTCGACGACTGGCGTGCCGAGCTCGCGCGCGCGCTGAGCCTGGGGACGGAACATCTCTCGCTGTATCAGCTGACGATCGAGGCCGGGACGCGGTTCGCGACCGAGGCGCTCGCGGGGCGGATCGTGATCCCGGACGGCGATTCGGCGGCCGACCTGTTCGAGGCGACGCGTGCCGATACCGCCGCGGCGGGACTGCCGGCCTACGAAACGTCGAACCACGCGCGGCGGGGAGCGGAGAGCCGCCACAACCTCGCTTACTGGCGCTACCAGGATTACGCCGGGATCGGGCCCGGCGCGCATGGCCGGCGTGGCGGGCTGGCGACGGTGCGGCGCAAGAAGCCGGAGAACTGGCTGGCGGCGATCGAGCGCAACGGCCACGGGATGGAAGTCGAGGACCCGCTGACGCCCTCGTCGCGGGCGACCGAGGCGTTGCTGATGGGGTTGCGGCTGGCCGAAGGGATCGATCTGGACCGGATCACGGCGCTGAACGCGGGTATCGTACCGGTGGACTTGGCGGCGGTGGCGCGGTTGGAGGCGTTGGGGCTGATCGCCCACACGCCGGGCCGCCTGCGAGTCACCGAAGCCGGCGCGCTCTTGCTCGACGCAATCCTGCCGGAAATCGTAACGGCTTAGGGAGCCGCTGCGTTGCCTTCCCCCCTCCCTGAAAGGGAGGGGTTGGGGGTGGGTCGGTATGGGGCGGGCGCGTCGATAGCCAATTGGCCAACCCACCCCCTACCCCTCCCTTCCAGGGAGGGGCGAAGAGCTTACTTCCCAAACCCGGCCGGCGCGGGCGAGACCACCGTCGTCGTGCCGCCACGGATTTCCTTCACCTCCAGCGCACGCTCGGCAACGTTGTCGCGGCCGAAGCGAAACGCGCCGTCGATCCCCGCAAACCCGTCGCCGTCGCGCAGGCGGTTGACCGGGAACGGCGTGCCGGGCTTCCAATCGCGGGCGATGCGAACGGTCAGCAGGACCGAATCATACCCAAGGCTCGACAGGCGGTACGGCCCCGCCCCGAACCGTGCGCGGTATTTGGCGGCGTATTGGCGGTAGAGCGTGTCGGAGACGCTGGCGTACCAGGCGCCCGACAGCGCAGGCTTGGCGGCGATGCTGGTGTCGGAATTCCAGAGTTCGGTGCCGAGGATGCGCGTCGACGCGCCGCCGCCGCGCTTGACCATCGTCGCAGCCGACGCTGCGGTCGCGCCACCATCGGCGATCAGGACCGCGTCGTAAGGCGCCTTCGCCGCAAGCCGCGTGACCGCACCGGAAACGCCGCCGGGACCGCGCGCGTAGGTCTGGAGCGAGACGACCTGACCACCCGCGCCTTCGACCGCGCGAAGGAACGCGGTCGACGCGCGCTCACCGTACAGGCCGTTGGGGACCAGGCCGGCGAAGTTGCTGACGCCGCGTGTCCGGGCGAAATCGACGACGCGCGCGATCGACTGGGTCGGGACATAGCCCATCAGGTACGCGCCGTTGCCCGCCACGCCGAGATCGTTGGAGAAGCTGAGCACCGGGATGTTCGCGGCGCGCGCGATCGGCGCGACGGCACGGACATCGTCAGCAAGCAGCGGCCCGAGGATCAGCTGCGCGCCCTCGGCGATCGCGCGCTGCGCGGCGGCGGCGGCCCCGGTCGCGGTGTCGTAGTTGGTGATCCGGACGCGCTGGTTCTGCGTATCGAGCAACGCTAGCATCGTCGCGTTGGCGATCGAGGTGCCGACGCCGGCGTTGCTGCCCGACAGCGGCACGAGCAGCGCGACGCGGTTACGCTCGGCATCGCGCGGGATGCCGGTCTCGACGCCGATGTCGGGCCGGTCGGCGGGACGCGTGGTCGGACGCTGCTGCGACGGCTCGACGGGACCACGCGGGACGATCGTCTGGCACGCGCCGAGCAGGCACGCCGCGGCAAGCGTCGCCCATCGCCCGAATGTGCCCATCGAAAGCGGGCCGGATTGCCCTATCGTCGTCGCGTCTGCCATGACCATCCCCATGAACCCTGAAACTCTTCTCGATCCCGGCCTCTACATCGTCGCGACCCCGATCGGCAATCTTGGCGATCTGTCGCCGCGCGCCGCCGACATCCTCCGCCGCGCCGACGTGATCGCGGTCGAGGACAGCCGCGTGACTGCAGGGCTGCTCCGCCACATCGGCACGAAGACGCCGATGGTACCGTATCACGATCACAGCGCGGAAGGGGTCCGGCCGGCGCTGATCGCGCGGATGGCGACGCAGGCGGTTGCGCTGGTGTCGGATGCGGGGACGCCGCTGATTTCGGATCCGGGGTTCAAGCTGGTGCGCGACGCGCGCGCGGCGGGGCATCTGGTGGTGACGATCCCCGGACCGTGCGCTGCGGTGGCGGCGCTGACGCTGGCGGGGCTGCCGACCGACCGGTTCCTGTTCGTCGGCTTCCTCCCGTCGAAGATGCACGCGCGCGCAGAGGCGATCGCCGAGATCGCGACGATCCGCGCGACGCTCGTGATGTATGAATCGGGGCCGCGCCTGGGGGCATGCCTCGCCGCGTTGGCGGAAGGGCTCGGTGACCGCGAGGCGGCGGTGACGCGCGAGATCAGCAAGAAGTTCGAGGAAGCGGTGACGGGGACGCTCTCGACGCTCACCGAACGCTATGCGGACTCGCCGCCGCGTGGGGAGATCGTGATCGTCGTCGCGCCGCCGGGCGAGGCTCCGCCGGCCAGTGCGGAGGATGGCGATACGGCGTTGACCGAAGCGCTCACTCGCCTGTCGACTGGCCAAGCCGCAAGCGAAGTCGCGAAGAAGCTCGGCCTCGACCGCAAGACCCTCTACGCGCGGGCGCTGGAACTGAAAGCGGAGAAGGGATGACGCCCCTTCCTCCCCCCTCCCCGGAAGGAAGGGCGCCCTTTCTTCCCCCCTCCCTGAAAGAAAGGGCGCCTCTTCTTCCCCCCTCCCTGAAAGGGAGGGGCCGGGGGTGGGTCGGCCGCTTGGTATCCGCAGCACCAGCCAACAAACCAACCCACCCCCAACCCCTCCCTTTCAGGGATGGGAGCAGGCATGCGTGACCGCCGCTCCGCCGAGATCGCCGGCCGTCGCGGCGAGCGCTTGGCGGGGTGGTGGCTAAGGCTGAAGGGCTGGAGCATCCTCGATCGCCGTGTGCGGACTCCCGCCGGCGAGGTCGATCTCGTCGCGCGGAAAGGCAACCTGATCGCCTTCGTCGAGGTAAAGACCCGCGCGACCGCCGCCGAACTCGACTTCGCGATCGACGAGCGCCGCCTCGCCCGCGTCGCGGCAGCGGCGGAATATCTGATGCCGCGCTATGCCGGGCCGGGCGACGACATCCGCGTCGACGTCATCCTCCTCGCCCCCGGCACCCGGCCGCGGCATATCGAGAATGCCTGGATCGGGTGATGCCTCGACCGTTCGTGGCGAAACCTCGCAAAGCTTCCGTCATCCTGACGAAAGTCAGGATCCAGAGCCACGAAGCGATGCCCTCGATTATCCTGGATCCTGACTTTCGTCAGGATGACGGGGTTACGCGTGCCACGTCACCCGATGACTTCGCGTCCCCCCGCGCCTACATGCGCTCCACCGCATAGAAGGAAGACGCATGAGCCTCACCGTCGCCGTCCAGATGGACCCGCTCGACAGCATCAACATCGCCGGCGACTCGACGTTCGCGCTGATGTTGTCCGCGCAGGATCGTGGCCATAGGCTCTTCCATTACTCGGCCGAGGACCTGAACTACCGCGACGGCCGCGTCTGGGCGAAGGCGCATCCGGTCACCGTGCAGCGCGTCGTCGGCGATCACTTCAGCGTCGGCAAGCCGGTGAATCTCGATCTCGGCGACGAGGCCGATGTCGTGCTCATGCGGCAGGATCCCCCGTTCGATCTCGGCTACATCACCGCGACGCATCTGCTCGAGCGGATCGCCGACAAGACGCTCGTCGTGAACGATCCTGCGCAGGTCCGGAACGCGCCCGAAAAGGTGTTCGTGCTCGATTACCCGCAGTTCATGCCGCCGACGCTCGTCACGCGGTCGCTCGACGAAGCCCGGAAGTTCCTCGCCGAGCACGGCGCGATCGTCATCAAGCCGCTGCACGGCAATGGCGGCAAGGCGATCTTCAAGGTCGAGTCGGACGGCGCGAACCTGTCGGCGCTGATGGAGGTCTTCAACATGACGTGGCGCGAGCCGCACATGGTCCAGGCGTTCCTCCCCGACGTGGCGAAGGGCGACAAGCGGATCGTGCTCATCGATGGCGAGGTAGCGGGCGCGATCAACCGTCTGCCGGGCGAAGGCGAGATCCGCTCGAACCTCGCGGTCGGCGGCTCGGCGGAAAAGTCGGAACTGACCGACAAGGAGCGCGAGATCTGCGCGGTGCTCGGGCCGGAACTGAAGAAACGCGGGTTGCTGTTCGTCGGTATCGACGTGATTGGCGGCACGTGGCTGACCGAGATCAACGTGACGTCGCCAACCGGGATCGTCGCGATCGAGAAGTTCGATGGGACCGATGTCGCAGGCATGATCTGGGATGCGATCGAGGCGAAGGTCGCCGCGCGGTAGCCTTTTCCAAAAACACTACCCCGGCGGGAGGCCGGGGTGGTGGGCACCTGTTCAGTTGATCGCGGAATAGCCGCCTCGCGGAACCCATCCGGCGTCCCGGCAGTATCTCATACCCATGACCGAATTCATCCTCGATCTCATCGCCTGGGGCGGATATTTCGGTATCTTCCTGTTGATGGCGCTCGAGAATATCGTGCCGCCCGTGCCATCCGAAGTGATCATGGGGCTTGGCGGCATGGCGGTCGCGCGGGGTAACATGAGCGTCGTGCCGCTGATCGCATGGGGCACGGCAGGCTCGGTCGTCGGCAACTACTTCTGGTATTATATCGGCCGCAACATCGGCTACGAACGCTTCCGCCCGTTCATCGAGCGCAACGGTCGCTGGCTGACGATGGAATGGTCGGATGTCGAGAAGATCCACCGCTTCTTCATGAAGCGCGGCGGTTGGGTGATCTTCGTGTTCCGGTTCATGCCGACCTTCCGCACCGTCATCTCGCTGCCCGCGGGGATGACGCGCATGCCGATCTGGCAGTTCGTGATATGGACCGCGGCGGGCAGCGCGATCTGGAACACCGTGCTCACCTATGCCGGAATCCTGCTCGGATCGCATTTCGAGGAGCTCGACCGCTATGTCGGGCCGGTGGCCGTCGCGACGTTCGTCGTCATCATCATCGGCTATGTCTGGCGCGTCGTCACCTGGAAGCCTAAGGGCTCGGCCTGAATATCTCAGGCCCGCGGATGCGCGTTGCGGTACACGTCCATCAGATGCGCGGCGTCGACCTGCGTATAGACCTGCGTCGAACTGAGACTGGCATGGCCCAGCAGTTCCTGTAGCGCACGCAGATCCGCCCCCCGCCCCAGCAGATGCGTCGCGAAACTGTGGCGCAGTGCATGCGGCGTGGTCCGGTCGCCGAGCCCGAGACGGGCACGCGCGGCCTGCACCCCGCGCCGGATCATCACCGGCGACAACGCCCCGCCCTTCGCGCCCCGAAACAGCGGTTCGTCGCGCGCGATCGGCCAAGGCGTCTGCGCGACATAAGCCTCGATCGCCGTACGGACCTGCGGCAACAGCGGTACTACGCGGGTCTTGGCGCGCTTGCCCGTCACCCGGATCGCCTCGCCGAGCGGCAGGATATCGCCCCGCAACGTCAGCGCCTCGCCGATCCGCAGGCCTGCGCCGTACAACAGCATCAGCACCGCCCAGTCGCGCGCGCCGATCCAGGGTTCGGCCGCATCGTCGGCCACCTCCTCCGCCAGCGCGACTGCCTCGGCCGGCGAGATCGGCCGTGGCACGCCGGTCTTGACGCGCGGTCCCCGCATCCGCGGTTGCTCGGCGGCTTCGTTCGCCCAGGCGAGAAACCCGCGCACCGCCGACAATTCGCGCGCGGCCGAGGCGTTGCCGAGCCCCGACTCGCGACGCTGCGCCAGATACGCCCGCAGGTCCGTCGCCGTCACTCGCGCCAGCGCCGCGCGGTCGATCGCCTCGCCCCAATGGCCGATCAGGAATGCGGTCAGCCGCTCGGCCGCCGCGCGGTAGGCGCGTACCGTGTGCACCGATCGCCGACGGTCGCGCGCGAGATGGTCGGCCCAAAGCATCGACGGCGGCAGGTCTTCGTTACACTCCATAAACGGACAGTAACGCGTTCCATCGACAAACAAAATTAACTCCCCTTGCGGTATTGAACGCCATGTCCCCCGCTGACTTGATCTCTGATATGTTTGCCGATGAAACCCGACGCGTGGCGGCGCTCCATGCGCTGGCACTGCTCGACAGCGAGCCGGAGCGCGAATTCGATGCGCTGGTGGCGTTGGCGGCAGAGATGCTGAGGTGCCCGACCGCCTTGATGACCCTCGTCGATAGCGATCGGCTCTGGATCAAGGCCGCGGCGGGCGGCGAACGCGGGGAGATCAGCCGCGATATCGGGATGTGCGCCTATACGATCCAAAACGAGGACCCGCTCGTCATCGAAGACCTCGATGCCGATCCGCGGTTCGCACAAAACCCGCTGGTCATGGCGGAACGAGGCGCCCGATTTTATGCGGGTGCGGCGATCCGCGCGGTGGATGCTTCGGGTGAGCGTCATGCTATCGGCACGATATGCGTCATCGATACGGTGCCACGCAGCCTTAACGACGCAGGCCGCCGTGCCCTGACCCATCTCGCGACATTGGCCGAGACGACGATCGCCGCAAGGTCTGCCGCCAACCGCGCGATCGCGATCGCCACCACCGCCGACCGGCAGGCCGCAGCGCTCGTCCGGCAGGACCGGATCTTCCGCCAGGCCGAGCGGATGGCGGCGATCGGATCGTGGCGCGTCTCGCTTGAGGACAATCACCTCGAATGGTCCGACGGCGTCTATCACATCTACGGCCTGCCGATCGGCGACCTGCCCGACATGTCGGGCGCAATGGAATTCTATCCGGCGCACGCCCGCGACGCGCTGGCCGTCGCACTCGACCGCACGATCGAGAGCGGCGCGCCCTTCGACCTCGAAATCGACTTCACCACCGTCCAGGGCGAGCCGCGCCGGGTCCGCGTCCTCGGCGAACGCGAGTGCATCGACGACACCCCGGTCGCGCTGGTCGGGGTGTTCCAGGACGTGACCGAACGCCACGCGCTCGAAACCACGCTGCGCCGCTCCGCCGACACCGATTCGCTCACCGGAATCGCCAATCGCGCGGCGTTCGACCGCGCGCTCGACGCGGCAATGGCCCGGTCGCGGGCCAATGCGACGCCGCTGCTGCTCGCGCTGCTCGATCTCGACGGGTTCAAGGCGATCAACGACACGCTCGGCCACACCGCGGGCGACGACGTGCTGCGCGGCGTCGGCCGGGTCTTGCGCGAACCCTGGCTCAAGGGCAGCTTCGTGGCGAGGCTGGGCGGCGACGAATTCGCGGTGCTGGTCGAGCATCCCGCGCTGACCGCGGTGCCGAGCCAGGTCTGCGCGCGGTTGCAGGAAGCGCTGCGTTTCCCGATCGCGCTCAACGGACTGGCGATGGTCAGCGCCGGGACGGTCGGGATCGCCGCGTTGGAGCCCGATTGCCTCACCGTCCGCGACTTCGTCCACCGCGCCGATACCGTCCTCTACAAGGAGAAGCGCGGGCGCGTCGGCGAACGTCGGCGGTCCGACCGGCGCGACGCCGCGTAAGGCGGTTCACGCGGAGTCGTTCTATCCCCATATACGGACAAGATGTCGTCCCGCGCCCGTGTCCTGATCCTCAACGCCGCCCTCGGGCCGCTCGACTACCGCGTGCCCGCCGGCATGGAGGTCGGGCCGGGCTCGATCGTTGTCGCGCCGCTGGGGCCAAGGCAGTTGCTCGGCGTGGTGTGGGAGCCGGAGCGGATGCCGTCCGATGCGGAGGTCGGCGACAACCGGTTGCGCAACCTGCTCGCGGTCGCCGACGTACCGCCACTGGGGGCACCGCTACGCCGGCTGGTCGAGTGGACCGCGGATTATTACCTCGCGTCACCGGCGTCGGTGTTGCGGATGACGCTCGCCTCGACCTCGGCGCTGGAGGGCGCGCGGACCGCTGTCGAGTACCGCGCGACCGGTGTCGTGCCGCCCCGCCTGACGCCGCAGCGTGAGCAGGCGCTGGAGCGGATCGGTGATCGCCAGGGCCTGATCCGCGAGTTGGCGACGACCGCCGACGTCAGCGATGCGGTGATCCGCGGACTAGTGAAGGTCGGTGCGATCGAGGCAGTCGAGGTCAGTCTGGACAGCCCCTACCCTGTCCCCGATCCCTCGCATCACGAGCCGACCTTGTCCGAGGACCAGCGGGCGGCGGCGGATGCCCTGGTTGCGGGGGTGGCCGAGCACGCGTTCCACCCGACGTTGCTCGACGGGGTCACGGGATCGGGCAAGACGGAAGTGTATTTCGAAGCGGTGGCGCAGGCGATCCGCGACGGGCGCCAGACCTTGGTGCTGCTCCCCGAGATCGCGCTGACTGAGCCTTTCCTCAAGCGCTTCCATGACCGGTTCGGGTGCGAGCCGATCGCGTGGCATTCGGGGCTGCGGTCGACGCAGCGGCGCAGGGCCTGGCGGGCGATCGCGAGTGGCGAGGCATTGGTGACGGTAGGCGCGCGGTCTGCGTTGTTCCTGCCGTACCGCGACCTCGGCCTGATCGTCGTCGACGAGGCGCACGAGACCAGCTTCAAGCAGGAAGAGGGCGTGCATTATCATGCGCGCGACGTGGCTGTGATGCGCGGCAAGTTCGAGGGGTGCCCGGTCATCCTTGCGTCTGCCACGCCGGCGATCGAGACGCGACAACAGGTCGCGACCGGGCGATATGCGGAACTGAAGCTGCCCGGCCGGTTCGGGGTGGCGGAGATGCCGACGATCGAGCCGATCGACCTGATCAAGGAACCGCCCGAGCGTGGTCGTTGGCTGGCACCGCGTCTCGTCAAGGCGATGCAGGAGACACTGGAGCGGCGCGAGCAGTCGTTGCTGTTCCTCAACCGGCGCGGCTATGCGCCGCTGACGCTGTGCCGGACGTGCGGGCATCGGTTTCAATGCCCAAACTGTACCGCGTGGATGGTCGAGCATCGGCTTACGCGCAGGCTCGCCTGCCATCATTGCGGCCACATCGAACCGACGCCGCGCGTGTGTCCAGAGTGCAAGGGCGAGGATACACTGGTCGCCTGCGGGCCGGGGGTCGAGCGAATCGCTGACGAGGTGACGGCGCTGTTCCCCGAGGCGAAGACCGCCGTGGTGACCTCGGACACGATCTGGTCGCCAGCCAAGGCGGCTGAGTTCGTCGGGCGGATGGAGGCAGGCGATATCGACATCGTCGTCGGCACGCAGCTCGTGACGAAAGGATATCACTTCCCCAACCTGACGCTGGTCGGCGTGGTCGACGCGGACCTAGGTCTAGATGGCGGCGACCTCAGAGCGGCGGAACGCACGTTCCAGCAGATCCGCCAAGTGTCGGGCCGCGCTGGGCGTGGCGAGAAACCTGGCCACGTATTCATCCAGACCCACAGCCCCGGCGCGCAGGTCATGCAGGCGCTGATCACCGGCGATGCGGATGCATTCTATGCCGCGGAGACGGATGCGCGGAAGGATGCGGGGGCGCCACCTTTCGGGCGCTACGCGGCGATCGTGGTGTCCTCCGAGGACCAAGGTTGCGCGCACGACACGGCGAAGCTGGTCGGCCGCAGCGCCCCTGAGGTCGAGGGAATGCACGTCTACGGCCCGGCGCCGGCGCCTTTGGCGATGTTGCGGGGGCGGCACCGGTATCGGCTGCTCGTCCATGCGCGGCGGGCGCTGGATGTGCAGGATGTCATCCGGGAATGGTTGGGGAAGCTGGACTGGCCGTCTAAGGTTCGCGTGACGGTGGACGTCGACCCGTATAACTTCCTGTAGCGCTGGGGGCTCCCACACCGGGTAGGCCACCACCCCGGCGGAGGCCGGGGCCCAATTGGGGGACGCAGGTGATCGACGCCGCGCTTCGTTACTTCTACCTTTCCAATTGGGCCCCGGCCTGCGCCGGGGTGGAAGCAGAAGAGTGAGAAGGGAGTTTGTTCACCCGCGAAGGCGGGTGCCCAGTCTGGGTCCCCGCCTTCGCGGGGAAACAGTCTTAGCTCAATTGCAGAGGTTACTCGCCGGCGTGCTCGGCAAGCACCGTCAGTCCCTTGGCGTTGACCTCGGCGAAACCGCCCTTGATCGCGATGATCTCGGGGGTGCCGTTCTGCGTGCGGTATACCTGCACGCCGCCATCGCGGACCGTCGACATGAAGGGCGCGTGGCCTTCGAGGACGCCGAAATCGCCTTCGGTGCCGGGGACGACGACCATGTAGACCTCCTCCGAGCGGACGAGCTTTTCTGGCGTGACGAGTTCGAAATGCAGCATGTCTGGGACCTTCTCCCTCTCCCCTTCGGGGAGAGGGTCGGGGTGAGGGGCAGTACCGGGGTGTGGCGCTTGTGGTGGGGCGCACCACCCCACCACA
>NZ_JACONT010000054.1 GCF_014358075.1 Sphingomonas albertensis | reverse complement strand
CAGCATCTGGTTTTTTGCGACCTCAGCAACCAGACCGTGTGGCCGTCCGCTGCGGTGACACCCCTCTAGGGCCACCTCCCAAACCCGTCAAATGCTTTTTTACAGTTTCAGGTCAGTTTTTCGGGTTTTCGGGGCTCGCACCCTCACAGCGCCCTCCCTGCCCCGTCGGCACAAGCGCGCTGGTCACCGTGCCGCGTGCAAGACGCATCGCAGGCCGAGATCCGAGATCATTGCAAATGGATACGGGAGGCTCCGCATCGCAGCCCGCCACGACGCGATCGGTCAACTGCCGGTATCCTTGGCGACGAGCGCTTCGAACGCTTCGATGGGCAGAGGGGTGTGAAATTGGCAACCGGCGGTGAAATCGTCGGCCCACATCACATCGGCGACGACCTGGCCGATCTCCGGCAGGTTGAGCCAGATGCTGGTACCGCGCCTGAGCGCCGAATAGGTTTGGAGCCGTACGCCGTGTACGGAAATATCGATAACCCTGCACAGGGCCCGGCCCGTCTTGCCGATGCCGGCGTCGAGCGAGATCGGTGCGCGCGGCGCGCGGCGCCGGCTGGTGCGTTCTGCGGGTTCGAATTCGGCGGCGAACATAAGGCCCTCGTCCTTGCGAGGAGCAGCTTGGTCGCCGGCACTTAAAGTCGCGTTAAGGAATACCCCCGGAACGAATTAAATCGAACCCGTTCCGGGGGTTAACTCGTATTACTTGCGGAGCGTGATGCCACCACCGAAACGCTTGTTGAAGCGCGCGACCTGGCCACCGGTGTCGAGCATCGTGCCGCGGCCACCGGTCCATGCCGGATGCGCGAGCGGATCGATCTCGAGCGTCATCACATCGCCTTCCTTACCCCAGGTGGTGCGAGTCTGGTACTTGCTGCCATCCGTCATCTGAACGGTGATCATGTGATAATCGGGGTGCGTGTCGGCCTTCATGGGAATTCTCCGGTAGGTGGCTGGTTCCGACCAGCCTGAAAGGAAGGCGCGCCCGTACACGGACGCGCCCGATTTTACAAGAATGCGTGCTTCGACGCGATTCAGGCCTTGGGCGGGTCGGCGATCATCGCCGTGAAGTTCGCCTCGGCCACCAATTGCCCGTCGACGAGGGCGCGGCCGGCAAACTTGCAAACCGCGCTACGCTTCTGGACGAACGTGACTTCCAGTTTAAGCAAAACGCCCGGCTCGACCGGCTTGCGGAACTTCGCCCCGTCTATCGCCATGAAATAGACGAGCTTGCCCGAGCCGGCGAGACCCAGCGACTCGACCGCGAGAATCCCAGCCGCCTGTGCCATCGCCTCGACGATCAGCACGCCCGGCATGATCGGGCGCCCAGGGAAATGCCCCTGGAAGAACTGCTCGTTCATCGACACCGCCTTGATCGCGGTGATCGACGTGTCGAGGATCAGATCCTCGACACGATCGACCAGCAGCATCGGGTAGCGATGCGGCAACGCGGCCATGACGCGCCCGATATCGAGCGGGCCCATGCCTTTTTCCACAGTATCGTTCACGGTCTCGGTCATCGGTGTGGCTTAGCGACCCTGCGGGGTGCGCGTCGCGGCAGGTGCACGCGCGGCTGCGGCGGGTGCGGCGCCCTGCTGCTGCTGGCCGCCCTGGTTCGGCTGCCAGTTCGCCGGCACGGCGGTGCTGACCGACGGCACCAGACGATCGAGCTCGGTGGTGATCGCGGCCGTGATATCGGCGGTCGGCTGTGCGAACAGCGCGGCCTCCGGACGCAACAACAGGCTGACGTTCTTCGCGCGAACGGCAGCGGTCACGGCGTCGCTCAGCTTCGCCTGGATCTGCTCGATCGCATATTGCTGCGCGCGCTGAGCGGGCTGCGTCAGACGAGCGAGTTCCTGGTTGGCCGCGTTTTCACGCGCCTGGATCGCCTGAGCCTGCGGACGCAACGTGGCTTCGGTCGCGCCGGGTGCACGCTGTGCGGTCTGGAACGCGGTGACCAGCGGCTGGAGCTCGCGAGCCACGGCCTGACGACGAGTCTCGGCCTGGTCGAGCTGCGCCTTGTAGGTTGTCTCGATCTGGGCGCGCGCGGCGTTCCAGGCCTTCGAGTTGGCGATCGCGCCCTGCGCGTCGGCGACGGCGATGCCCGAAACCTGTGCGTCGGCAGCGGTCGCGGTCATTGCAGCCGGCGCGACGAGCGCTGCGGCGAGGAGAAGCGTCTTGAACGTCGTCATCAGAACTGTGTCCCTACGTTGAAAGTAATGAGCTTGGGGTCGTCACCCTTCTGGGTGAGCAAGGCTTTGGCGAGGTCGATGCGGAGCGGGCCGAACGGCGAGTTCCAGTTGACGCCGATACCCACCGACAGACGGGGCTTGGCCGAGTTGCCGAGGAAGCTTTCGACGAAAGGCGTCTGTTCGGTCAAGGCACGCGGATTGGCAGCTGTGCCGATACACGCGCCCGCCGCATCCGGAGAACCGGCCGCGCAGGTCGTGTTGGCCGTGACCGGCGCACCGGTCGTGTCGGTCGTCGTGTATGTATAGAGCGCCGCACCCGCGGAATTGACCGATGGCGTGAAGGTCGATCCGACATATTCCTTGCCCGTGGTCGGATCGATCAAAGTCGGGAACGTCGCCGACGGCAGCGGCCTGGTGATACCGAACAGGCTGCCGACCTGCGCGTAGATCGACGGCCGCAAGCCGAGCTCGCGGGCGCCGGAGCCCAACGGGATCTCGATTTCCGCACGCGCCAGGTAATAGGCACGCCCACCAAGCGCATCGTCCTGGATCGAATTGCGGTCGGTCGCGAGAACCTGGGTCGGTGTTCCATTGCTATAGGCTGCGCGCAGAATGCGCGGCCCGACGCCGCGGATGTCGAAGCCGCGGAACTGCGGTTCACCCAGATAGAAGCGATCGGTAATCCGGACGGCGTCCGAGCCTGCCCTGCGCGCCTTCTCGAGCGGATGAATATAGCCGCCTTCGGCGATGATCGAGCCGATGAACCCGCTGCCGAGGTTCTGGTACTTGGACCCTTCGAAACGAGTCCGGATGTACTTCACGTCGCCGCCGAGGCCGGCAAAGTCCTGGCTGAACGAGAAGCGCGAACCGGCCGTCGGCCGCAAGCGACTGTTGAGATTGTCGCGGCTGAGCGAATAGCCGACCGAGGACGTCCAGCGATTGCCGATCGCGTCGCACAGATAGCGTCCTGCCACGAGCACGTTGCACGAGCCATCGGCGTTCAGGAACTGGTTGTCGAGACCGACCTCGTCATAGGACAGGCCATAGCGCGCCGATAGCGACCAGAACTCGGTGAGCGGCACGCCGGTACGAAGCTGGAAACCAGTTGAGACCTGCGAATAGTTGGTCTGTCGATCATTGCCGACGAAGTTAAACGAATTATAATCGCGCCGGAAGATATCACCACCGAGCGCGATGTTCTTGTCGAACAGGTATGGCTCGGTGAAGCCCAGCTCGATCGACTTCGAATAGCTCGAATAATTGACGCCCGCGCGCAGTTCCTGGCCCTTGCCGCGAAAGTTGCGCTGCGTGATGTTCGCCTGGACGATGAAGCGTTCAAGGCTGGAATAGCCCGCCGACAGCTGCAACTCGCCGGTCGACTTCTCTTCGAGGTTGGTCTCGAGGATCACGCGGTCCGGCGCCGAGCCCGGCAGCTGCTTGATCTCCATCTTGTCCTGGAAATAGCCCAGCGAGTTGATGCGATCCTGCGAGCGCTTCACCTGGAAGCTGTTGAACGCGTCGCCCTCGGCCAGACGAATCTCGCGGCGGACGACCTTGTCCTGCGTCTGCGTGTTGCCGTTGATCTCGATCCGCTCGACATAGGTCCGCTTGGCTTCGGCGATGTTGAAATTAATCCCCATCGTCAGCGTGTCGGAATCCTTGGCGAACTCCGGGTTCACCTCGGTGAACGCATAGCCGAACAGGCCCGCGGTCTGGCTCAGATTGTCGACCGAATCCTCGACCAGCTTCGCATTGTACCAATCGCCCTTCTTGAGCGGCAGCGAGGCGGCAAGCTTGGTGTTGTCGAAGTCGCGAATCTGGCTGTCGACGGTGACGTCGCCGAACTTGTAGCGCTTACCTTCTTCCACCACGTACGTGATGATGAAGTCCTTCTTGTCCGGCGTCAGCTCGGCAACTGCGGACGTCACGCGGAAATCGGCATAGCCCTGCGTCAGGTAGAACTGGCGGAGCTTCTGCTGATCGTAGGACAGGCGATCCTGATCGTAGCTGGTCGCCGACGAGAGCAGGCGGAACAGGCGGGCTTGCTTGGTCGCCATCTGACCGCGGATCTGGTCGTCGGAGAACACCTCGTTGCCGAGGATGTTGATCTGCCGGACCTTCGATTTCGGCCCCTCGCTCACGACGAAGACGACGTCGACGCGGTTCTGATCGAGATTGACCATCTTCGGATCGATGACGGCGCCGAAGCGGCCCTGGCGACGGTATAGTTCGATGATCCGCGCGATATCCTGGCGGACCGCGGTGCGCGTGAAGATCTGGCGCGGCGCGAGCTTGATCTCTTTCGTGATCTTGTCGCTTTTCAGCGCCTTGTTGCCCTCGATGATCACGCGGTTGATGATCGGGTTTTCGCGCACGCGGAGAACGATGTTGCCGTCCTCGACACCCGCGATCGAGTAATCCGCGAACAGGTCGCTCGCCTGCAGGTCCTTCAGTGCCTGATCGAGCGTCTCCGCGGTGTACGGGATGCCGACGCGCAGCTTGGTGTAGGACAGCACCGTCTCGGCCTCGATGCGCTGCGATCCCTCGACGCGCAGAGTCTTTATCGTTCGCACGGATACCGGCGCGGCGACGGGCGTTACACCCACGACCGGAGCAGCCGTCGTCGACTGCCGGCCCGACGAAGGGCTTGGCGCAGGAGTCGCCCCCGGAGTCGCGGAGCCAGCCGGCACGGTCTGTGCCAGCGCGGGAACGCCCGACAGGATCGTTCCTGCAAGCAGCAGGGCGCCCTTGCGCGCGAAATCGTAACCGTTGATCGCTGTCACCAAACCCACCTTAAAAACGTGCACATACAAGGCGCGCCCGCCCTGCCCTATCGTGGTCAGCCGATCAAGCCGGCCAGATTCTTCCACAGCCCGAAATTGCCGAGATCGTTGAAGGTCACGAGCAGCATCAGCGCGAGGATCGCCGCGAGGCCGCCACGAAACGCCCATTCCTGAACCTGCGGCTCGACCGGGCGCCTGCGCACCGCTTCGATCGCATAGAAGAACAAGTGACCGCCATCCAGCATCGGCACTGGCAGCAGGTTGATGAACCCCAGATTGATCGAGACCAGGGCGATCAGGAACACATAGGCGTCGAGCCCGAGCGACATCTGTTCGCCCGACACCTTGGCGATGCTAAGCGGCCCGCCGAGTTCCTTGACCGAGCGGCGCCCGGTGATGACCTGGCTCAGCGTCTCGACCATCATCGAGACGATCTCACCGGTGCGCTTCACCGCGATCACCGGGGCTTCGATCAGGCTGACAGGGACGATCACGGGCTTGCTGCCGGCGATGCCGAGGCGGCCGATCTTGTATTCGTTGCCGAAGCGATCGCGCTGCAATTCTGTGCCGATTACGAGATCGCGCGATACCGTCTGGCCACCGCGCACTGCGTCGATCTGCGTACGCTCGCCGGCGCGGATGCGCGCGAAGCGGGCGAGATCGTCGAACGTCTCGACCGACCGTCCGCCGATCGCGGTGATCCGGTCGCCGACCTGCAATCCGGCCGCAGCCGCGGCGCTGCCGGGCACCGTGCCACCGACGACAGGCGGCATGCGGATGTCGCCATACGCGAAGGCGAAACCGGCGAGGATCAGGATCGCGACGACGAAATTCACGACCGGGCCGGCGGCGACCACGATCGCGCGCTGCCATACCGGCTTCGACTGGAAGGTGCGCTGGCGTTCTTCGGCGGGCAGCGACAACCATTCGGCCGAGGGCTGGCTGGCCGGGTTCATATCGCCTGCGAACTTCACATAGCCGCCAAGTGGCAGCCAGCCGAACTTCCAGCGGGTCCCGCGCTTGTCGGTAAAGCCTGCGATCTCGCGACCGAAGCCGACCGCGAAAGCATCCGCCTTGATCCCGAAATAGCGTCCGGCGAGGTAATGGCCCATCTCGTGCACGAACACGAGCGGTCCGATCACCAGGACGAACGACAATATCGTCAGCAGGATACCGGGTGTTTCGATCAAACCGCGCAATCCTTCACACGTACACCCGCTAATACCCGCGCCTCGGTGTCGATCGCCAATACGGCATCGACGCTGTCCGGCGCGGCCGGGTCGTAACAGGATAACGTATGTTCGACGATTGCGGCAATTTCGAGGAAACAAATGCGGCGCTTGAGGAAGGCCTCGACCGCGACCTCGTTGGCGGCATTGAGAATCGCCGGCCGCGCCCCGCCTGCGTCCAATGCCTCACGCGCGAGTCGCAGCGCCGGGAAGCGTACCGGATCGGGCGCTTCGAACTCGAGTCGGCCGATCGCGACAAGGTCGAGCGGGGCCATCGGCGTAGCCATCCGATCCGGCCAGGCGAGTGTATGCGCGATCGGCGTCCGCATGTCGGGGGGACCCAGCTGCGCGAGAACCGAGCCGTCGACATAATCGACCAGGCTGTGAACCACCGATTGCGGGTGGATCACGATCTCGATCCGGTCATGCGGGATCGGGAACAGCCGCGCGGCCTCGATCAGCTCGAGGCCCTTGTTCATGCAGGTTGCCGAATCGACCGAGATCTTTGCGCCCATCGACCAGTTGGGATGCTTGACCGCCTGTTCGAGCGTCACGCCGCGCATCTGCTCGGTCGTCCAGTCGCGAAACGGCCCACCGCTGCAGGTCAGGATGATGCGGCGGACGCCTTCGGGGCGGCTCGCGTCGAAGCACTGGAAGATCGCGTTGTGCTCGGAATCAGCAGGCAGCAGCGTCGCGCCGGTTCGCCGGGCCGCGGCAAGGATGACGTCACCGGCGGAGACCAGCGGCTCCTTGTTGGCGATCACGACGGTGCCGCCCTGCTCGATCGCTGCCATCACCGGCTTCAGGCCGGCACAGCCGACGATCGCGCCCATTGTCCAGTCCGCACCCGATGACGCCGCCTCGACGATAGCCTCAGAGCCACCGCCCGCGCGGATCCCCGTACCGGCCAGCGCTTCACGGAGTTCGGGCAAGCACCCCTCGTCCGCCACTACGGCAAACTCCGCGTTGGTCCGGATCGCGGCCGCAGCGAGCTTCGCCACGTCGCAGTTAGCGGTCAGCGCGACGACGCGGAAGCGGTCGGGTTCACGTTCGATCAGGTCGAGCGTCGAGGTGCCAACTGAGCCGGTCGCCCCCAAAATCGTGACGGTCTTCATGCGTAGAAGTGCGGCAACAGGACGAGGAACGCCGCGACCGGCGCGACCGGGACCAGGCCGTCGAGGCGATCCATGACGCCACCATGCCCCGGCAGGATGTTGCCGCTGTCCTTCACGCCTGCCACCCTCTTCAACCAACTCTCGTAAAGATCGCCCATCTGCGCGAGCACGGCGAGCACCGGCGTTGCCAGCGTCATCCGCATCGGCAGGCCGTATTGCGTGTGCAGCACCGCCGCGACCGCGCTCGCCAGCACGACGCCACCGATCAGCCCCGACCATGTCTTGTTCGGGCTGATCACCGGCGCGAGCTTGGGCCCGCCCAGCGTCCGCCCGGTAAAGAACGCGCCGATATCGCACGCCCACACCAGCGACAGCGCCCACAGCGTGTAGAGGATGCCCTCGTCCTGCCGCCGGATGACCATCAGTGCGAGCACGGGGAGGCCGCAATAGACGATGCCGAGCGCTAGCTTGGGTTTGCGCGTCGTGATGACGACGAAGAACGCGGCACCCGCGAGCAGCCCCAGCGTGAAGAAATCATGGACGACGAGGATCAGCGACGCCGGCGCCATCAGCGCGAGCGGCACCGACAGCGCGAACTGCGTCATCCGCTTGGTCTTGGCGTCGACGCCCTGGAGCATCGACCATTCCGCCATCATGAACAGCGCCGCAAGGATGCCCAGCAACCAGAACGCGATCCCGCCGAGCGTCAGCGCGATACTGGCGACGACGATCATGCCGACGCTGGCGATCATCCGAAGCTTGAGATTGGACGGCGTTCGCAGCGCCTGGTCGGGCGCCTTCGCGGGGTCTGGCAGGGTCGTCAAAGGGCCACTCCAAACCAACAAGTGTTCCCCGGCGAACGCGGGGTTCCAGGGTCACGCACGCTGGCATCCATGGCTCCTGGGCCCCCGCGTTCGCGAGGGAACAGGAAATTCACAGACCACCGTAGCGGCGCTGGCGTTGGCCGAACGCCGCGACAGCATCAGCAAGCGCTGCCCCATCGAAGTCGGGCCATAGCGTGTCGACGAACAGCAGCTCGGCATAAGCCGCCTGCCACAACAGAAAATTCGACAGGCGTTGCTCTCCCGAGGTGCGGATCATCAGGTCGAGCGGCGGCAGATCGTGCGTGTCGAGTTCGGCCTCGATCGTGCCGACGTCGATGCTGGCAGGATCGAGCGTACCGTCACGGGCGCGTTCGGCGAGACGGCGTGCCGCGCCGACCAGTTCGGCATGCGCGCCGTAGTTGAGCGCGATCGCGAGGATCGGGCCGGTGTTGCTTGCGGTCCGCGCGATCGCGTCGTCGACCATCGCCACCAGATCGGGCGAAAAGCTGTGATAGTCGCCGATCACGCGTAGCCGGACGTTCTCACGCGCGAGTTCGTCGAGGTCGCTGCGGATGAAATGGCGGAGCAACCCCATCAGGTCGCTGACTTCCTCGGCCGGCCGGCGCCAGTTCTCCGACGAGAACGCGTAGAGCGTCAGCGCCTCGATCCCCATCGCCCGCGCCGCCCGCGTCACTTTCCGCACGGCCTCGACGCCAGCCTTGTGCCCGGCGAAGCGCGGCAGGAACCGCTTCTTCGCCCAGCGACCATTGCCGTCCATGATGATCGCGACATGGCGCGGGACTGCTCCGCCCGACGGGACGGCAGCCAGCGGCGCGGTCGAAGGAGCCCCAGCCGAAGCCCCGGCCGAGGCCCCGGTTGAAGCGGCGCCGAACGCCCTCACTTGCCCAGGATTTCCTTTTCCTTGGCGGTCGCGGTCGCGTCGAGCTCGGCGACGATGCCGTCGGTCAGCTTCTGCACTTCGGTCTCATGACGCTTGCGCTCGTCCTCGCTGAACACGCCCTTCTTCTCGTCGGTCTTGAGCGAATCCATGCCGTCGCGACGCACGTTACGGACCGCGATGCGCGCCTTCTCGGCATATTGCCCGGCCAGCTTGGCGAGCTCCTTGCGGCGCTCTTCGGTCAGATCCGGGATCGGCAGGCGCAGCGTCTGGCCGTCGACGATCGGGTTGAGGCCGAGGCCGGCCGAACGGATCGCCTTGTCGGTCGGGCCGACGTTCGACTTGTCCCAGACCTGCACCGACAGCATCCGCGGCTCGGGCGCCGAGACGGTCGCGACCTGGTTCAGCGGCATCGACGATCCGTACACCGTCACCATCACCGGATCGAGCAACGCGGTCGACGCGCGACCCGTCCGCAGTCCTGCGAGATCGCTCTTCAGCGCTTCGACGGCACCCGCCATGCGGCGCTCGAGGTCGGTCTTGTCATATGCGGCCATCTTAAAGCTCCTGCTCGTTCTGGACGATCGTCGACACGCCATCACCCGCCAGCACCGCGGCGAGATTGCCGGGTTCGCGGATGTTGAAGACGACGATCGGGATATTGTTGTCGCGGCACAGCGCGATCGCGCTCGCGTCCATGACCTTGAGGTCGTCGGACAGCACGCGGCTGTACGACACCGTTTCGTAGCGCACCGCGTCGGGGTGCGTCTTCGGGTCGGCGTTGTAGACGCCGTCGACCGAGGTGCCCTTGAACAAAGCGTCGCACTTCATCTCGGCAGCACGCAGCGCGGCGCCCGAATCGGTGGTGAAATAGGGGCTGCCGACACCTGCCGCGAAGATCACGACGCGACCCTTTTCGAGGTGACGCTCGGCGCGGCGGCGAATGAACGGCTCGCACACCGACGCCATCGGGATCGCCGACTGGACGCGCGTGTCGACGCCGATCTGCTCCAGCGCGTTCTGCACGGCGAGCGCGTTCATGACGGTCGCGAGCATGCCCATGTAATCGCCAGTCGCGCGGTCCATGCCGCGTGCTGCGCCGGCCATGCCGCGGAAGATGTTGCCGCCACCGACGACGATGCAGATCTCGTAGCCTCGGGCTTTGATGTCGGCGATCTCCTGCGCGACGCGCGCGGTAACCTCGGTGTCGATCGACAAGCCGGAGGTGCCCATCAGGACTTCGCCCGACAGTTTCAGCAGGATACGGTTGTAGCGCGGAGGCGTCATAAATCTCGAATTGTGATTGGCGGGGCGGCGCGGACCTTAGGCGGCGAGGCCCGGGATGTGAAGCGCTGTGCGGCGCGTGCATCGAAACTGGGTGGAGATGAGACGGAAAACGGGCTGGGCTGGGTCTAGCTGCTCGTCATTCTCCCAGGGTGCGGAGGAAGTGTCATGGCTGGCCAATCTGGAATCAACGACGCCGACGACGACGCCTCCCCGGCGGAGGCCGGGGTCCAGTTGGCAAGGTCGATGTAATTGAAGACGCCCCGTCGTCACCTTCGTCTTCCACCTGGACCCCGGCCTTCGCCGGGGAGGCGTTGAGGCCAGGGACAGTCTGGCCGATGTGACCTGATGTCACCGCCTCGAAGGTTTACCGATGGATGACTTGCAGCCCCCTGGATGCCCGAACGAGCCCGGCATAACGGAGGATGCCTATCCTTCTCCCCTCGGGGAGAAGGTGGCCCGGCAGGGCCGGATGAGGGGGCGTGAGGTTCGAGACCTCGCCACCCCCCTCACCCTTCCCACTCGACAAGAGCCGAGCGGGCCCCTTCCCTCTCCCCGAAGGGGCGAGGGAAAAGGATAGCTTACGCCTGGGGCACGCCCGAAGCAGCAGCAACCTCGGCTGCGAAGTCGGACTGCTCCTTCTCGATGCCTTCGCCGAGCTGGAAGCGGACATAGTCCACCAGCTTGATCTCGGCGCCCGCGTCCTTGCCGGCCTTGGCAACGACGTCGGAGATCTTGGTCTTGCCGTCCATCACGAACAGCTGGCTGACCAGGGCGTGCTCCTTGCGGTACTTGGCGATGCCGCCCTCGACCATCTTGGCGATGATGTCCGCAGGCTTGCCCGACTCGGCGGCCTTCTCGGTCGCGATCGCGCGCTCGCGCTCGATCTCGGACTCGTCGAGGTCGGCTTCGTTGAGCGCCTTGGGGAACGCGGCTGCGATGTGCATCGCAAGCTGCTTGCCGAGCGCCTGGAGAACCTCGTCCGAAGCCTCCGACTCAAGCGCGACGAGCACGCCGATCTTGCCGAGGCCGGGAGCGGCCGCGTTGTGGATGTACGGAACGACCGCACCCTTGCTGACTTCCAGCGTGCGCGAGCGGCGCAGCGACTGGTTCTCGCCGATCGTCGCGACGTTGTTCGTCAGGACTTCCTCGACGGTCTTGCCCGATGGCATCGCCTGCGACTTCAGCGCCTCGATGTCGCCACCGGTTGCAAGCGCGATCTGCGTGACGTCACGGACGAACGACTGGAACTGGTCGTTCTTCGCGACGAAATCGGTCTCCGAGTTCACTTCGACCGCTGCGCCCTTGGTGCCCGACACGGCGACGCCGACCAGACCCTCGGCCGCGGTACGGCTGGACTTCTTGGCGGCGGCTGCGAGCCCCTTGGTGCGCAGCCAATCCATTGCCTGCTCCATGTCGCCGGCGTTCTCGCTCAGCGCCTTCTTGCAATCCATCATGCCCGCGCCGCTCTTCTCGCGCAGATCCTTGACCATCGCTGCCGTGATATCGGCCATGTCTCTAATCCTTTTTTGGTCTGAATATGGTTGCGGGCGAGGCAGAGCTTTCGCCCTACCCCGCCCGCATGACGGTTCGGCGACGACGCTTATGCGTCGATCTGGCGCTCACCCTCGGCTGCGAATTCTGCAGCGGTATCGGCATTCGCGGTTACCTGCGCCGTTTCGGCGGTTGCTTCGACGGTCGGCTCTGCGATGGCCTCTTCCTTCGGCGGCTCGATCATCGCGCCGATGTCGGCACCGGTGCGGCGCTGCTGCTCCTGGCCGCCGCGCGTCGCTGCGATCGCGATCGCCTCGCAGTACAGGCGGATGGCGCGGGCTGCGTCGTCGTTCGCGGGAACCGGGAAGGCGATGCCGTCAGGCGACACGTTCGAATCGAGGATCGCGACGACGGGGATACCCAGCGTGTTCGCTTCCTTGATCGCCAGCTCTTCCTTGTTCGCGTCGATCACGAACATCACGTCGGGAATGCCGCCCATGTCGCGGATGCCGCCGAGCGAAAGCTCGAGCTTGTCCTTCTCGCGGGTGAGCTGAAGGACTTCCTTCTTGGTCAGGCCGACAGTGTCGCCCGACAGCATTTCCTCGAGCGTCTTGAGACGCTTGATCGAACCCGAGATGGTCTTCCAGTTGGTGAGCATGCCGCCCAACCAGCGATGGTTGACGAAGTGCTGACCCGAACGACGCGCTGCGTCTGCGACGGGCTCCTGCGCCTGGCGCTTGGTGCCGACGAACAGGACCTTGCCACCACCGGCAACCGCCGACGAGACGAATTCGAGTGCGCGCGCGAACAGCGGCACGGTCTGCGAGAGGTCGAGGATGTGGACGCCGTTACGATCACCGAAGATGTAAGGCTTCATCTTGGGGTTCCACCGATGAGTCTGGTGGCCGAAATGCGCGCCCGTTTCGATGAGCTGCTGCATGGAGACGACTGGAGCCGCCATAGGGATATATCCTTCCGGTTGTGCCTCTGGGAAGCGGATGACGTCGTGGCCAAATGACCGTGACGCACCGGGCTATGATGCCTCCCATGCGGGGTTAGAGGCGCGGCCCTTAGCGTGACTTTATTTGAAAAGCAATCGCACAAGGCCCGCTTGACTCATGGAACGCAATGAGAACATAAAGGGCTCAGAGGGGAACAGATGTTCGACTCGGCGCAGAATCACCCCGGTAGGACGGGATTCGAAATGCGACGAATGGAACGATGTTTCTGACCAAGTGTTTGCGGATATTAAGAATTTGTTCGCAACTCATAGGAAGGCGGACGTGATGTTGGTTCTGAGCTTCATGGTTTTTGCTGGTGCATTCGCGGTCGCGGGCACGATGATCGTCTCGTCGATCGCGCCGCAGTGGGACCGCATCCTTCGTCTCGCGATGGGCAACGTAGAGCCCGCGTTCCAGCCACTCCGCACTTTGGCCGTCGCGGAGCGCCGGATCGCGGTCAGGCGCTGGGCTTCGACGTCGGCTCCGGTGCCCGCCCGCCGCTGGAACGCTGCCGCCTGATATTGGCGTAACTCGCGATGCTGAACGGCATCGAGAGCAGGTACAGCACGCAGATGATGCTGAGCGTATGCCACGGCGCGCTCACTATCGCGGCGCCGAGCAACACGACGAGCGCGATAGCTTCGAACCGGATGTTGCTGCGGAGTTTGACCGAACTCCACGAGTAGGTCGCGATGCTGGACACCATCAGGAGCGCGACGAACGCGACCCACGGTGCGACGAAATAGGGCGACGCGAATTTCGGTTCGTCGGTCCAGAACCAGAAGAACATCGGCATCAGCGCTAGACCAGCGCCGGCGGGGGCCGGTACGCCGGTCAGGAAGCCGGCCGATTTGTGCGGCTGATGGCTCTCGTCGATCTTGGCATTGAAGCGCGCCAGACGCAGTGCGCAGAACACCGCGAAGATCAGCGAGCAGATCCAGCCTACACGCGGCAGCGCGGCCAGCGACCACAGATAGACGATCAACGCAGGCGCAACGCCGAACGAGATCGCGTCGGACAATGAGTCCAGTTCGGCGCCGAACCGGCTTTCGCCGTGCAGCATGCGCGCGATCCGGCCGTCGAGCCCGTCGAGCACGCCGGCGACCATGATCATCGCGACGGCGCTTTGCCATTCGCCGCCAATCGCAAATCGCACGCCGCTAAGGCCTGAGCACAATGCCAGTGCGGTTACGGCATTGGGCGCGACCGCACGCAGCGGAAGGCCGCGCGGCGCCCGGCGGGTGCGACCGAACTTTCCGCGACTGCGTGCGTCAGTCGAACCGTCATCGATATCGTCGCGGTCGATCATTGCGCGACACCACCGACCGGAACACCACCGACGCGACCGAGCACGGTCTCGCCTGCAATGCTGCGCTGGCCGAGGCAGACCTGCGGTACGACATGATCGGGCAGGTACACGTCGACGCGGCTGCCGAACCGGATCAGCCCGATGCGCTGGCCGGCCGCAACCATGTCGCCGGCCTTCACGAAGCCCAGGATACGCCGTGCCACCAGGCCGGCGATCTGCGTAAAGCCGACCCGCATGCCATGACGGTCCTCGACCACGAAATGCTGGCGCTCGTTCTCGTCGCTGGCCTTGTCCAGGTCGGCGTTAAGGAACTTGCCCGAGATATAAACGACTTGGCGGATAGTCCCGGCGATCGGCGTGCGATTGATATGCACGTCGAACACCGACATGAAGATCGAGATGCGGACCAGCGGCGCGTCGCCGAGACCGTTCTCACCGGCCAGCTCACGCGGGATGGGAACGCGCTGGATCATCGTGATCAGGCCATCGGCGGGGGCGACGATCAGCCCCTCTCCCTGCGGTGTCGTGCGGATCGGATCGCGGAAGAACGTCGCGACCCAGATCACGACGCCGACCATCGGCCAGAACAGCACGTGGCTGAAAACCGTCAGCAACAGCGTGATGCCGGTCGCGATCGCGACGTATTTGTGGCCCTCCGGGTGGACTGCGGGAAATCGCCATTTGACCGTGGAGGTCGTGACGGGCGGCTTGTCGAGCGATGCCATAACCGGCGGGTCTATCCGTGCCGGACGTGCGATACAACGATGAACCGGCTTTTCCTTGCCGCACCAACGGTTGGCCAGTGGTTGCCCAACGGTTGATCGCCGCGCCGCGCTCCCCTAGACGCTCCCCAAACCCCTCCCCCGAAGGACCCGGATATGGCGAAGATCAAGGTTAAGAATCCGATCGTGGAGATCGACGGCGACGAGATGACCCGGATCATCTGGGAATGGATCCGCGAGCGCCTGATCAAGCCGTATCTCGATATCCAGCTCGATTATTACGATCTCGGCGTCGAGCATCGCGACGCGACCGACGACCAGGTCACGATCGACAGCGCGCTCGCTACGCAGAAGCACGGCGTCGCGGTCAAGTGCGCGACGATCACGCCCGACGAGCAGCGCGTGACCGAGTTCGGCCTGAAGAAAATGTGGAAGTCGCCGAACGGCACAATCCGCAACATCCTCGGCGGCACCATCTTCCGCGAGCCGATCGTGATCAAGAACGTCCCCCGCCTGATCCCGGGCTGGACGCACCCGATCGTCGTCGGCCGTCACGCATTCGGCGATCAGTACCGCGCGACCGACTATCTAGTCCCCGGCCCCGGCAAGCTGCGCCTCGTTTTCGAAGGCGACGACGGCACGGTCATCGACCGCGAGGTGTTCCAGTTCCCGTCGGCGGGCGTCGCGATGGCGATGTACAACCTCGACGATTCGATCCGCGATTTCGCGCGCGCATCGATGCATTACGGCCTCAACCTGAAGTGGCCGGTGTATCTGTCGACCAAGAACACGATCCTCAAGGCCTATGACGGCCGCTTCAAGGATCTGTTCGCCGAGGTGTTCGAGGCCGAGTTCAAGGATAAGTTCAAGGAAGCCGGCATCGTCTACGAGCATCGCCTGATCGACGACATGGTCGCATCGGCGCTCAAGTGGAACGGCGAGTTCGTCTGGGCCTGCAAGAACTATGACGGCGACGTTCAGTCGGACCAGGTCGCGCAGGGATTCGGGTCGCTCGGCCTGATGACCTCGATCCTGCTGACCCCGGACGGCAAGACGGTCGAGGCAGAGGCGGCGCACGGCACCGTCACGCGCCACTTCCGCATGCACGAGCAGGGCAAGGCGACCTCGACCAACCCGATCGCGTCGATTTTCGCGTGGACCGGTGGCCTGAAGTATCGCGGCAAGTTCGACGATACGCCCGACGTGACGAAGTTCGCCGAGACGCTCGAGCGCGTCTGCGTCCAGACGGTCGAGAACGGCCACATGACCAAGGATCTCGCGATCCTGATCGGCCCCGACCAGCCCTGGATGACGACCGAGCAGTTCTTCGAGCAGGTGCGGTCCAACCTCGAAGCCGAAATGGCCAACTGGGCCTGATCTGGCACCCCCGCTCCCGGAAAACGGGGGCGGGGTTTTCTCGGATACTGCCCCTACCCCCTCGTCATCCTGACGAAAGTCAGGACCCAGAGCCAAAACCGTCAGCGTCTGTAACCCTGGGTCCTGACTTTCGTCAGGATGACGGAGTGGGTGGGGGATGCCTTTCAAACCCAAACACCGCACCGCCCCCCCCCAACACGACACCACGGGTGACAATTCCGTCATGCGTCCCCTAAGGTCGCACGCATGGCATTACGGCTCGACAATCAAGGTTTCAGCGACGCGCTCGTCATTCTTGGCGCGGCCGGGCTCGTCATCCCCGCGTTCGCACGGTTCCGCGTCAGCCCGGTCATCGGTTTCATCCTGGTCGGCCTGCTGGTCGGCCCCGCCGGGCTAGGCTCGCTCACCGGCTCCGCGCCGTGGCTCTATTATCTGACCATCTCGAACCCGGAGTCGATCGAGCCGTTCGCCGAGTTCGGGATCATCCTCCTGCTGTTCTCGATCGGCCTCGAACTTTCGTTCAAGCGACTGTGGTCGATGAAGCGGCTGGTGTTCGGCACCGGCGCGGCCGAACTGATCGGCTCGGCGCTGATCATCGGCGTGGCGTTGCACTTCATCGGCCAGGAATGGGCGGGCGCGATCGGGCTCGGGTTCGCGCTTGCGCTGTCATCGACGGCGCTGGTCTTGCCGCTCGTCGGCACCACCGGCGCGGTCGGCCGCGGGGCGTTTGCGATGCTGCTGTTCGAGGATCTGGCGCTCGTGCCGATTATCTTCGTGCTCGGTGCGCTGGCGCCGACAGCGAGTGCGGACGGCTGGTCGAACATCGCCGGTGTCGCGCTGCGCGGCGGGCTGACCGTCGTCGCAATGTATATCGGCGGGCGGGTGGTCCTGCCCCGGCTGTTCGGGCAGGCCGCGCGCACCAAGAGTCCTGAGCTGTTCCTGGCCGCGTCGCTGCTGGTGGTAATCGTCGCGAGCGTCGCGACAACGGCCGCCGGGCTGTCGCCGATCGTCGGCGCGCTGCTGGCGGGGTTGCTAATCGCCGAGACCGAATATCACAGCGAGGTCGAGGTCATCACCGCGCCGTTCAAGGGGCTCGCGCTAGGTGTGTTCCTGATCACCGTCGGCATGAGTCTCGATCTCCGGCTGATCGCGCAGAACTGGCCGTCGTTGCTGCTTGCCGTGACGGGCGTGGTGGCGACCAAGGCGATCGTGACGTTCCTGTTCCTGCGCGTCGCCAATTCGCGGCGCGGCGTTGCGGCGGAGACGGGGCTGCTGATGGGCAGCCCGTCGGAAACGACGCTGATCGTGCTCGCAACCGCGGCTCAGGCGCAATTGATCCTGCCCTCCACCGCGTCGTTCTGGCAGACCGTCACTGCGATCGGCCTGACGATCACGCCGCTGCTGGCCAAGCTCGGTCGAACCGTCTCGCGTCAACTGGAAAGCCGGTCGGGTGCCGATGCCGGGGATATCGAGATCGACGATGATGGGCCGGGAACCGTCGTGATCGGCTTTGGTCGCGTGGGCCGGATGGTGGCGGACATGCTGGCAGTCCACGGACAGAAGTACGTTGCCGTGGAGGCGGATATCGATTCCGTCGAAGCCGCGCGGGCGCAAGGGCATCCGGTGCTGTTCGGCGACGTGGCGCGTGCTGAACTGGTCGATCGGCTGAAGCTGCATACCGCCAAGGCGTTGATCCTGACGATGGACGATCCGGTGCTGACGGTCCGGCTGGCGCGGCGGGTTCGGGCTTTGGCGCCGGATTTGCCGATCGTGGCGCGTGCACGGGATACGGCGCACGCAGCGGAGTTGTACCGGGCTGGCGTGACGGATGCGGTGCCGGAGACGCTGGAGAGTTCGTTGCAACTGGCGGAGGCGGTGCTGGTCGATCTTGGGGTGGCGATGGGGCCGGTGATCGCTTCGATCCACGAGAAGCGGGATGAGCTTCGGCAGGAGATCAAGAAGGCGGCGGACATGATTGCCGAGCCGCGGATTCGGAAGGCGAAGCGGACGCCTCGGGCGGTTTGATCTTCCCCGTTTCGCAAAAGGTTTGTTCTCCCGCGAAGGCGGGAGTCCAGTCTGGGCCCCCGCCTTCGCGGGGGAACAGGCTTTGGGTAGTTCCTGAAGCGCCCCCCCCGGCGAAGGCCGGGGCCCAGTTGGAAAGGTGGTCGTAACGGGGCGCCGTCCGCTATTAGCTCTGTTTCCCAACTGGGCCCCGGCCTTCGCCGGGGTGGTGGCTGCCTTGTGATGACCCTGCGTGCGCCCCTCTTGCCCCACTGGGAGAGGGAGAGGCGAAAAGAAGGTTAGGGAGGGTTAGGCCAACTTGCGGTAGATTCAGGCGGCCATCACGCCTTCTCGGCTCTTCATAAGTGGTTGTATTCGTTGACCGAATGCCTCAACACCTTCGAGAAAATCGTCGAAGGTCAGCAACACGCCGCCGGTGTTGGGAACCGCGGCCATCTCGTCGAGCATGCGCGCGACGCTTTCGTACGAGCCTACCAATGTGCCCATGTTGATGTTCACCGCGCCCTCGGGGGCGGCGAGTTGGCGGACGTTGGTGTCCTTGTTGTGCGTGTCCTTGGTGCCCTGGTCGATCAACCAAGCGATCGCGTCGACGTCGACGCCGGCGTTGTAGTGCTGCCATTTCGCCATCGCCTCGTCGTCGGTTTCGGCGGCGATGATCATGATCAGGACGAAGATCTGCACGTCGCGGCCGGTTTTCGCGGTCGCTACGGCCAGCCGCTCGTTGTTGAACGCGAAGGCGGTCGGGGTGTTGACGCCCTTCCCTAGGCAGAACGCGTAGTCGGCCCATTTCGCCGAGAACGCCAAGCCGTCGTCAGAGGAGCCGGCGCAGATGATCTTCATGTCGCCGGTCGGCTTGGGCCAGACGCGGCAGTCGGTCATCTGGTAATAGTCGCCCTTGAAGTCGGACGTGCCCTCCTCCCACAGTTCGCGGAGGATGTGGGCGTATTCGTCGAGCATCTTGTAGCGATTGCGGAAATGTTCGTCGCCGGGCCACATTCCCATCTGCGTATATTCGGGCGGCTGCCAGCCGGTGATGAGGTTGAGGCCGAACCGCCCGTGGCTGATCGAATCGATCGTGTTGCACATCCGCGCGGCGTAGGCGGGCGGCACGAGCAGCGTCGCGCAGGTCGCGTAGATCTTGATCTTCTCGGTGACGGCGGCGAGGCCGGCCATCAGCGTGAAGCTCTCCAGCCCGTAGTCCCAGAATTCGGTCTTGCCGCCGAACCCGCGCAGCTTGATCATCGACAGCAGGAAGTCGAGACCGTGCTTCTCTGCGGACTGCGCGATCGCCTTGTTGAGGTCGAAGCTTGGTTTGTACTGCGGCGCGTTCTCGCTGATCAGCCAGCCGTTGTTGTTGATGGGAACGAAGACGCCGACCTGCATATGCCGCTCCTATTCGCCGTCGAGCCAGTCGAGCAGCCACAAATTGAAATGCTCCGCACGCGTCACGTTGCAGGCATGCGCGCCCGCCGCCATCCGAGCAAACTGCGCGCCGGGGATGCCCGCAGCAAGCTTTTCGGACGCGGACGGCGGCACGAGCATGTCGTCGTCGGACGCGACCAGCAGCGTCGGCACGCGAATCTCGTCGAGCCGGCCGGCGATGTTGAACCTGCGGACGGCCGCGACTCGCCGCTGGATCATTTCCGCGCCGGGGAAATGCGCGAGCATGTCCTCCTCCTCGTCCTGAAGCCGGTCATGATGGTCGGAAATCCATTGCGGCGGGTAGAGGAACAGCGGTTGTGCGTGGAGATACGCGCGCGGGCCGCTGTCGCTCAGCAACGCGAGCCGCGTGTCGAAGCAGCGCGCGGTGTGCGGGTCGAGCTTGGCCCAGCCGTTGATGACGACGAGGCGGTCGAGGTGTTCGGGCGCGGCCAGGGCGAGCGCGAGGCCGATATGGCCACCGAGCGCGTGGCCGATGAAGGTGCAGCGGTCGAGCCCGATCGAGTCCATCAGCGCGACGACGTCGGCGGCCATCGCCTCGACGGTCAGGTCGCCGGGGACGTGGCGGTCGGAGCGGCCGGTGCCGCGGTGGTCGTAGGTGATGACCCGGTAGCCGGCGCCGAGGGCGGCGAGGTTCGGCTGCCAGTAGCTGCCCGAACCGCCGAGGCCGCTCGACAAGAGGATCGCGGGGCCGTCGGGCTGGCCGTGCTCTTCCCAGTGGATGCCGCCCGCGATTGCCATCAGGCGAGGTGGGCTATGCTGGCGATCTCGACCAAACACTCGGGCTTCACGAGGTCTGTCTTGATGCAGTAGCGCGCGGGTTTGGGGCCGGGGAAATACTCGGCGTACACGCTGTTGAAGGCGGCGTAGTCGGCGAGGTCCTTGAGGAAGATGTGGTTGAAGGCGACATCGGCGAGTGTCGCGCCGGCGGCTTCCAGCGTGGTCTTGATGGTGTCGAGAACGGTCCGCGTCTGCGCGGCGGCATCGCCGGGGTGGAGGACTGTGCCGCCTTCGCCCAGCGCGAGTACGCCCGAGACGTAGACCGTGTTGCCGGCTTTCGCGGCGGCGGAATAGGGCGCGATCGGGGTCGGGAACTGGGGTGGGTTGATGGCTTCGAACGGCATCGTCATCCTTTCAGGTCATCACCATTCCCCCGCGAAGGCGGGGGTCCAGGGTCGCAGGCGTCATCGTTCGCGATTCCTGGGACAAGGCGTTCGCGAGGGAACAGAAGGGTGCCGGTCACTTCGGCAACTGCCCGAACGAGCCACAGAAATCGCCGACCGTGCTGACCCAGCCGAAGAACTTCTCGATATTGTAGACGGTCGCCGACTGCATCTCGGGCGGGCCGAGATGGTGTGTCGCGTCCTCCAGCATCACGCCGAAATACTCGAGGTGGAAGCCGTCGCGCAGCGTGCTCTCGACGCAGACGTTGGTGGCGATGCCGACGAAGACGATATTGCGGATGCCGCGCGAGCGTAAAATGCTGTCGAGCTGTGAGTTAAAGAACGCGCTGTAGCGGGTTTTATGGACGCGGATGTCGCCGGGTTGGGGTTTTAGCGCGTCGACGATCTCGTAGTCCCAGCCGCCACGGGCGAGGAACTGGCCGTGAAGTTCGGGGCGGGCGCGCATGGTCTTGAGCGCGTTGGACTTGTGCCAATTGGGCGAGCCGGGGCCGCCGGCCTCGACATAGTCGGGGTCCCAGCCGTTCTGGAGGAACACGACCGGCATTTTTGCTGCGCGGGCGGTGACGAGGACCTTGGCGATCTGGGCGATCGTGGCAGCCGAGCCTGCGATGTCGAAGCCGGCCGTGTCCACATAGCCGCCGGGGGAGGCGTAGGCGTTCTGCATGTCGATCACGACGACGGCGGTTTCGGCGGGGTCGAGGCGGAGCGCTTCCGGCCGGGCGGGCAGCGTGACGGCGTTGGCCTCGTTCGCGCCGGTTCGGATGATCGGAGGGGCCGCTGTCATGTGCACAAGCTGCCGGATCGTAGGAATTGTGCAAGTGCGAAATGAATTGGGGGTGGGGGGCGCAACGGCACCTCCTGCTAGGCAGACATCTTGTTTCCCCGCGAAGGCGGGGCAGCCTGGGCTCCCGCCTTCGCGGGAGAACAAGGGGCGCGGGCCGGTGGGCATTTCACGAGTCGATGGGAAATGCGCTCCGTTGTTGCGTGGCGCGCTTTCTCCCCTCCCTGGAAGGGAGGGGTTGGGGGTGGGTCGGGTTCCGCATGTTCAGACGTTCGGGCTCAGGCGGGCCG
>NZ_JACONT010000053.1 GCF_014358075.1 Sphingomonas albertensis | reverse complement strand
CCCGCTCACCGGACCAGCGCCGCGCCCGCCAAGCGGCCTACCCACCCCCGGCCCCTCCCTTTCAGGGAGGGGTGAAGATAGAGAGCATTCCCGGCAGATCTTCCGTTCAAGGCAGCAGGAACGTACCCTCGATCGTCGTCACGCACGCGCCGCCAAGCACCACGCGGTCGCCCTCGAGTCGGCACGTCAGCTTTCCACCCCGCGCGCTCGCTTGGTAAGCGGTGAAGCTGTCCCCCAGGGTCTGCGCCCAATACGGCACCATCACCGCATGCGCCGCGCCCGTCACCGGATCCTCGTTAATCGCGTAATAGGGCGTGAAAACGCGGCTGACGATGTGGGTCGCCTCCCCGCGCGCGGCGACGATGGCCACGATCGGGAACTTCGCCAGCGCGGCAAAGTCGGGCTTCAGGTTGCGCACCACCGCCTCGTCCTCGACGATCACGAGCGCATAGCCCTTCTCGTGCCACAACGTCTCGACCGGCAATGCGACGTTCAACGCCGCGACGATCTCCGGCATCGCCTTCGGGCTGGGACCCCAAGCCGGCAGTTCCAGCGTGTACCCGCTGTCCGCCCGCGCGACCTCCAGCATCCCCGCCTGCCGCGTCCGGAACCGTACCCGGTTGAGCGCGGTGTCCGACGACAGCACGAAATGCCCGCTCGCGAGCGTCGCGTGGCCGCACAGCGCAACCTCCGCGCCGGGCGTGAACCAGCGCAGGTCGAAGTCCACGCCCTCCTCGTCCGACGCAACGATGAAAGCCGTCTCGCTCAGGTTGTTCTCCTGCGCGATGTTCAGCAGCACGGCGTCGTCGAGCCACGCCGACAGCGGCATCACCGCCGCCTGGTTGCCGCCGAACGGCATGTCGGAAAACGCATCGATCTGCGCGAACGGTATTCTCATGTCTGGAGCCCCTTAGACACGCTTGCCGAACCAATGCGGCGTCACGTCCGCCTCGACCAGCGGATTGTCGGTGTCGACATGCCCCTCGGGATCAAGGTGAATCAACACCTCGACCTTGGGGAACGCGGTGCGCAGGTTGCGCTCGACCGCCTCGACGATGTCGTGCGCGTTGGCCACCGTCAGGTCGCGCGCGACCTCCATGTGGAACTGCGCGAAATCGTGGCTCCCCGAGCGCCGCGTGCGGAAATCGTGGATGCCGCGAATCCCCGGCTGACGCGCGGCGACGTCGAGGAACTGCGTGCGCAGATCCTCGGGCCATTCCTTGTCCATCAACTGGTCGATCGCGTTCGACGATGCCTGGAACGCGCCCCATGCAAGCCACAGCGCGATGACGATGCCGAAGATCGGATCCGCGCCGCTCCACCCGACATACTGGTCGAGCACGAGGGCCACGATCACCGAGCCGTTGAGCAGCACGTCGGACTGGTAATGGACGTTGTCCGCCAGGATCGCGACCGAGCCGGTCTGGCGGATGATGCGGCGCTGATAGGCGAGCAGGAACACCGTCGCGACGATCGCGATCACCGACACGCCGATGCCGAACTCGGCGCCGGTGGTCGGCTGCGGATCGGCGAAGGCGAGGATCGCGCGCCACGCGATGCCGACCGCGGACGCGGTGATCAGCATGACCTGGAACAGCGCCGCGAGCGCCTCCGCCTTGCCGTGGCCGAAGCGGTGATCGTGATCCGCGGGCGTCGCCGCGAGGCGCACGCCGTACAAGGTCACTAGCGACGCGAGCAGATCGAGCGCGGTATCGGCGAGCGAGCCGAGCATCGCGACGGAGCCCGTCGACCATGCCGCAAAGCCCTTCAGCAGCAACAGGAAACACGCCATCGCGACGCTGGCGAGCGCCGCACGGGTTGCGAGGGGTATGACCCTGCGCCGTTCGTCCTGCGTCATGGGAACAGCAATCCTTCGCTCCAGGCACCGTCCTGACGCGTAAACAGCCGGCGTTCATGCAGACGGTGCGCGCGGTCCTGCCAGAATTCGATCCGCGTCGGCGTGACGCGGTAGCCGCCCCAATGCGGCGGCCGCGGCACGTCCTGACCCTCGAACTTCGCGGTCATTTCGGCAAAGCGCTGCTCGAACGTTTCGCGGCTTTCGAGCGGCCGGGACTGCTCCGACGCCCAGGCCCCGAGCTGCGAATCACGACCACGCGAGGCGAAATAGGCGTCCGACTCTTCGTCCGTCGCCCATGATACCGGGCCCTCGATCCGGATCTGCCGACGCAGCGACTTCCAGTGGAACAGCAGCGCACCCTGCGGATTGGCGGCCAGTTCGCCTGCCTTGCGGCTTTCGCGATTGGTGTAGATCACGAAGCCGTCGGGCCCGTGACCCTTGAGCAGCACCATGCGCACCGAAGGCCGCCCCCCGGCATCCGCCGTCGCGAGCGCGACCGCGTTCGGGTCGTTCGGTTCGGACTGCTTGGCCTCGGCGTACCAGCTATCGAACAGCGTGAAGGGATCGTCTGACATGCGCGCGCCTTAGCGGGATTTGGTGCGGAACGAAACTTGGGAACGACTCTACCGTGCCGATGATTGACCCAGGTAATCGAATCGTTTCCGCAACGAAGGAACACGCAAGGTGGCAGCGCGCGCGTATTGGCAGGGGCAGATCCGGCTGGCCCTCGTCTCGATCCCGGTCGAGATCTACTCCGCCACCAAGTCCGGCGCCGCGGTGTCGTTCAAGCAGATCCACGAGCCATCGGGCCAGCCGATCCATTACGACAAGGTCGTCACCGGCGTCGGCCCGGTCGATGCCGACGAGATCATGAAGGGATACGAGGTCTCGAAGGGCGAATACGTCCTGCTGGAGCAGGACGAGATCGACGCGGTGAAGCTGGAGTCGAAGAAGACGCTCGAGCTGACGCAGTTCGTCGATGCGAGCGAGATCGACGTGCTGTATTACGAGAAGCCGTATTTTGTGGTGCCTGCCGATGATCTCGCCGAGGAAGCGTTCATCGTTTTGCGCGAGGCGTTGAAGCGCACGAAGAAGGTCGGCTTGGGCCAACTCGCGATGCGCGGGCGCGAATATGTCGTCAGCCTGAAGCCGTGCGGGCGCGGCATGGTGCTGGAGACGCTCCGCTATGCCGACGAGGTGCATAAGGCGCAGGGGTATTTCCGGGATATTCCCGACGATAAGCCGTCGGAGGAACTGCTGGAACTGGCCGAGGCACTGATCGGGAAGCGCAGTGGCGACTTCCACCCGCAGGAGTTCCACGATCGCTATGTCGATGCACTGAAGGACCTGATCGAACGCAAGCGCAAGGCGAACGGGAAGAAGATCATCGAGGACAAGGACACGGGCGCGAAGACGGGCTCGAACGTGGTCGATTTGATGGCGGCGTTGAAGAAGTCGATGGCGGCGAAGGAGCCGGCCAAGGCTGCGGAGAAGAAGACGCCGGCCAAGAAGGCGCCTGCGAAGGCCACTGCAACCAAGCCCGCCGCGGCAAAGAAACGTGCATAACCCTCTTCTCCTCCCCTCCCGCTTGCGGGAGGGGAGTAGATGGTTGACGATCCCCTCGCGCTCTATAATTCAAAGCGGAACTTCACCAAGACCGCCGAACCCGCGGGCACGCTGGCCCCCGGCAACGGCAACAGCTTCATGGTCCAGAAGCACGACGCGACCCGCCTCCACTGGGACTTCCGCCTGGAGATCGACGGCGTCCTGAAAAGCTGGGCGGTCACGCGCGGCCCCAGCCTCGACCCCAACGAAAAGCGCCTCGCCGTCCGCACCGAGGACCACCCGCTCAGCTACGCCACCTTCGAAGGCACCATCCCCGCGGGCGAATACGGCGGCGGCACGGTGATGCTGTGGGACCGCGGGACATGGTCGCCGATCAAGGGCAAGTCGGCCAAGGACCTCGACAAGGGCCACCTCCACTTCGTCCTCGATGGCGAACGGATGAAGGGCGAATGGCTGCTGATCCGCCTGAAGCCCCGCGCGAAGGAGAAGCGCGAGAACTGGCTGCTCAGGAAGATCGACGATGCGGCGGCGGGCGGCACCGACACGCTCGTCGAGGAAGCGCTGACCAGCGTCTCGACCGGCCGCACGATGATCGAGATTGAGGAGGGGAAGAAGCCGTCCAAACCCCGCCCGTCATCCCAGCGAAAGCTGGGATCTCAAGCGGCAAGCGCGGAGCAGGAGCCGCGGGAGACCCCAGCTTTCGCTGGGGCGACGAAGGGGGCGGGGCGAGCGGGAAGCGCGCTGCCCGAGTTCCAGGACCTCCAACTCTGCACCCTCGTCGACGCCGTTCCGACCGGCTCCGCCTGGCTCCACGAGGTAAAATACGACGGCTACCGCGCGCTCATCTCCGTCGCCAACGGCAAGGCGAAGGTCTTCACCCGCACCGGCCTCGACTGGACCGACAAGTTCGCCGCGATCGCCGACGCCGCCACGCAACTCCCCGTAAAATCCGCGCTGATCGACGGCGAGATCGTCGCGTTCAAGGACGGCCACCCGGATTTCTCGACCTTGAAGGACGCCATCTCCGCCGGCGGCGACATGACGCTGTTCGCGTTCGACCTGCTCGCACTCGACGGCGAAGACCTGACCGGCCTTTCCAATCTCGACCGCAAGGCGCGGCTGCAACCGCTGATCCCCGAGGACGAGGACCGCCTCCGCTATTCCGACCACGTCATCGGCGCGGGCGAGCAACTGTTCGAGACGATGTGCCGCGAGGGCCTCGAAGGCATCGTCTCGAAGCGCGCCGACGCGCCGTATTCGGGCAAGCGGACCAAGGCGTGGCTCAAGGTCAAATGCACGCACCGCCAGGAATTCGTGATCGTCGGCTGGCTGCCCTCGGACAAGAAGCGCGGCTTCAGGTCGCTCTTGCTCGGCGTCCGCGAGGGCAAAGGGTTTCGCTATGCAGGCAAGGTCGGCACCGGCTTTGACCAGGCGTTGATGGACGACATCCGCGACAAACTGGACGCGCTCGACCGCAAGACGCCGACGGTCGAGGCCCCCAAGGCAGCGGTCCGCGGCGCGAAATGGGTGACGCCGAAACTGGTCGCGGAGGTCGCCTTCGCCGAGGTCACCCCCGACGGCGTGCTCCGCCATTCGAGCTTCATCGGTTTGCGCGAGGACAAGGCGGCCAAGGACGTCGTCGCCGAAACCCCCGCCCCGCTGCCGGACGTAGCCGAGAGTGCCGCACCGGAAACCAGCATCAAGGTCAGCAGCCGCGACCGCGTGATCTTCGACAAGTCGGACGTCACCAAGGGCGACCTCGCAGACTATTACGTCGCGGTGTCCGGCATCATGCTGCCGTTCGCCGCCAACCGCCCCATCAGCCTCGTGCGCTGCCCCCAAGGCCGATCCCGCGCGTGCTTCTTCCAGAAACACGATGCCGGCAGCTTCGGCGACGCGGTCCATAAGGTGCCGATCCGCGAGAAGGACGGCTCGACCGAAGACTATCTCTATGTCGACGACGCGGACGGGCTGGTCGCGTGCGTGCAGATGGGGACGATCGAGTTCCACGGCTGGGGATCGTCGAACGCTACGCTGGAAAAGCCCGACCGCCTCGTGTTCGATCTCGATCCCGACAAAGGCCTCGACTTCGGCGACACCAAGAAGGCGGCGGAGCATCTGAAGAACCAGCTTGCCGAACTCGGGCTGGTCAGCTTCCCGATGCTGTCGGGGGGCAAAGGCGTTCACGTCGTCGTGCCGCTGACCCCCGAGGCGGAATGGCCGGCGGTGAAGGACTTCGCAGACCGCTTCGCGCGAGCGATGGCGGGCGCGGAACCGGAGCGCTTCGTAGCGACGATGGCAAAGGCCAAGCGGAAGGGCCGCATCTTCATCGACTGGCTCCGCAACCAGCGCGGCGCGACCGCGGTAATGCCGTATTCGGCAAGGGCGAGAGCCGGCGCGCCGGTGGCGGCACCGGTGTCTTGGACCGAGTTGCGGGATATCGAGACTGCCGCGCGCTGGGGTGTGAAGGATGGGGCGGAACTGATCGAGCGAGCTGGGTCGCGGGCGTTGGAAGGCTGGGGCGTGGCGGATCAGGTGCTGCCGGATTTGTGAGCCTCGACTCCTCCCCAACCGCCACCCCGGCGGAGGCCGGGGCCCAATTGGAAAGGTGGTGGTAACGGAGCGATGCCCCTCATTAGCGCCGTCCCCCAATTGGGCCCCGGCCTTCGCCGGGGTGGCTGAGCGCGTGGGGGAGTCTTTCACTTTTACCCAGCCCAGCCCGGCCCAGCCCAGCCCTACCCAGCAGCTACCCCTCCCCATCCGTCATCCCAGCGAAAGCTGGGATATTCATGGGGCGAGCGTCGCGTCCGCCAAGCAGAATATCCCAGCGTTCGCTGGGATGACGGATGGGCTGGAGTGAATGACGAGCAACGGGTGGGATGGCTGCAATCGTCCGACCGGTACGGCCGGCAAGACAGCGAAGCGCATCCGCCTCTGCAACAATTTATGTTGCACCGCCGCGTCGAAAGGTGAAACACCGCCGCCTGTATTCGGGGGTTTGAGGCATTGAACACGGCGGACACGGCGACGCACACCGCGCCCCTTTTCGACGCGATGATCCATGCCGAGCGCTGGATCGCCGACTATTGCGCGCGCAGCACCCGCGCCGACGTGCTCTGCCCAGCCGATGACGGTAGCGCCGACCCCGCCTGGGCGGCGATGTTCGCCGAGCTGGCGACCGTCGCCTCGGACGACCTCGGCCACATCCGCGAACGCGTCCAGCGACATGCGGTCGACATCGGCACCGGCTTCCGGATCGCCGACGAGCCCGACGAGCGCCCCTGGCCCGTCTCGCCCGTCCCGCTGCTGATCGAGGCCGGCGAATGGGCCGGCATCGAGCGCGGCGTGATCCAGCGCGCTGCGCTGATGGAGACGGTGATCGCCGACCTCTACGGCGCGGGCAAACTGGTCGCCGACGGCCATATCCCCGCCGCGCTCGTCACCGGCAGCCCGTTCTTCCTGCGCCCCATGGTCGGGCTCGATCCACCTGGCGGACGCCACCTAGATTTCATCGCGATCGATCTCGGCCGCGGCCCCTCCGGCGAGTGGCGCGTGCTCGCCGATCACCTCCGCGCACCCGCCGGCGCCGGCTACGCGCTGGAGAACCGCATCGCCGTCAGCCGCACGCTCGGCGGGTTGCAGGATCGGCTCAACGTCCAGCGCCACGCGCCGTTCTTCGCCGCGTTCCGCGCCGGAATCGCGGCGATGTGCAAGCGGACCGACCCCCGGATCGGCCTGCTCACCCCCGGCCGGTTCAACCCGAGCTATCCCGAGCAGGCGCATCTCGCGCGCTATCTCGGGCTGTTGCTGGTTGAAGGTGCCGATCTCGCCGCGCTCGAGGACAAGGTGTATGTCCGCACGATCGGCGGGCTCAAGCGGATCGATGCGCTGTGGCGGCGGCTCGACCCGCGGCTGCTCGATCCGCTGGCGTTCGACACGCATTCCCAGATCGGCGTGCCCGGGCTGATCGACGCGTACGCGGCCGGCAACGTCGTGCTGTCGAATGCGCCGGGCTCGGCCGTGCTGGAGGCGCCGGCGTTCTCGGCGTTCCTGCCGCAGCTAGCGAAATCGCTGCTCGGGGAAGACCTGCTGCTCCCCAACATCGCGACGTGGTGGTGTGGGCAGGATGGCGCGCGCGCTCAGGTCGAGGCGAATTTCGATCGTTTGCTGATCGGTCCGGCATTCCATTCGCGCCCGCTTGGCATGACCGGTGCACCGACCGCAGGCGCCGACATCACCGGCGAAGACCGAACGCGTCTGCTCGCCGATATGGCGAACAGGCCGCAGGATTATGTCGGGCAGGAACTCGTCCAGCTTTCGACCATGCCGGTCGTGGTCGGCGATGAGCTGGTCCCCCGCCCCTTCACCCTGCGCGTATTCGCGGCGCGTAACGGCGACGGCGAATGGACCGTCCTCCCCGGCGGATTCGCGCGGATCGGCGAGCATCCCGACGCACGGGCGGCGGTCATGGGCGAAGGCATCTGGTCCGCCGACGTGTGCATCTATGGCGCCGAGCCGGTCGCGCCGGTGTCGTTGCTGACCGCCGCCGACTCGCTCCAGGTGCGGCGCAATCCCGGGACGTTGCCGAGCCGGGTGGCGGACAATTTCTACTGGCTCGGGCGCTATCTGGAGCGCGGCGAGGCTCTGCTCGGCGCGATCCGCGTGATGCTCGGCAATTCGATCGACGTCGACGGCGGTGCCGTGCTGTCGCCTACCACGGTCGGCAAGCTGGTCGGGCTGATCGTCGGGGCGGGCAGCGCGCCGCACCCGCCATCTCTGCGCCGCGCCGACCTGACCGCGCTTGCCCGCACCGCGATGGAGGACGAACGCTGGCAGTCGATCCTCACGCTCAATCGGCACGCGAGAGAGATCGGGGAGGGCTCGCGCGACCGGTTGTCGGCGGACATGGTGCGGCTGCTCGAGGCGCCCTTCCCCACGCATCGCGGGATGCTCGAGAGGGCGGGGTCGCTGCAACGGCGGTACGCGGCGATCGCGGGGCTGTCGGCGGAGCATATGGGGCGGACGGCGGCGTGGCGGTTCCACGATCTCGGGCGGCGGATCGAGCGGGCGATGGCAATGACGCGCGCGATCCGGTTGTTCGGGATGCCGGGCGCGTCGCCGGATGACCTATCGGTGCTGCTCGACCTTGCAGACAGCCAGATCAGTTATCGCCAGCGCTATCCGACCGGGATCGCGCGCGTGCCGGTGATGGATCTGGTGGCGCTCGATCCGGGCAATCCGCGTTCGCTGGCGTTCTCGGCGGAGCGGATCGCGACGCGGTTGGCGGAACTGCCAGTGCTCAGCGACGACGAGATGGCGGAGCCGCAACAGGCGCAGGCCACCGGGTTGCAGGCGATCGTGATGACCGCGACGGCGGCGGAATTGGATGCGGAGACGCTGGGGGATATCGAGCGGCGTCTCGGCGCGGTGTCGGATGCGCTGGCGCGGCGGTATTTCCTGCAAGGGGCCGAGCCGTTGCGGACCAGTGGGCTGACGTTGGCGTGAGGGGCGGCGTGATAGTGGGCGACATACTCCCTCTCCCCTCCGGGGAGAGGGTCGGGGTGAGGGGCAGCCCAGCAGTGCTGCGCCCGGAACAGGGGGGGCC
>NZ_JACONT010000052.1 GCF_014358075.1 Sphingomonas albertensis | reverse complement strand
TTGGCCAGCTTTAGCCCCAACGGTGGGATGTGCGGAACCCGACCCACCCCCAACCCCTCCCTTCCAGGGAGGGGAGCAAGTAAGGTCACCCCCGCGACCGCGCTTGGCGGTAGGTGCCCAACACCCGCAGCCACTTCGAATGGAACCCCAGTTCTTCCAGCGCATGATCGAGGTTCGCGTCGCCCGGCTTGCCGACCACATCCGCGTAGAACTCGGTCGCCGAGAAGCTGCCGTTGCGCTGATAGCTCTCCAGCTTGGTGATGTTCACCCCGTTGGTGGCGAACCCGCCGACCGCTTTGTACAGCGCGGCGGGGACGTTCTTCACCTCGAAGATCAGCGTCGTCATCCATTCGCCGCCGACCGGCTCCTGCGCCGCGGGCGGCTTGCCGCCGCGCGCCAGCACCACGAACCGCGTCGTGTTGTGATCCGCATCGGCGATGTCGGTCGCGAGCAACTCCAAACCGTACAGCCCGGCCGCAGCAGGCGGCGCCAGCGCGGCAATCGCAGGATCGGCGAGCTCGGCCACCTTCGCCGCAGCCCCGGCGGTGTCGGGATAGCTCACCGGCTCGATCCCGTGCGCCTTCAACCAATGCCGGCACTGCCCGAGCGCCTGCGGGTGGCTCATTGCCTGGCGGATACCGTCGCGTGGACCGGGTCCCATCAGCGCATGGCGGATCGGCAGGAAATGCTCGCCGGTGATCACCAAGCCCGATTCGGGCAGCAGGAAATGGATGTCGGCGACGCGGCCATGCAGCGAATTCTCGATCGGGATGATCGCGCAGTCCGCCCGTCCGTCCTTCACCGCATCGATCGCGTCGGAGAAATCGAAGCAGGGCAGGGGCAGGCCGTTCGGGAACGCCTCGACCGCCGCGACATGGCTGTTGGCGCCCGGCGCACCCTGGAACGCCACGGCGCGCGCGGGGTCTGCGGCGGCAGCTTCGGTCATCCGCGCGACGATCGGGCGGGCGGGTGCGGCGAAGTTTTCCATCCGCCGGGCGCGTAATGGGGCCGGCGCGCATGTTCAAGAGCGGGTGAAGGCGCGGCTTGCGGTGCGCGCCCGCCTTTTCTATGGCTATCCCAAACAGAACAGGGCGGATGCGCAAGATGGACAATCGGACCAATACGATCGCCGGCTGGGTGCTCGCAGGATGTGGTGCGGCGCTCGGGCTGTCGATCGTCGGTGGGATGTTGTTCCACGGCGAGCGACCGGAGAAGATGGGCTACGCGATCGAGGGCGTGGTCGAGGAAGGCGCTGGCGGTGCCGCCGCGGACGTGCCGATCGCCTCGCTGCTGCCGACCGCCGACGCCGCCAAGGGCGCCGAAGTGTTCAAGAAGTGCGCGGCCTGCCACACCATCAACCAGGGCGGTGCGAACGGTGTCGGCCCGAACCTTTACGGCACGCTCGGTGAAGCGATCGCCAAGGGCAAGAACGGTTTCGCCTTCTCCGCTGCGCTGGCGGGTGTCGGCGGCACCTGGGACTTCGACAAGATGAACGCGTGGCTGACGTCCCCGCGCAAGTTCGCCAACGGCACGAAGATGACCTTTGCCGGCCTCGGCAACGCGCAGGACCGTGCGAACGTGATCCTGTACCTCAACCAGCAGGGCTCGAACCTGCCGCTGCCGGCGGCACCCGCCGCGGGCGCTGCGCCGGCCGCCGGCGCGGACCAGCCCGCAACCGCCAACGCGGCCGAGGCTGCGGTGGAGAACGGCGCGGATACGGCGGACATCGCCAACACCGGCACGCCTGCGTCGGGTGCACCGTCGGTGGATCCGGAAGCCGCCCGCAAGGGCGCGCGCTCGGAGAAGTAACCTCTTCCTGCTCCTTCTCCCCTCCGGGGAGAGGGCTGGGGTGAGGGGCAGTACCAGGCGCTGCACTGCTTGGCAGCCCCTCACCCCGACCCTCTCCCCGGAGGGGAGAGGGGTTAGAAGGGGTGTCTTCACACTCCGGGAACCTCAGCCCTCGGCGGCTTCCTTCTCGGCCCGCTCACGATAGAACGACTGCACCGCGTCCCAGGCTTCGTCCGCGGTCTCGACGTAGCGGAAGATCGACAGGTCCTTCTCGCTGACGACGCCTTCCTCGACCAGCGCATCGAAATTGACGACCCGCTCCCAGAATTCGCGGCCGAACAGCAGCACCGGGATCGGCTGGATCTTCCCCGTCTGGATCAGCGTCAGCAGCTCGAACAGCTCGTCGAACGTCCCGAACCCACCCGGAAACGCGGCGAGCGCGCGGGCGTGGAGCAGGAAGTGCATCTTCCGCAGCGCGAAATAGTGGAACTGCACCGACAGCGACGGGGTGACGTACGGGTTCGGCGCCTGCTCGTGCGGCAGGACGATGTTCAGCCCGATCGATTCGGCCCCCACGTCGTCCGCGCCGCGGTTCGCCGCTTCCATGATCGACGGACCGCCACCCGAGCACACCACGAACTGCCGCCAGCCACGCTCGTCGCGCGGCAACACGCTGACCTTGGCCGCCAGCTCACGCGCGACGTCGTAATATTTCGACTTCTCGACCAGCCGCTCGGCGATCTTCTTCGACTTCTCGTCGGTTGCGAGCGCCAGCAATGCCTGGGCCTTCGACGGCTCGGGAATGCGTGCCGAACCATAGAACACGAACGTCGAGCCGATCTTCGCCTCGTCTAGGACGAGTTCGGTCTTCAGCAATTCGAGCTGGAACCGCACCGGGCGCAGGTCTTCGCGCAACAGGAAATCCATGTCCTGGAAGGCGAGCCGGTAATGCGGGTGCTGCGTCTGCGGGGTGGAGACGGAGTCCTTGGCGGTCTCGGCGTCCTGGCTGGCGTTGGGGAAAACGCGTGTCGGTATACGTGTATCGGTCATTCAGGCGCGACTAGAGGAAAGGCGGGGGCAGGGCTAGACTGCCGTTTTCCTGCGAACGCAGGAATCCAGGGTCGCGGAGTACCGCGTTCGTAATCCTGGCCTCCCGCGTGCGCAGGAGAGCATCAGCGGCAGAAACCCGCGCGATCGTCCTCGAGATGCAGGTGGTTGCGATGCGCGGCGTTGTAGTCCGGGCTGAGCACAGTCCCGAACCGCTTGCACGCCGACGCGCGGATCGTCTGGAGGAACTGCCGAACCTGCGGATCGGACGAGTTCCAGTCGTTGAGCACGGTGATTCGCCGCCCGTCCTTCAGCACGAACCCGCCGACATCGATCGCGTTGGCGATCGCATGCCCGGAGCGCCGGCTCGCATTGCGCGCCGAACCGACGACGTTGCGACACGAATAGCTCCCCATGCTGTCGATCCGCGCGAGTTCGCTGCCGAGCATCTGATAGGCGGCGGGTGCCACCGCGTTGCGCGTCCAGCCGATGAACGCGCGTGCCGCGCCGCACCGGACCGCAGTGAGGTTGGCGACCGGCACACCGATATCGACCAGTTTGACGGTGCCGGCGAGCCCGCAACCGGGGCCAGTCTCGCGGTCGGGCAGGAGCTGGAACGATACGTGGAGTTGGCGGAGATCGGCAAGGCACTGCGCTGTTTCCCGATTGCTCGGGACGGAGAGGTTGGGGCGGGTTTGTTGCGGGGCAGTGGGACGATCGGCGCGCCCACAGGCGGCAAGCAGAAGGGTAACGATAAGGGAGCAAAATACGCGATACATGGGCGTATAATCCTCGCCTTGGCCGTGATTGTCACCCTTTCTCCGTTCGTGCTGAGCGAAGTCGAAGCATCTCGCCACAGGGACGGGTCGCCGCAGGGACGGGACCCTTCGACTTCGCTCAGGGCGAACGGCAGGGAGAAGAGTTGACACCCCCGCGAACGCCGCTAGGGCCGGCGATGGGCCACGCGGTCCCAACGCCGCGCGTGCTCTCTGTGAGGAGAGATACATTGACGAATACGACCTACGCACCCGCTACAGGTGCGCCTGCGCTGCCTGCTACGAAGCCCGCACGTCCCTTTTTCAGCTCCGGTCCCTGCGCGAAACCTCCGGGTTGGTCCGCGGACAAGCTCGCCACCGCATCGCTCGGTCGCTCGCATCGCTCGAAGATCGGCAAGACCCGCCTCCAGTACAGCATCGACCTGATGCGTGAACTGCTCAAGCTTCCCGACACCCACCGCATCGGTATCGTCCCCGGTTCCGACACCGGCGCGTATGAGATGGCGATGTGGACGATGCTGGGCGCGAAGCCGGTGACGGCGCTCGCATGGGAAAGCTTTGGCGAAGGCTGGGTCACGGATGCCGTGAAGCAGCTCAAGATCGACCCCACCGTGGTGCGCGCCGATTACGGCCAGCTGCCCGATCTGGACTCGGTCGACTGGTCGAATGACGTGCTGTTCACCTGGAACGGCACCACCAGCGGCGTGCGCGTGCCGAACGCGGACTGGATCCCGGACGACCGCGAAGGGCTGTCGTTCGCCGATGCGACGTCGGGCGTGTTTGCGTACGACATCGACTGGACGAAGATCGATGTAGCCACCTTCTCGTGGCAGAAGGTGCTCGGCGGCGAGGGCGCGCACGGCGTGCTGATCCTCGGGCCGCGCGCGGTCGAGCGGCTTGAGACGTACACGCCGGCTTGGCCGCTGCCGAAGGTGTTCCGCCTCGTCTCGAAGGGCAAGCTCACCGAGGGCGTGTTCAAGGGCGAGACGATCAACACGCCGTCGATGCTGGCCGTCGAGGATGCGATCTTCAGCCTCGAATGGGCGAAGTCGCTTGGCGAGGACGGCTTGATCAAGCGGTCGGATGCGAATGCTGCTGCTTTGGACAAGATCGTCGCGGAGCGCGACTGGCTCGGGCATCTGGCGATCGATCCGACGACGCGGTCGAAGACCAGCGTTTGCCTCACGGTCGAGGGAGCGGACGAGGCGCTGATCAAGGCGATGGCCTCGGCGCTCGAAAAGGCCGGCGCGGCGTATGACGTGGCGGGTTACCGCGACGCGCCTCCGGGCCTGCGTATCTGGTGCGGCGCGACCGTCGACACCGCCGACATCGTGGCGCTCGGCCCGTGGCTCGACTGGGCCTACGCGAGCGCCAAGGCCGCTTAATCAATATCGCTCCCTCTCCCCGCCGGGGAGAGGGCTGGGGTGACGGGCCGCCAAGCAGCGCCACCTCCCCGTACCACCCCTCACCCCGACCCTCTCCCCGGAGGGGAGAGGGAGAAGAAGGAAATCCCATGCCAAAAGTCCTCATTTCCGACAAAATGGATCCCCGCGCTGCCCAGATCTTCCGCGAGCGCGGCGTCGAGGTCGACGAGATCACCGGCAAGACTCCGCAAGAACTGATGGCGATGATCGGCGAGTATGACGGCCTCGCGATCCGCAGCTCGACCAAGGTGACCAAGGAAATCCTCGAGCACGCCACTAACCTCAAGGTCGTCGGCCGTGCCGGCATCGGCGTCGACAACGTCGACATCCCCGCCGCCTCGGCAAAGGGCGTGGTCGTCATGAACACGCCGTTCGGCAACTCGATCACCACCGCCGAGCACGCGATCGCGCTGATGTTCGCGCTCGCCCGCCAGCTTCCCGAGGCCGATGCCTCGACCCAGGCAGGCAAGTGGGAGAAGAACCGCTTCATGGGCGTCGAGCTGACGTCGAAGACGCTCGGCCTGATCGGCGCGGGCAATATCGGCTCGATCGTCGCCGACCGTGCGCGCGGCCTGAAGATGAAGGTCGTCGCGTTCGATCCTTTCCTGACGCCCGAGCGCGCGATCGAGATCGGCGTCGAGAAGGTCACGCTCGACGAACTGCTCGCGCGCGCCGACTTCATCACGCTGCACACGCCGCTGACCGACCAGACGCGCAACATCCTCTCGGCCGAGGCGCTCGCCAAGACCAAGAAGGGCGTGCGGGTCATCAACTGCGCACGCGGCGGCCTGATCGACGAGGTCGCGCTGAAGGCGGCGCTCGATTCGGGGCAGGTCGGCGGCGCCGCGCTCGACGTGTTCGTCGAGGAGCCCGCCAAGGCGTCGCCGCTGTTCAACACGCCGAACTTCATCAGCACTCCGCATCTCGGCGCGTCGACGACCGAGGCGCAGGTCAACGTCGCGATCCAGGTCGCCGAGCAGATGGCCGATTTCCTGATGTCGGGCGGCGTCACCAATGCGCTCAACATGCCGTCGCTGTCGGCCGAGGAAGCGCCGAAGCTCAAGCCGTACATGGCGCTGGCCGAGAAGCTGGGGTCGCTGGTCGGCCAGCTGACCACCGGTGCAGTGTCCCGCATTTCGGTGCATACCGAGGGCGCGGCGGCTGAGCTCAATGCGAAGCCGATCACGAGCGCGGTGCTCGCGGGCTATCTCCAGACGCAGACCGCGACCGTCAACATGGTCAACGCGCCGGTGCTGGCGCGCGAGCGTGGCTTGGAAGTCCGCGAAGTCCGTACCGAGCGCGAGGCGGATTACCACACGCTGCTCCGCGTTTCGGTGAAGACCGAGGACGGCGAGCGGTCGGTTGCGGGCACGTTGTTCGGCGATTCGGCGCCGCGATTGGTGGAACTGCTGGGGATCAAGATTGAAGCCGATCTGGCCGGGCCGATGCTGTACGTCGTCAACGAGGATGCGCCGGGGTTCATCGGTCGTCTCGGAACTGCGCTTGGCGAGGCTGGCGTGAACATCGGGACGTTCCATCTCGGGCGGCGTTCGGCGGGCGGTGAGGCGGTGCTGCTGTTGTCGGTCGACGAAGCCGTGACCCCCGACCTGTTGACGAAAGTCCGCGCCCTCCCCGGCGTGAAGACCGCAATGGGCCTCAACTTCTAACGGTGTTACTGACTTAGCCCTCTCCCCTCCGGGGAGAGGGTTGGGTGAGGGGCAGTTGGAGAGGACGGCGCTCGCGGCGCCCCTCACCCCAGCCCTCTCCCCGGAAGGGGGAGAGGGAGCAGGAGCAGTGAAGGTCGACGACCTACTCTTGGATCGCGCGAAGCGGATGCGGCGCGAGCCTACCCCGGCAGAGGCGAAACTCTGGCGCCACCTCCGTGACCGGCAGATCGCTAACACCAAATTCACCCGCCAGTTCGTCATCGGCGCCTACATCGCCGACTTCGCTGCGCGCGACGCCAAACTGATCATCGAGGTTGACGGCGATACGCATGTTGACCAAGCGCGCGACGAAAGCCGAACGGATTGGCTGCAAAGACAGGGATATCGCGTGATACGGTTCAGCAACGCCGACATCACGTCCGGGATGGACGGGGTCTGGCACGTTATTTCTGCAGCTCTCACAGCGGAGCATGCGCAGTGACCGCACTCCTCCCCGAAGGCTTCCGAGATCGCCTGCCGCCGTTCGCCGATTCGGCTGCGGCACTGGAAGCTCGCGTGCTCGAAGCAGCCCGGCTCCACGGCTACGAGCGCGTCGATCCGCCGCTCGCCGAATTCGCCGATGGGCTGGAGATGCGGCTTAAAGCTGGCGGCCTTCACGATGCGGTACGCTTCGTCGATCCGGTGTCGCAGCGGACGCTGGCGATCCGCCCCGACATCACTGCACAGGTCGCGCGGATCGCTGCCACGCGGATGGGCCACCACCCTCGGCCGGTTCGGCTGAGCTATGCGGGGTCGGTGCTTAAGCTGCGGGCGTCACAGCTCGCGCCCGCGCGTGAGACCCGGCAGATTGGCTGCGAGCTGATCGGCTTGGACTCGGTCGCCGCCGCGCAGGAACTCGTCGCGGTCGCGGTCGACATGATCGCCGCCGCGGATGTCACTGGCGCGTCGATCGACTTCACGCTCCCCGACCTCGTGTCGACGCTCGCCGCCGGCCCGCTCCCCGTCGCATCTGAGCAGATCGCCACCCTGCGCGATCGGCTCGACGCGAAGGACGCCGGCGCCGTTGCTGCACTCGCGCCCGCCTATCTCCCGCTGATCGAGGCCGCAGGGCCGTTCGACCAGGCGATGGACCGCCTCCGTGCGTTCGACACGACCGGTGCGCTGGCTTCGCGCCTCGACGGTCTCGCGCGCATTGCCGAAGCACTCGACGGCCGCGTCGCGCTGACGCTCGACCCGACCGAGCGGCATGGCTTCGAATACCAGACCTGGCTCGGCTTCTCGCTCTTCGCCGACGGCTCGCCACGCGAAGTCGGCCGCGGCGGCACCTACACCGTGGTCCACGAGACCGGGGCCGAGGAAGCCGCTACGGGCTTCTCGCTCTATGCCGATGCACTCGTCGAGCGCGTCGCCACCGTCGATCGCCGTCGCCTCTTCCTCCCGTTCGGCACGCCAGCCAGCGAAGGCGCCGCCATGCGTGCGCAAGGCTGGGTCACGGTCGCCGCACTGGACGCCGGCGACACCCCCGAAGCACAAGTCTGCACGCATGTTTGGGTCTCAAGTGAAGATCCGGGGGTAGCAGGCGAGCCCCGCGCGCTGTAGGCGCTGCGCGTAATCCTCAGGAGATAGAGTTTGGCCAACGTAGCAGTCATCGGCGCGCAATGGGGCGACGAAGGCAAGGGCAAGATCGTCGACTGGCTCGCCGAGCGTGCCGACATGGTCGTGCGGTTCCAGGGCGGCCACAATGCCGGCCACACACTGGTCGTCGGCGACAACGTGTACAAATTGTCGCTGCTGCCATCGGGCATCGTCCGCGGCACGCCGTCGTTCATCGGCAACGGCGTGGTGCTCGATCCCTGGGCGCTGAAGGACGAGATCGCGCGATTGGGCGCGCAGGGCGTTGTCGCGACGCCGGAGACGCTGCGGATCGCCGATACCTGCGCATTGATTCTGCCGTTCCACCGCGATCTCGACGGTCTGCGCGAGGACGCCAGCGGCGCCGGCAAGATCGGCACCACGCGCCGCGGCATCGGGCCCGCATATGAGGACAAGGTCGGCCGTCGCGCGATCCGCGTGTGCGATCTGGCCCACCTCGACGATCTCGGGCCGCAGCTCGATCGACTTACCGCGCATCACGACGCACTCCGCGCCGGGTTCGGCGAACCGCCGATCGATCGCGAGCGCCTCATTGCCGAGCTGCGCGAGATCGCCGGCTTCGTGCTGCCGTTCGCGAAGCCCGTGTGGCGCGATCTCAACGCCGCGCGCTCGGCCGGCAAGCGGATCCTGTTCGAGGGCGCGCAGGGCGTGCTGCTCGACGTCGATCACGGCACCTATCCGTTCGTGACCTCGTCGAACACCATCGCGGGTGCTGCGGCCGGTGGCTCTGGCCTCGGGCCATCCGCGGTCGGCTTCGTGCTTGGTATCGCCAAGGCCTATACGACGCGTGTCGGTTCGGGACCATTCCCGACCGAGCTCGAGAACGAGACCGGCGAGCGCCTTGGCGTCCGCGGCCACGAATTCGGCACCGTCACCGGACGGAAGCGCCGCTGCGGCTGGTTCGATGCGGTGCTGGTGCGCCAGGCGGCGGCGGTCGGTGGGATCACGGGAATCGCACTGACCAAGATCGACGTGCTCGACGGGTTCGAGACCGTATCGATCTGCACCGGCTACAGCTTGCGCGGCGAGACGCTCGATTACTTCCCGGCGCATGCAGCGGACCAGGCGCTGGTCGAGCCGATCTACGAGACGATGGAAGGCTGGCAGGAGACGACCGCCGGCGCGCGCAGCTGGGCCGACCTGCCGGCGCAGGCGATCAAGTATATCCGCCGCATCGAGGAGCTGATCCGCTGCCCGGTGACGCTGGTTTCGACCAGCCCGCAGCGAGCCGACACGATCCTCGTCCGCGATCCGTTCTCGGATTGATACGCAAAAAGCCGGGCGATCGCCCGCCCGGCTTTTCATTTACGCGAGAAGGGCTGGATCAGCGCGGCGTGGTCGTGCCGGTCGTTCCACCCGTGGTCGAACCCATCGTGCCACCGGTGGTCATGCCACCCATGGTGCCGCCGGTGGTTCCACCCATCGTACCGGTCGTGGTGCCCGTGGTGCCGCCCATGGTGTCGGCGCCCATCGTGCTGCCGGTCGTGCCGGACATGGTGCTGCCCGTCGTGCCGGTACCACGAGTCGTGCCGTTCATCGTGCCCGACGTGGTGCCACGCGTACGGCTACGTTCCTTGGTGTCACGCTGCGTGCGCGTCGTCGTGGTCGACTGCGTGGTCGTCGAAGGATTGGCCTGATCCATCGTGCCGGTCGACATGCCGCCGGTCGTGCCGCCCATGGTCGAACCACCCATGGTGCCGCCGCTCATCGTTCCACCGGTGGTGCCGCCCATCGAGCCAGTGGTGCCCGTCTGAGCCATCGCCACGCTTGGAATGATCAGGGCTGCGGCTGCGATCGAAGTTAGAATACGCATTATCACTCTCCTAAGTTATTGAAGAGCAAGCGCTTCAGTGCCGCATATGTTCCGTCGTCAGCCGCACTGGCCCCGATGCAGCAACGCCTGGTCGGCCAGCACAAGCGCGACCATCGCCTCGACGACGGGGACTCCGCGGATGCCGACGCAGGGATCGTGACGCCCCTTGGTGGCGATCGTCGCGGCCTCGCCGGTCGGGCTGATCGTCTCGACCGGGGTGAGGATCGAACTGGTCGGCTTGAACGCCACACGTAGGCGGATCGGCTGGCCGGTCGCAATCCCGCCGGCGATCCCGCCCGCATGGTTGGCGAGGAATTCAGGACCATCGACGCCCGGACGCATCGGATCCGCATTCGCTTCGCCCGACAGCGCGGCGGCGGCGAATCCGTCGCCGATTTCGATGCCCTTGACGGCATTGATGCTCATGCAGGCGGAGGCGAGTTCGGAGTCGAGCTTGGCGTAGAGCGGCGCGCCCCAGCCTGCGGGCACCCCGGTCGCCTCGCACGCGATCACCGCGCCCAGCGACGAGCCTGACTTCCGCGCGGCGTCGACGAGCGTCTCCCAGCGCAGCGCGGCTTCGGCATCGGGGCAGAAGAACGGGTTCTGATCGATCTGCGCATCGTCGAAGTTCGCCGGATCGATCGCATCGCCGCCGATCGCCTCGACCCACGCGCGGACGCGGACCTGCGGGACAACGAGCCGCGCGACCGCACCAGCGGCAACGCGCGCTGCCGTTTCGCGCGCAGACGAGCGCCCACCACCACGAAAATCGCGGAAGCCGTATTTCGCATCATAGGCATAGTCGGCATGGCCGGGGCGATACGCCTTGGCGACGTCGGAATAGTCCTTCGAGCGCTGATCGACATTCTCGATCATCAGGCTGATCGGCGTGCCGGTGGTGCGGCCGTCGAACACGCCAGAGAGGATGCGGACGGTATCCGGCTCGCGCCGCTGCGTGGTAAAGCGCGAGGTTCCGGGGCGGCGCTTGTCGAGCCACGGCTGGATATCGGCCTCGCTCAGCGCGATCCCCGGCGGGCACCCATCGACGACTGCGCCAAGCGCAGGGCCATGCGACTCACCCCAGGTGGTGAAGCGGAACAGCCGTCCAAACGTATTGAAGCTCATTCCGCTGCGACCGCATCCCAGGCAGCGCCGAACCGCTCCGCCATGTAACGCGCCGTGCCGAAGCGGCCGGCCATGAGCCCCGCCACGGTAAAGTCAGCGTCGAGCGACTCCCAATGCAGGCCAAATCCGACGCCCAGTATTTCGACTTCGGCGATCTGGTCCGGGGTCGCGCGATCAAAGCCCTGCAACAGATGCGGAGGGAATGCGAACGTCGATCCATTCACCAGATCGACCACGATCCGACCCTGGTCCCGATCGTAGCGCGCGCTCTTTGCCCGTGGCTTGGTCGCCATTGCGATGCGACCGCGCTCGTTCGCAGCCTGGATGTCTTCGTCAGTCAGTTCGGCCATGGATTTCGACCCATCTCGTCAGCAGCATTGCCCGGTTCCGTGCGACGGCGGCAAGCGCACGCCGCTGCATCGCGCCGCTCAGTCCTTCCGCATATAACATGCGCGGAGAGCCCCCGTCGCCTCCGATCTCGATCTTCGCTTCGCCGTTTCCGAATACATGAACGTGCGCTGGTGCGTGATCGTCGAGGAAGATCATGAACCGCAGGCCATGCAGTCGGAGCACGGTTGGCACTAGGCCAGCGCGATATCGGGGGCGTCTTCGGCCTTCATGCCGATCACGTTGTAGCCGGCGTCGACGTGGTGCGTCTCGCCCGTCACACCGCTCGCCAGGTCGCTCAGCAGGTACAGCCCGGCCCCGCCGACGTCGTCGATAGTCACGTTGCGCTTCAGCGGCGAGTTCAACTCGTTCCACTTCAGGATCAGGCGGAAATCGCCGATGCCGCTGGCGGCCAGCGTCTTGATCGGGCCCGCCGAGATCGCATTCACGCGGATGTTGTCGCGGCCGAGATCCACTGCGAGATACTGCACGCTGGTCTCGAGCGCGGCCTTCGCCACGCCCATCACGTTGTAGTGCGGGATGACCTTCTCGGCGCCGTAATAGCTGAGCGTCAGCATCGCGCCGCCCTCGGTCATCATCTTGGCCGCGCGCTGCGCCACCGCGACGAACGAATACACCGAGATGTTCATCGTCATCAGGAAATTGTCGAGGCTGGTATCGACGAACCGCCCGCGCAGCTCGTTCTTGTCCGAAAAGCCGATCGCGTGGACCACGAAGTCGATCGTCGGCCATTCCTGCGCCAACTTGTCGAAGGTCGCGTCTAGCGCGCCCATGTCCGACACGTCGCAATCGAACAGCCGCGCGACGCCCAGCTGTTCGGCGAGCGGGCGGACGCGCTTCTCCATCGTCTCGCCCTGATAGCTGAACGCGAGTTCGGCGCCCGCCTCGGACAGCTTCTTGGCGATCCCCCAGGCCAGCGACTTGTCGTTCGCCAGGCCCATGATCAGCCCACGCTTGCCCGCCATCAAACCGTTCACGCCATCCCCGCCTATACCTGCATATCCGTAGCGGGTTGCTCTAGCGTTGTTTCGGGTGGTTCCGCCAGTGCCGCGTTGAGATGGGCGCCGAATACCAGCCCGAGCCCGATGACGTAGAAAAACAACAGCATGATGACAACGCCCGCCAGGCTGCCATAGGTCAGGTCGTAGCCACCGAGCCGCGACAGGATCACCGGCAGCAACGCGGTCGCGCTGACCCACCAGGCGGTGGTGAACAGTGCGCCCGGCCATTTGCGGCACTTCGAATAGCGATAGCGCGACGGCGTCACCGAATAGAACAGCAGGTACAGCGCGCCGAACATCAGCAGGCCGGGAATCAGCCGCGACAGCCCGACCCACCCGGCGGCGTCCTGCGCGAAGGGGACGAGGCGGTAGATGAACTGCTCGGCCGCGGTCAGGATACCCTGGACGAGGAACGACAGCAGCGCGATCACCACCGACAGGATGATCACCGCGGACGAGCCGAGCCGCGATTTCCAGAACGGCGCGGTCGCCTTGATCCCGTAGGCGCGGTGGAAGATGTCGCGGATCGTCTCGACGAAGCTGCCGACCGTCCACAGCCCAACGAGCGCGCCGAGCCACAACAGCGACCCGGTCCGCGCGGCGAGCACGTCGGCGATCGGCTTGCGCAACAGGTCGCCGACGTTCGGCGGCAGGACGTTGAGGAACGACTCGACCGCGCGCACCGTCTCGACGCTCTGCCCGAAGATCGACAGGATCGCGGCCGCGACGATGAAGAACGGGAACACCGTCATCAACGCGAGATAGGCAAGGTTCCCCGCATGGATGAAGCCGTCGTTGAATACGCCGACGGCTGCCCGCTTGACGATTTCGAACGCGTAGCTGCCTGGCCTGACCTTCGCCATGCCGCGGGTGAGACGGGCGCGCGTCGCACCATGATCGTGCGCGCGCGCTTCGGGCGTTAGGGTATTGTCATTCACAACGGGTTCAGACGCCCATGGCCCCCCGCGGGTTCCCAGCGTTGCGCCCATCCCAGCTTTCAACGAACGCGGTCAGCGCCGCATCGCTGGCGGGAATATCGATCATGAGCGTGACCAACTGGTCGCCCCGCGTGCCGCCTTTCTTGTGGAAACCCTTACCCTTCAGGCGCAGCGTCTTGCCCGATGTCGTACCCTTGGGAATCGTCAGCATCACCGGCTTGTCGACCGTCGGTGCCTTGATCGAGCCGCCCAGCACGGCCTCGGCCAGCGTGATCGGCAGGTCGAGGCGGACATCGTCGCCGTCGCGCGTGAAGAACTTGTGCGGCTGGACCTCGATCGTCAGGATCGCATCGCCCGCGCCGCCCGGACCCTGCTCGCCCTTGCCGGCCAGTTTCATCTGCGTGCCGGTCTCGACCCCGGCGGGCAGCTTGAGGTCAAGCGTCTTGCCGTCCGCAAGCGTCACGCGCTGCGGCTCCAGCGTCGCCGCCTCGACGAACGGCACCTGCAGGCGATACGCGGCATTCTCGCCCTTGGGCTGAGGTCGGCGACCGAAGCCGCCGGAGAACCCGCCGCCGCCGCCACGCTGCGCGCCGCCGAACAAGCCCTCGAAGATGTCGCTCATGTCGGCACCGCCGGCGCCGCTCTCATAGCCTTCGCTGCGGAAGCCGCCGCCGGGCTGGGGTCGCCCGCCGCCGCCGCCGAAGCCGAACGGCGACGCCGGGTTGCCGTCGCCGTCGATCTCGCCGCGATCGAACCGTGCGCGCTTGTCCTTGTCGTTCAGCAGGTCGTACGCGTTCGTGACCGTGCTGAACCGCTCCGACGCCTTCGGGTTGTCCTTGTTGCGATCGGGATGAAGCTCCTTTGCGAGCTTGCGGTACGCCTTCTTGATGTCGGCTTCGGTCGCGTCGCGCGCTACACCCAGAGTCTTGTACGGATCGGCCACTTACGTCCCCATTCTAACTTGCGCGTCTATGTGGGGCGGTGCGCAGCGCAACGCAATTGCGCGCGTGCGGAACACGTCTGCCGCCGACCCATCCTAGACTGCCGCGAATTCGTCCAACGGCGCCACATCCACGCTGACATCCATGTTCTGTGCGCCCGACCCGAGCACCACCCCGTCGACCGGTGCGATCTCGGCGTAATCCCGCCCGACCGCCATCACGATATGGTCGCTCGCCATCCAGATTCCGTTGGTCGGATCGACGCCGACCCAGCCGCGTACCGGCCCGCACCACAGCAACACCCAGGCGTGCGTCGCATCCGCGCCGACGAGCCGGGGCTGGCCCTCGGGCGGGATCGTTCGGATATAGCCCGACGCATACGCCGCGGGCAGCCCCGCCGCGCGCAGCCCGGTGATCATGATCTGCGCGAAATCCTGGCACACGCCCTTGCGCTGGAGGAACGCCTCGTGCGGCGGCGTATCGACGAGCGTCGCGTCGGCGTCGAACTCGAACTCATGCTGGATCCGCCGCGCGAGCGCGATCCCCGCCTCCAGTGCGCCCCGGGACGGATCGAGATCGACCGCGCAATAGTCCGCGATCGCTTGGTCGAGCGGGATCAGCGGGGAGGGGTAGATGTAGTTCGCCGGGCTCGCCGCGGAGAGATCGGTGCTCGCCCGCGCCATCGCCGCGATTTCGGCGAGCGTCGGATCGCTGGCGTCGGGCACGGGGATCAGCCGGTCGACCGTGATCCGCGACCGGCTTTCAATCGTCAGGTGGCGGACCGGGCTGTCGACCACCAGCCGCGTCACGTTGGCAAGCCCCGCCTCGGCGCGCGCGGCGCTGGTGCGGCCGGCGGGGTGGACCGACAGCGTATAGGAATCCAGGTGTTGGCCCGGCCAGTCGATCGGCTTCAACCGGAGGTTGCAGCGCGCGAACTTGACGCTCGCGCCGTAATCGAACGTTGTTACGTGGCGAATATCGTAGATCATGAAAGCAACCCGCTGCCCGTCGCCGAGAGGGCGGTCCTCTTCTTA
>NZ_JACONT010000051.1 GCF_014358075.1 Sphingomonas albertensis | reverse complement strand
GCGCGCGGCGAAGCGAGGCTGTGATGACCAAGCGGATACTGATCGTGGGCGGCGGCACCGCCGGGTGGCTGACCGCGGGCTATCTCGCCAAGCGGCTCGGCGCGGACCTTCCGGGCGGCGTCGCGATTACGCTCGTCGAATCGCGCGACATCGGCATCCTCGGTGTCGGCGAGGGGACGTTCCCGACGATCCGGCGAACGCTGGCGACGATCGGGATCGACGAGGCCGACCTGATCCGTCGCTGCGGCGCGACGTTCAAGCAGGGTGCCAAGTTCGTGCACTGGCGCCACACCCCGGGGCAGGGCGCGACCGATCATTATTCGCACCCGTTCCAGGTCGCCGACGCAAGCGACGGCCTCGACCTGCTGCCCTATTGGCTGCTGGGGCACGGCGGCACGGAGAATTGGGACGAGGTCTCCAATCCGCAGAAGAAGGCTGCGGACCGGCACCGTGCGCCCAAATTGCCGACGAACCCCGATTATGTCGGGCCGTTGAACTACGCCTTCCATTTCGATGCGATTGCGCTGGCCGGGCTGTTGCGCGAGCAGGGCGTGAAGAACGGCGTCCGGCACCTGACCGACACCGTGAGCGAGGTGTTGCTCGACGCCGACGGTGCGATCGGCGGCGTGCGCACCGAGCGGAACGGGATGGTCGACGCCGACCTCTATATCGACTGCACGGGCTTTCGCGCCGAACTGATCGGCAAGGCGATGAAGATCCCGTTCCGCTCGTGCCGCGACGTGCTGTTCTGCAACCGCGCGATCGCCGCACAGATGCCCTACACGCGGCCTGACGAACCGATCGCGTCCTATACAATTTCGACTGCGCAGGAGGCGGGCTGGATCTGGGATATCGGTCTCGATCGTCGGCGGGGCATCGGCCATGTCTATTCGTCCGATCACAGCGACGACGAGGCCGCGGAGCGCGTATTGCGCGGCTATCTGGGTGCGGCCGGCGAGAAGGCCGACGTGCGCCACTTCAAGTTCGAGGCCGGCTACCGCGAGGTCAACTGGTACAAGAACTGCGTCGCGGTCGGGCTGTCGAGCGGGTTCTTCGAGCCACTCGAGGCGACCGGTATAGCGTTTGCCGAAGTGTCGGCGGGCATGATCGCCAACCTGTTCCCCTGGGGCGGCGATTACGAGACGTCCGCACGCCAGTTCAACGCGAACATGCTGCGCCGCTACGAGCGCGCGCTCGATTTCATCAAGCTGCATTATTGCATCTCGGAACGGCGCGACACCGCGTTCTGGCGCGATAACGTGGCTGACGCATCGGTGCCGGACCGCCTGCTGGAGATGCTCGATCGTTGGCGGTTCCGGCCCCCCAACGAGCTCGACATCGACGGGCAGGTCGACATCTTCACCGAAGCGAGCTGGCAATATGTCCTGTACGGGATGGGCTGGAAGACCGACCTGAGCGCCAAGGCAGGCGCGCTGCGCTACGCCGACGATGCACGCCGGGCGTTCGCGGAGGTCCAGCGCCAGGCAACGTATGCGATCGCCAACCTCCCGTCGAACCGCGATCTCGTCAATTACGCGCAGTCCCATAGCTTCGGCGCGCGGGCTGCGGCGTGACGGACGGACAGCCGGGCCGGGTAACCAGGGTCGTCATCGTCGGTGGTGGCACGGCCGGCTGGATGACCGCGGCGGCACTGTCCCGGCTGGTGCCGAGCGGCGTGTCGGTCACGCTGGTCGAATCCGAGGAGATCGGCACGGTCGGGGTCGGCGAGGCGACGATCCCGTCGCTGCTCGATTACAACCGCATGCTCGGGATCGACGAGGATGCGTTCGTCCGCGCGACCGGCGCGACGTTCAAGTTGGGGATCGAGTTTCGCGACTGGACGCGGGCCGGCGAGTCCTATCTGCATCCGTTCGGCACGCATGGGCGCGATATCGAGGGCGTGTCGTTCCACCAGCTCTGGCTGCGTCAGGCTGCCTTGAGCCAGGCCGATCTGAGCCCGATCGGCGACTATTGCCTGTCGGCGGTCGCGGCGCGACGCGGGCGGTTCACGCGGCCAAGCGCCAATCCCCAATCTGTCCTGTCGACGCTGTTCTACGCGTTTCATTTCGACGCCGCTCTGTATGCGCGGTTCCTGCGCGATCTTAGCGAGCGGGACGGCGTGGTGCGCGTCGAGGGGCGCGTGACCGCGGTCGACCGGAATGGCGAAACGGGGTTCATCGAGGCGGTGCGGCTCGAAGGAGACCGCCGCGTCGAGGGCGAACTGTTCATCGATTGCAGCGGTTTTCGGTCGCTGTTGCTGGGGGACGCGCTGGGGGTTCCGTTCACGAGCTGGAAGCAGTGGCTGCCGTGCGACCGGGCCTGGGCGGTGCCAAGCGAGCGGCAGGGGCCGCCGCCGCCTTATACGCGGGCGACCGCCGACACCGCCGGGTGGCGCTGGCGCATTCCGCTCCAACACCGGACCGGCAACGGCTATGTCTATTCGAGCGCGCACATCGATGACGACGACGCCCGGCTGGCGCTGTTGGCGGGGCTCGAGGGCAGGGCACTGGGCGAGCCCCGCCAGTTGCGCTTCGAGGCGGGACGGCGCGATCGGCTATGGGATCGGAACTGCGTGGCGATCGGGCTGTCCGGTGGTTTCCTCGAACCGCTCGAATCGACCAGCATCCACCTGATCCAGTCCGGGATCACGCGGCTGATGAGCCTGTTCCCCGACCTGGGGTTCGGCACGACCGAGGTCGACGAATATAACCGCGTCCTGCTGCGCGATTACGAGCAGGTGCGCGATTTCATCATCCTGCACTATCACGCGACCGAGCGATCTGACTCGCCGTTCTGGGATCACTGCCGGACCATGTCGATCCCGGCGTCGTTGTCGACCAAGCTGGCGCTGTGGTCGGGCAAGGCGCGCGTGTTCCGCGAGCAGGGGGAATTGTTCACCCCCGACGGCTGGATCGCGGTGTTGCTCGGCCAGGGCATCCGCCCGACGTCGTTCGATCCGCTCGCGGCTGCGCTGCCGCCCGAGGAGACCGCGCGGTTCATGGCGCATGTGCGGGAGATGATCGACAAGACCGCGGCGGCGATGCCTAGACACGAGGATTTCATTACCCAGCACTGCGCTGCGCCGCTACGTCGATCCGCATGATCGGTATAGGGCGCACAGTCGTAGCGCGCGCGACGTCGGGCAAGCGGCGGGGCGTCGTCGCGATAACCGCAATGCTGCTGGGGTCGCTCGCGGTTCAGGGCTCGGCTCGGCCGCAGGACGCCGTGCGCTATCGCTGGACCAACGTGAAGGTGGGGGCGGGCGGCTATGCGCCCAACATCGTCTTCAGCCCGGCCGAGCGCGGCCTCGCGTATCTGCGGACCGATATGGGCGGCGCCTATCGATGGGACGACAGGGACCGGCGCTGGATACCGCTGCAGGACGGCAACGCGACGTCGAGCTACATGGGGATCGAGAGCATCGCGCCCGATCCGCGCGACCCCGACATCGTTTACATGGCCGCCGGCATGAACGCCGCCCAGCCCGCGGCGATCCTGCGGTCGGCGGATCGCGGCAGGACCTGGCGGATCACGCCCGTCCCGTTCGCGATGGGCGGCAACGAGGATGGTCGCGGGCTCGGCGAGCGGCTCGCGATCGATCCCAATCAAACCCGACGGTTGTTCTTCGGCTCGCGCCATGACGGGCTGTGGCGAAGCGAGGATGCAGGCGCGACCTGGGTCAAGGTGACCGCTTTCCCGGTTGCCGGACTAGGGCGCCCCGCATTCCGAAAAACGCATGGCGGCGTCGCCTTCGTTGCGATCGACCCGACGAGCGGGAGCGATCGCGGGGGCGGGGGCAAGCCGTCCCGCCGGATATGGGCGGGCGTCGCCGATCCGGGCGCGACGCATCTCTACCGCTCGGACGACGGTGGCGAGACATGGGACGCGGTTTCGGGTCCGGCGCTGCTGGCCGCCAAGGGCGTGATCGATCGACGTGGCGTGCTGTGGGTCGGCTATGCGAGCGGCCTCGGGCCGAGCGGCATCAAGACGGGCGCTGTCTGGCGCTACGAGCCCGGTGGACGCGGTCGCGACGTAACACCGCGCGCCTGGCGCGAGACCGGCGCGCAGGGTGCATTCCTTGGTGTCGCGGTATCGCCCATGGCGCCGGGGACCGTCGCGGTGACGACGGTCGACCGCTATCTGCAGGGGGATTCGCTCTGGATCAGCCGCAACGATGGCCGCACCTGGGACGACGTGGGTCCGCGCAGCCACCGCGACGTGTCGAAAACCCCGTTTCTCCTGCACGAGGGCAAGGGGGCCGATTTCGGACACTGGATCTCCGGGCTGGCCATCGACCCCTTCGATCCGACGCACGTCGCCTACACGACCGGCGCGACGGTCTATGCAACCCACGCGTTGCGCGCCACCGGCGGCGTGGATTGGGTCCCCTGGACCGACGGTATCGAACAGACGGCGATCATCACGCTGGTGTCGCCGACCGGCGGCGCGCCGTTGATCTCAGGGTTCGGCGACCTCTCCGGCTTCGTTCACGACGATCTCGATCGCTCGCCGCGTCCGACCTTCGTCAATCCCTACATGTCGAACACCAATGCGATCGACTATGCGGGGCTGGCCCCGAACGTGATCGTGCGCAGCGGCAGCTTGTACCTCGACCGGCCCCGACAGGCATCCATGGGGCGCTCCGAGGATGGCGGTCGCACGTGGTCCGAGATCGTCTTGCCGCCGATGGGCAACCCGCCGAAACGCGAGGACCTGAACGGTGATTGGCCGATCACGGTGTCGGCGGACGGCACGACGATGGTGGTGGCCACGCCGGTCCCCCAGGTCTCGCGCGATCACGGACGTAGCTGGTCGGTCGTGCGCGGCCTGCCGGGCAAGACCCGCGCGGTAGCCGACAAGCGCGATCCGCGCGTCTTCTATGCCGTCGACGTCGAGCAGGGCCGGGTTCTTGTATCCCGCGATGCAGCCGCCAGTTTCGCCCCCGTCACGGGCCGAGGTCTGCCGGATGGTCTCGCTCCAGCAGGCCGGCAGGGCCGCGAGGCGCAAAGTTCGCTGCTCGTATCCCCGGATCGCACCGGCACGCTGTGGTTGCAGGCGGGCACCCGACTGTTTCGCAGCACCGACGGCGGCGTGACCTTCGCGCCTGCCAGCGGCGAACTGCACGTCGAACTCTTCGGTCTCGGCCGGAACGGCGTGTTTGCAGTCGGTACGCTCGGCGGCATCCGGGGCGTGTGGCGCTCGGTCGACACGGGACGGAACTGGGCGCGGATCGACGACGATGCGCATCGCTGGGGCGGGCGCTACCGCGTCATCTCCGGCGATCCGCGACGGGAGGGCCGCGTCTATCTCGGTACGGACGGACGAGGCCTGTTCTACGGCGATCCGGTGAATACGCGGTATCCGCTAAACTAGGCCGCGACCTTCGATCTTGAGGACGGGGACGAACCCGCCGCCGGGGTTCGCGGGCATCGTCAGGTGCAGGCCGCGCGCATCGCGGCGGTGCGCCACGCTGCCGCCGCCGAGCAACGTCACGCGCTCGACCACCCCGTCGGCAAAGCGGTTGCGTCCCAAGGCGTCGATCGTCACCTCGCCCTGAGGCCAGCCCAGGAACAGCGCGTAGAGTGCGCCCTTGTTGGTGGTGAAGCGCACGTCGCGCGGTGTGAAGACGCCCGACGACTGCTCGTTCTGCATCCCGGCCTGCAGTTTGGTCGGGCCTTCGCCGTAGATCCGCCATGGCCGCGAGCCGAAGATCGCCTCGTCGTTGACTGCGATCCAGCGGCTCATGCCGTCGAGGATCTTTTCCTCCTCGCCGTCGATCGAGCCGTCGCCGGGCTGCGGGATGGAGAGCAGCAAATTGCCGTTCTTCGACACGACATCGGCCAGCCGCTGGATCACCTGCTCAGCGGTCTTGTAGCTTTTGTCGTTGAGCCGCGCGACGTTGTAGAACCAGTCGCCGATGCACGTGTCGGTCTGCCACGGCTCGTCCCACAAATGGTCGGTGAAGCCGCGCTCGACGTCCTGCACCAGCCCGAACCGCGCATAGGGCTTCAGCTGCTTGGCGGTCAGCACGACGTCGATCCTGCCGTGCCACGCGATCGAGCGGTTGTAGTAATCCGCCGCCGCCTGAAGCCCGATCGGGCCGAACGGCAGTTCGTAATCGTCGAAATAGCAGAAGTCGGGCTTGTACTTGTCGATCAGGTCGGTCTGGCGGAGCAGCCATTTCGCAGCATAGCCTGGATCGTTCGGCGGCGGCGTCTCGATCCACTGGCCGTCGTTCGCGTCGTGCCATGCGTTCATCGCCGCGATCGTATCGATGCCGTTCGGCAGGACCGCGTGCGCGCCCGTATACAGCTGTTGCGGATCGAGCCCGTCCCACCATGTGCCGTGGCCATCGGCGGTCCGTAGTTTGAACGCATCGTATCGCTGGCCCTTCAGCGGCCCGGTCGGATCATAGCCATAGGCGGTCTGATACCAGTGCCAGCTATGCGCCGCATGGTTCGAGACGCCGAACTTCAGCCCGGCTTTCCGCGCGGCCTTTTCCCATGTGCCGACGACATCGCGCTTCGGCCCGACGCGGAGCGAATTCCAGGCGTGATAGCGGCTGTCGTAGCAGTCGAGATTGTCGTGATGATTGGCGAGCGAGACGAAATATTTCGCGCCGGCCTTGGCGTAGCGGGCGATCAGCGCGTCGGGATTCCAGCGCGCCGCGGTCCAGCGGTTCATCACCTCCATCATCCCCGACTTGGTCGGATGGCCGTAGGTCTTGAGGTGATGTTCGTACGCTGGATGGCCCTGCATATACATGAAGCGGCCGTACCAGTCGCCTTGCTCGGGCACCGACTGTGGGCCCCAATGCGACCACAGGCCGAGCTTCGCGTCGCGGAACCACTCGGGGTAGCGATAGTGATCGACCAGCGATTGCCAGGTCGGTTGCACCGGACCGCGCGCGAGCCCCATCGGGCTTTGCGCGAGCGCGTGCGTTGCCGGACCGAGTGCGGCGATCCCGGCGAGGACGGAACGGCGGCTGAGATCTATGCTCACTTGGCTGCGATGGTCCGGCGGATCGCGGCGAGAGCCAGCGGGCGCATCACCGCATAGCCGGCGGGGGTCGGGTGGACGCCGTCGCTGGCCAGCCCCGGTTTCATCGCGCCTTCGGGTGTGGCTAGAGCGGTGTAATAGTCGACATAGGTGAAGCCGTTCTTCGCCGCATAGGCCTCTAACCAGCTGTTGAGCGCGCGGATCTGCGGCACCGGCTGCTTGTCCTTGCTCCACGGGAAGGCGGCGGCGGGCGGGGTCGAGGCGATGATGACCTTGATGCCGTTCGCGCGCGCCAGGTCGGCCATGCTGGCGATATTGCCCTCGACGATCTCCATGGTCGAGGCGCCGGTGTTGCCGGCGATGTCGTTGGTGCCCGCCATGATATGCACCGCGCGCGGCTTGAGCGCGATCACGTCCTCGCGGAAGCGCACCAGCATCTGCGGCGTGGTCTGCCCGCTGATCCCGCGATCGACCAGTCCGCCGGTGAACAGCCCGGCATCCGCACCGATCCAGTTGTCGGTGATCGAATCGCCCATGAAGACCACGCGGACCGGTGTGTTCGATGCTTTCAGCTGTTCGTTCTGCGCGCGGTACCGGCACAATTGGCCGAAGTCGCGCGTGAGCGAATGCAGCTTCCACGCCTCCCATCCGGCGCCGTCGGTCGGCGACGGATGCGCAGGGCAGGGCGCCGCGACGATCCCGACCGGATCGCCGGCATAGGGATCGCCCGGAACATTGGTCTGCGCGGCCACCGGAAAGGCGACCAACGTCAGTGCCGCGATGGAGACTGCGCGGATCACTTCGCGGCCACGATCTGGACCAGCGATGCGGTGTCCTGCCCTGTCGGCAGCTTGCCCGACGCGGTCAGCCGCCGGGTCTCGTCGTCCCAGCGCAGCATCGCCTTGCGCCCGCCCTTGGTCCGATAGTCGTTGGTCACGCCGTCATCGTCGTACAGCGCGAAGCTCGCATCCGCACCCGGATAGACGCGGATGCTCTCCAGCGCCTGCGCCGTCGCCGTACTCGGCACCTGGACGCCCATCGGGATGATCGACCCGGCGCGCACGAACAGCGGAATCTTGTCGATCGGTGCATTCGCGGTGACGGTCTGGCCACCGGTGAAGCGCTGGTTGGTCCAGTAGTCATACCATTCGGCACCGGCCGGCAGATAGACCTGGCGGCTGGTCTTGCCCTGTTCGGTGACGGGGGCGACCAGGAAGGCGGGGCCGAACATGTATTCGTCGCCCATGTCGGCGACGTTGGGATCGTTCGGGAAATCCATGAACAACGCGCGCATCATCGGCGCATTGCTCTCATAGGTGTGACGGCCGAGCGAGTAGATGTACGGCATCAGCGAATAGCGCAGCTTCAGAAAGTTCGCGAGAACCGGCTCGGCCGCGGTGCCATATTGCCAGATCGCGGTGGCCGGGCGCTGGCCGTGGATCCGCAACGTCGGCGTGAACACGCTATAGCCGAACCAGCGCGTGAACAGCTCGGGATAATCCGCGTAATCGGGCGCCATCGCGGTCGCGCCCGCCGGATCGAGCAGCACCGGACGCGTCGCCTTTGGCCCGTTCGGCCATTGCCAGCCGCCGATGTCGCTGCCCCAATATGCCATGCCGCTCGCGGTGAAGCCGAGCCCCGTGGGGACCTGCCGGTGCAGCGCCTCCCAGGTGGACTTGATGTCCGACGACCAGAACAGCCCGCCGTTGCGCTGTGCGCCGAGATAGGCCGCGCGCGACAGGATCAGGTTGCGCATCGTCGGGCGATCCCTCGCCGACCCGTCCGCCACGCTCATCGTGTGGAGCAGCGGGAAGACGTTGTGATAGCGGTCGCCCGAGCCGATCGAATAGAAGCTGCCGTCGGGCACGAGATCCGGCTCGGTCTCGTCGAGCCAGAACCAGTCGAAGCCCTGGCTGGCGATGTTGTCGCGGATTCGGTCCCAGAACCAGTGGCGCGCATCGGGGTTGGTGCTGTCGAGCAACGCGCCCGCACGGTCGGAGCGGATAGGCAGGCCGTCGACGACGTTGCCGTCCTTGTCCTTCAGCAACCAGCCCTTGCTCGACAGCAGGTCGAAGTAGCGCGATTCCTTTTCGAACCGCGGCCAGACACTGATGATCGAGTGCATCCCCATCGACTTGAGCTTGTCGTTCATGCCCTTGGGATCGGGGAAATAGTTCCGGTCGATGTCGAGCTGGCCCATGCGCGACCAGTAGAACCAGTCGAGCACCATGATGTCGAGCGGCAGGCCGCGGCTGCGATACCCGTTGGCGACGTCGAGCAGTTCCTTCTCGGTTTCGTAGCGTGCCTTGCTCTGGATGAGGCCGAACGCGGCCTTGGGCGGCAGCGGTGTGGTGCCGGTCAGCGTCGCGTAACCGGCGTAGATCTCGTCGGTGGTGGCGCCGGTGATGACGAAGAACGAAACGCGCTCACCGACCTCCGACTGCCAGTGCGTCGCGCTGTGCAGGCCGGGAGACACGACGGTCGAGGACGGGTTGTCCCAGACGATGCCATAGCCCTTGTTGGTGACCATGAAGGGTACGCAGACCGTCTCGCCCGCCGGCGCATCGTAATTGTGGCGGCAGTCGATCGTGCGGCCGCGCAGGTCGAGCTTGCCTTCCTGGTTCTGGCCGAGACCGTAATAATGCTCGTCGGCAGGCGAGGCGAAGCTGGCGCCGACGCGGAACGTCTTCTCGCCGTTGACGGTGTGCGGCGCCATTTCCCAGCCGGTCATCTGCGTCAGCATGGTGCCGTCGGGCTTGCGGATCGTCACCGACACGGGCGGCAGCGACGGCGCGAAATAGCGCTCCATCTGCGTCGGCGCCTTGGGCCAGGGCTTCGCGTCGACCGACAGCGACAGCGCGGACGAGGCGAAGACGTCGGCGCCTGCGTCGTTGCGATGCGTCCAGCCGGCGGCGTCGGGCTTTGCGTTGGGGCCATCGCCGGGGGGCGCATCGACCTGTCCGCGGTCGGTGGCGATCGTCACGCGGACGATGTTGGGGGCATAGGCCTCGACCGAGACGAGGCTGCCGTTGCGATCGACCGTCGCGATCGGCGCTGCAATCGCGGCGGAGCCGAGCGTCGCCAGCGAAACCCCCATGGTCAACCGTGCGATCAGCCGCGAAGACCAGCCCAATCGCGACGGACTGCGGGACTCGTCAAACGACTGCACAACGATATCGGCTTGGAAACTGTGCATCGAAATCCTCTCCACGGGCTTATGCCCTTACGGTAACGCTATCTTGGGCGAGCGATAATTTTGTCGTATAATTTCAGACCGGGCATGTGGGTCAACCGTATTCGTGTTCAGGCAACACGAAAATCGGCAATCTTGTCGCCCCCAGTCGGTCTCACCGTAGTAGCGCCACGCCGTACGGCGGAAGGTCGAGCCGGTCGGTATAGGCTTTGCCGGTCAGCGTATCATGCTGTTCGCCTGCCAGGGCCACGCGGGCTGGCGCAGCGTTCGTGTTGACGTACAGCGTGCGCCTGTCGACGACGCGCGCGACCACTCCCGGCGGGGTCACCGGGCCGCGCTCGATCCCGAGTTCGACGTAGAGCGATCGCACCAGCGGATCGAGAAACGCTGCTTGCGCGGCGGTCGCGAGGTAGATCGCCCGGCCCTTGCCGAAACGGTTGACGGTGATCGCCGGGCTCGGCTTGGGCGTGTTGGTGAACATCGCCAGCGTTTTGGCCGTGCTGGGTTCGAGCACCTCGTAATAGGGATCGCTACCAGTCTGCTCCTTGCCGTCGAACATGATCTTCAGCGGTTGGTCGGCGCGGTAGAATTCGTTGGTCCGCACGCCGAACACGTCGGTCAGCCGGCCGGGCAGGGGCGTCTCGAACCATTTGCCGGTCTCGTCGACCTTGGCGGAATAGCCGGTCATGATCACCGTCCCGCCGTTCGCGACATAGCGCCGCACGGCCTCGGCGGTTTCCTTGTCGATCATGTACGCACTGGGCAGGATCACGAGCTTGTAGCGGTCGATCGCGTCGTGGCCGATGTCGATCACCGCGGTGTCGATGTTGTCGGCGAACAACGGTGCGAGCGCCGCCTTGGCCTGGTCGGGATAGCTGGTCTTAAAATATTCCTGCATCGTGTTCGGCCCAGGCGGGGGCGAGGTCAGCCAGTTGGTCTGGAACGAATAGGCGATCGCCACCTCGGGCTTGCGATAGCGCGGGAAGCCCATCGACTTCAGCTTGGCGAATTCGCTGGCGATCTGGCCGAACTCGCCGACCTTCCACGACGGGCGGCCGTCATGGTCGACCAGCCCGAACAACCCCTGTTCCTCGCCGCCGCTATGCGAGTTGAACGTCCAGGCGAGGAACGTCTGCGCGTAGTAGATCAGCCCGAAATACGCCCACATCCGCGACCGGCCCGGCGTGCCGTAATAGCCGCCACCGCCGGCGGTGAACTCGTTCAGCCACATCGGCGTGTCGTGCCCGGCGCGGTTGCGCGACACGTCGAGCGCCGCGCCTAATGGCTCGCCTGGATAGAAGCCCTGGCCACCATACGTCGAGACCTTCTCCCATGACCGTAGATAGTCGAACCCCTTGGTCCAGGCGTCGGGCCAGAAGTTCGACGCGACCGGCAGGTTCGGCGCATATTGCTTGCGGACCGCTTCGAGGTCGGTGAGCGCGCCGATCGTGTCATCCGACCAGAAACGCCTGAGGTCGAGATTGCGCTCGTTCGGCCCCGGGCCATTGCCATAGGGTAGGTCGACCTCGTCCCAGCTGTTGATCCGACGCGACCAGCGCTGCGTCGCCCAGGCGGTGTTGAGCGCCGCGATCGTTCCGTATTTCTTCTGCAGCCAGCCGACGAAGCGTTGCTGGTCGGCCGGGGAATACGACATCTGGCCATTGCCGATCTCGTTGGTGTAGCCGACCGCGATCACCGCGGGATTATGCGCGTACCGCTTGAGCATCTGCTCGGCGAGCCGCCGGACGAGGCGGCGGTAATCGGGGTCGCTGATATTGTCCCAATAGCGCGTCGCCGCATTGCGCCGGACACCGTCCTGCGTGACGAGATCGACGCCGGGATAGTGTTTGTGGAGCCAGGTCGGGGCGGGCTGGCCCGGGATATCCAGCAGGACTTTGATCCCGGCGGCGTGCATCTGGGCAAGGACCGCGTCGAACCATTCGAAGGTAAAATGGCCCTCCTGCGGCTCGAACGAATCCCAGGAGAGGTCGCCCATCCGGACCATCGTGAACCCGGCCGCCTTCATGATCGCGATATCCTGGCGGATTTGCTCGGGCGAACGGTCGATCGGCTGATAGCAGGCTCCGACGAACAGGTCGCCACGGCCGGGCCAGTCGGGATGACCGGCGGCGCTCTGCGCCTGCGCTGGTACGATGCCGGCAAGCGGGACGGACAGCGTTGCCGCCGCGAGCATCGCAAAACGCAGGGCGCGGATCAGTGGGTGTTTCAAATAGCCTCTCCAAGCTCGTAGTCGGTCTTCGCGCAAAGGATGCGCGTGCGGTATGTGTCGTCAGGCGAAATCGATCGCGAACGCGCTCGCGTGTCGGGTCGGCAGAACCGCGGGCAGCTCGATTACCAGCGCCTGCCCGGTCTGGCGAAACGCGATGCTGCCGGGGCGGCCGAGCAGGCGCACCGCCCGCACCCGGCGTCGTTCGTGTGGGTTGGGCTGGGCGAGCGACATGATCACGGTCTGCCCCCGCGGTGCGCCGAGCGTGATCGCGTACAGCGTCTCGCCCTTTGTCGTAAAGCGGATGTCCTGCGGGGTGTAACTCGTCTTTTCCGCAAACGCGCCGGCGGCGGCGGTGGTCGGGCCCTCGCCATAGATCTTCCACGGGCGGGTGCCGTGGATCGCCTCGCCATTGACGGCCATCCACGGCGCCAGATCGCTTAGCAGCCGGTCGGATTCCGCAGGCAGGCTGCCGTCGCCGCGCATCACGACGTTCAGCAGCAGATTGCCGTTCTTGCTGACGACGTCGGCGAGCATCGCGACGACCTCGTCGGTGGTCTTGTAGGTGTCCGTCCGGTTGAAGAACCAGTCGCCGTTCGACGTATCGGTCTGCCAGGCGTGCGGATTGATGCCCTTCAGGACACCGCGCTCGACGTCCTGCACCGCCCAGTCCGTGCTGAACGCGCCCGAGCCCGTATCCTTGCAGTTGTAGACGGCGTCCAGCTTTCCGGTGAGCGCCATGCTGCTGTTGAAGAAATGGGCAAGCAGCGAGCGTCCGACTTCCCCGAACGGCAGGCCGCCGTCCGAATACAGCAGGTCGGGTTGGTAGCTGTCGATCAGGTCGCGGATCCGTTCGAACCACAGGGCGTGATACTGCGGGTTGGTCGTGTACCAACTGGCGGGCGTGTTGATGAACGGCTCGTCGCGGTTGGTATGATAGAGATCGGCATAGCGCGGATCGGCGCCGTCATAGGCGACCCCGAGCTTGGGCCAGAACTGATCGTAGAGGTGGTTAGGATACCACCAGCTATAGCTTGCACCGAGATGCTCGGACACGCCGAAGCGAAGCCCGCGCCGCGTGGCGGCCGCCTTCCATTCGCCGACGATGTCGCGCTTCGGGCCCATCTCGACCGCGTTCCAGCGATGATGCTTCGATCGCCAAAGGTCGAAATTGTCGTGGTGCACACCCATCGAGACGAGGTAGCGCGCGCCCGCGGCGGCATAGCGGGCGGCAAGCGCATCGGGATCGAACTTCTCCGCGCGCCATAGCGGGATGATGTCCTTGTAGCCGACCTTGGAGGGGTGGCCGTAGGTCTTGACGTGATGGTCGTAATGCGGGTGACCCGGCACGTACATGAAGCGCGCGTACCAGTCGCCCTGGCTCGGCACCGCCTGCGGGCCCCAATGCGCCCAGATGCCGAACTTGGCGTCGCGAAACCAGTCGGGCGCGCGATAGCCGGCGAGCGATTGTGCCGTCGGTTCGAATTTTCCTGGGGTTATGTCGAGGTTGATGGGCTGCGTCGGGCTGGTCGCTCCCCGATTTGCAGCCCTGGACATTCCCTCGAGCCCGAACGCTGCCGCCAGGGGGGCGCCCAGTATTTCGCGTTTGTTGAACGTTACCATTCGCCTCTCCCAGCAAGAGGCCGGCGGGTCCGCGCATTAGGCGGCGATCCTGCGCCAACGACAAGCCTGCAGCGTTTTGCAATTAAGTCCTACAATTGCAAGCGCTGCGTCGGCATGCTTCGCTTCGGCCGGCATAGCTTTCGAAAAAATCGTGTTCGTGCGTGGGTTTGCGCGGCGCATCGCCGGCGCCTCGTCGATCCTCATCGAAAGTCTCACAAGGGCCGAAATGGCCGTTTCAGGGCGATTTTGCCGTGAACCGATGGGATCGGATCACTTCCACGGCAAACACGCCGCGTGGTCAGGTCGGTTCGCAAGGACATCGGCAATGTTCATCGTGTGCGACATTTTTGCCAGCCTTCCGCCTAAATTGTCCGCGTAATCCGAATAAGCATATAAATCGGTTTACGTGTGATGTAGGCGGCCCGCCAAGATACGTCTGCGGAGCGCCGCGTGCGAAATTCGTAATGTAAACACAGGCGGCCGTAGCGTTCGACCTGCTGAAGGAGAGTATGATGAAGGGTTCGTGGACACCCACCGCCGTCGGCAGGATCGGCAATCTCAACACGACCGTGTCGCTGCTGGCGATCATGCTGATGGGCTCGGCGGCGCATGCCCAGACGACCCCGGCACCGGTCGCGGATGCGCAGCAGAATAGCGGTACCATTGCCCCCAGCGGCGACCAGGGCCAGTCCATCGACCCGGCGCCCGAAACACCTGCGGCTGGAGACGACATCGTCGTCACCGGGGTCCGCGCGAGCCTCCAGTCGGCCCAGAACATCAAGCGCAATTCGGCGCAGATCGTCGACTCGATCGTCGCCGAAGACATCGGCAAATTGCCCGACCGCAACATCGCCGAGGCCTTGCAGCGCATCTCGGGCATCCAGATCCAGCGCAACTTCGGCGAAGGCAGCTCGGTCGCGATCCGCGGCCTGACGCAGGTCCGCACCGAACTGAACGGTCGCGACATCTTCACCGCGAGCGGTTCGAGCAATGCGCTGAGCCTGGAGGACGTACCGTCCGAGCTGCTCGCCGGCATCGACGTCTACAAGAACCCGTCGGCGGACCTGATCGAGGATCAGCTGAGCGGCACGATCAACTTCCGCACGCGCAAGCCGTTCGATTTCGATGGCTTCAAGATCTCGGGTGCGGTGACGAACACCTATTACGACCTGATCAAGAAGAGCCAGCCGGCCGCCTCGCTGCTGCTCAGCGATCGCTGGAACACCGGCATCGGCGAGATCGGCATCCTCGCCAGCGCGTCGTATCAGAAGACGAATTTCCGCCAGGACACGATCTCGACCGAGCCGTTCTACACGCTCGACGAGAGCAATCCCGGTGACGCCGCGACCGCCGCGCTGCTCGGGCGTACCGGCCAGACCACGACGCTGCCGCACGGCACCGGCATCGGCGAGGTGTTCGGCGACCGTCGTCGCCTCGGCATCGACGTCTCGCTCCAGTGGCGCCCGACCGATACGCTGGAGTTCACCGGCGAGGTATTCCGCAACGATTACAAGCTGCGGTCCTATGGCTACAGCTACTTCGCGTACACCAGCGGCGCTTCGATTACGCCGCTGGCCGGCGCGCCGTTCACCTATGCACCGAACGGCGACTTCCAGAGCGGCACGTTCACCGACGTTCCGATCGGCAACAATACCTCGCTCGGGTCGCGCCATTCGGTCACAACCGATTATTCGCTCAACGGCAAGTGGAAGCCGACCGCTAACCTGACGATCACCGGCGATCTCCAATATGTCGATTCCAAGACCGACAACCTGAACTCGATCGTCGGGTTGAGTGGCGTCGCCACCACGCTGACGCAGGACATCTCGGGCGAGATCCCGTCGTTCCAGATCACGTCCGCCGACGGACTCGCGAACCCCGCGACCTACAGCAAGGGCTTCTACCTGGATAACCTCAACAACTCGAAGGGCACCGACAAGGTCGGTCGCCTGGACGGCGAATACCGCTTCGACGGGGGCATCCTGAGCTCGATCAAGGCCGGGTTCCGGTTTGCGGATCGCCGCAACCGGACCAGCGATACCGGCTATCGTTATACCGGGCTGACCGGCGCTGCGACCAACCTGCGCTATGTCGACCTCAGCGGCTTCTTCCGCGGCCAGGCCGATCTGTTCGGGGATATCCAGGCCTTCTCGCTGCCGACGGTCCTGAACTACGACGATACGCGGGAGTCGCTCGGTATCACGACGACGCCGGGCTATGTGCCGAGCGGCACCAACACGCAGGCGCAGAAGACCTATACCGGCTATGCTGCAGCGTTCTTCAAGGCGGACGACCTGCCGGTGCCGATCGACGGCAACCTCGGCGTGCGCGTTGTCCAGAGCAAGGTCGCGGTATCGGGCTTCTACCAGCAGGTCGACCTGATCACCGCGCCCGACGGTACCCAGTCGACCGCGGCGCCGACCTTCACCGAGGTCAACGAGGCGACCAAGTACACGTCGGTTCTGCCGAGCCTCAACGTCCGTGGGCGCCTGACCGACCGGCTCCAGCTGCGTTTCGCCGCGTCGAAGAATATCTCGCGCCCGAACTTCAACCAGCTCAACCCGAGCCTGACGATCACCGAGCCCGGCACCGCGCAGATCGACCAGCAGCACGTCACGTCGACCGGCAATCCCTATCTGAAGCCGATGAAGTCGACCAATTTCGACGCCTCGCTCGAATGGTATTTCGCCAAGAGCGGATCGCTGACGGTCGCGGGATTCTACAAGGATATCTCGAACTACATCCAGACGGTCATCACGCCCCGCGACGTAACCTTTACCGACGGCGTCACCGCGACCTACGACGTCACCACCTACAGCAACGCCGCCAAGGCCAAGGTGAAGGGTGCCGAAGTCGCGTATCAGCAGTTCTTCGACTTCCTGCCGGGACCGCTCGCCGGCCTGGGCGTGCAGGCGAACTTCACCTATGTCGACTCCGAGGCGCCGAGCCCGGCCAGCGACGGTCCGGTGACGCAATTGTCGCTCGAGGGCCTGTCGAAGTACAACTACAATTTGATCGGCATTTACGAGCGCGGGATTCTCTCGGCGCGGGTTGCGTATAACTGGCGGAGCAAGTTCCTGGTGACGACGTCGGCGAACGGTACAGGCAATCTGCCGCAGTTCCAGAAGCCGTCTGGCCAGCTGGATGCGTCGATCACCGCCAACATAACGCCGCATCTCTCGCTGACGCTGAACGGCACGAACCTCACCAACACGGTGCGATCGACCTTCTACGGCATCACCACCCGGCCGCGCGATTCGATCATGAGCGATCGCCAGATCAGCGGCGTGGCGCGCATCACCTTCTGATCCGGCAACGCTGGACGTCAGGGCTGGGCTCGGTCTTTGGATCGGGCTCAGCCTCTGGCGGGCAGGGAATGATAGACACGGTTATGACAGGGCCGCTGGCTTCGGATACGCAAGCGCAAGCATGGCCGCTATATGCGCGCTTCGGAGGGGGAAACGATGAAGCAGGACCAGCCGACGATCCGGATCAGCCGCCGCTTGTTTCTTGCGAATGGTGCGGCGCTTGGCGCGGCGGTAGGACCGGCGCAGGTCGCGCGCGCCGCGGTCGCGCGCGCCGCGGTCGCGCGATCCGAGGAAGCAACTGCGGGGGCACTGCCGATGCCCGCGACACGCAATGCGATGCCGCTGCGGGCGCCGGTCGAGGATCCCGGCCGGTTGCTGCTCGACGGCGGCTGGCGGTTTCATCTCGGCGACATACCGATGCCCGAGATCCGCGGGCATGGTTGGTCCTACAACAGCGCGAAGGCCGGACAGGCACAGGGTGCCGCGGCCCTATATTATGACGATTCGGACTGGCCCGAGGTTGGATTGCCGCACGACTGGGCGATGGCGATGCCCGTCGCCGAAAGCGCCAACGTGTCGCAAGGCTATCGCCGCCGCGGTTTCGGCTGGTACCGGCGCACGTTGCGGCTCGATCCGCAGGACCGCGGGCGCTATCTCGAAATTCAGTTCGGCGGGATCGCGACGAACGCGACGATCTGGTTCAACGGATCGGTTGTCGCGCACAACTGGAGCGGCTACAATTCGGTGTACGTCGATATCACCGATCTCGCGCGCTACGGCGACGACCTGAACACGATCGTCGTGCGCGTCGATGCGCAGACGATGGAAGGCTGGTGGTACGAGGGCGCGGGGCTGTACCGCCACGTCTGGCTGTTGAAGCGCGATGCCACCTACATCGCCACCGATGGTATCCATGCCGATCCGCGCCGCGGACCCGACGGCGCATGGTCCGTTCCGGTCACCGCGACGCTCGGCAATATCGGCAAGGATGCGGCCGCGGTCACGATCGAAGCGATGCTGATCGATCCCGACGGGCGCGTGATCGCGACGCAAACCGCTGGCGGGACGGTGCCGTCGCTTGAGCCGGCCGACGTTGCGCTTACTCTCCCGGTCGCGACTCCCCGACTGTGGTCGGTCGAGACGCCGACGCTCTATACGCTGCGGATCAGGCTGATCCGCACGGGAAAGACGGTCGACGAGCGGACGCTTCGGATCGGCTTCCGGACGCTGCGGTTCGATGCCGCGACCGGGTTTTACCTCAACGACCGCCCTCTCAAGATCAAGGGGACGTGCAACCACCAGGATCATGCGGGCGTCGGCGTCGCCGTGCCCGATGCGCTGTGGGACTGGCGGCTCCGGCGTCTGAAGGATCTTGGCTGCAACGCGATCCGGTTTTCGCACAACGCGATCGCGACCGAGGTGCTCGACGCGTGCGATCGTCTCGGCTTCCTGGTGATGAGCGAAAACCGCAACTTCAACACCAGCCCCGATTACATGGCGCAACTGGAATGGCTGGTGCGGCGTGATCGCAACCGGCCCAGCGTCATCATGTGGTCGGTCTTCAATGAAGAACCGATGCAGGGCACGCCCGCCGGCTATGAGATGGTTCGGCGCATGTCGCGGACCGTCAAGGCGCTCGACGACAGCCGTCCGGTTACCGCGGCGATGAACAGCGGGATGTTCGCGCCCGTCAACGTCAGCCAGGCGGTCGATTTGGTCGGCTTCAACTACCAGCGCGACCAGTATGACCGGTTCCACGCCGCCAATCCGACGCTGCCGATGATCAGTTCGGAGGATACGTCGAGCTTCATGACGCGCGGCGCGTGGACGACGGACCGAGCCGCGCACGTCATGGCATCCTATGACGAGGAACCGGCCGACTGGGGCAGTACGCACCGCGCCGGCTGGAAATCGATCGCCGAGCGCCCCTTCGTCGGCGGGACGTTCGTGTGGACCGGGTTCGACTATCACGGCGAACCGACACCGTTCGAATGGCCGTCGGTGAGCAGCTATTTCGGGATCATGGACCTGTGCGGGTTCCCCAAGATGGCCTTTTATCTCCACCGCGCGCAGTGGATCGACGACGTACCGCTGCTCGACCTGATGCCGCACTGGAACTGGTCGGGCCGTGAGGGCCAGCCGGTCAAGGTGATGGCGCTGACCAATGTCGATACGGTGCGGCTGCTGCTGAACGGTACGGTGATCGGCGAGCAGGCGGTCGATCGCTTCACCATGCCGCAGTGGCAGGTTTCCTATGCGCCGGGCCGGCTGGAGGCGATCGGCTATCGCGGCGGGCGCGAGGTGGTGCGCAGCGTGGTCGAGACGACCGGGGCGCCGGTCGCGCTTCGGATCACGCCCGATCGCAGCGTCATGGCCGCCGACGGCGAGGACGTGCAGCCGTTCACGATCGATGCGGTCGATGCGCGCGGACGCCATGTGCCGACCGCCAATCTTCCTGTCGCATTCGCCGTGACCGGGGGGACGATCATCGGCCTCGGCAACGGCGATCCGATCAGCCACGAAGCCGAACAGGGCGACAGGCGTGCGCTGTTCAACGGCCTGGCACAGGTCATCGTTCGTGCCGAGCAAGGCGCGCGCACGCTGTCGCTCAAGGCGACGTCGGCCAACCTGCGCAGCGCGACGACGACGGTCCGCCTGCTCGCAACCGTACCCCGGCCGCGTGTGCCGACCACCGCGGCGACGCTCCTGGTGCAGGACTGGCGACAATCCCCCGCGTCCGCGACCCGGCCGTCGCCCGACATCGTTCTGGCGGACAACGACATGAACAGCTGGCTGTTCGTGCGCGCCGGCGAAATCCAGCCGGTGCAGGGTCAGGGACCCTGGAGCGTGCTGCGCGCCAAGGTCACGCCGCGCCGCCCCGTGCGCGAGCGCGGCGGGAAGCTGGTCTTGCAGGGAGTCGTCGGTCGTGGCGAGGTCTGGATCGACGGCAAGCGCGTCGGGACGAAGGCCGGGTTCGCGCCCGCGACGCTGATCGTGCCGATGCCCGCCGGCGAAGGCGAACGGATCGTCTCCGTGTTGCTGGAAAGCGATGGCACGCAAGCATCGGGGTTGGGTGGCATCGTATTCGTAGAGGAATGACGCCTTCCGCGCGCGTGCGTCACGCCGATGGCCGATGCGGAACGCAAGTATTTCGGGACCGATCGGCAGGGTATTTCCGGTCGGTCCCGCATCGTCAGAAAAGGATTCAGTGATGGTTCGTACGAAGAAGATGGTCGCGGGCTTGGCTCTGTCCGCTTCGTTGATCGCCGGCGTCGCTTCGGCACAGACGACGACCGAGGTTCCGCGGATCGTCACCAAGGGCGGCCGTCATGCGCTGATGGTCGATGGTGCGCCGTTCCTGATGCTCGGCGCGCAGGTCAACAACAGCAGCAACTATGCATCCGCGCTGCCGCAGATATGGCCGATGCTCGACCGGATGCACGCGAACACCGTCGAGATCCCGATCGCATGGCAACAGGTCGAGCCGGTCGAGGGCAAGTTCGACCTGTCCTTTCTCCAGACACTGCTCGATCAGGCGCGCGCGCATGACAAGCGCGTCGTGCTGCTCTGGTTCGGGACGTGGAAGAACACGTCGCCCGGCTACACGCCCGACTGGTTCAAGGCCGACAACCGCCGTTTTCCGCGGATGAAGCTGAAGGACGGCACCGACCATTATGTCCATTCGCCGATGTTCCGCGCGACGCTGGAGGCGGACAAGCGCGCGTTCGTCGAGGTGATGAAGTACCTGAAGGCGCATGATCCGCAGAACACGGTGATCATGGTGCAGCCGGAGAACGAAGTCGGCAGCTATCGCTCGCCGCGCGATTACGGGGCTCAGGCCAATGCGGTGTTTGCCAAGCCGGTGCCTGCCGAACTGGCGAAGGCGCTGAAGAAGCCGGGCGGAAGCTGGACGCAGATGTTCGGCCCGCAAGCCGACCGCGCGTTCAACACCTGGCATACCGCGCGCTTCGTCGACGAGATCGCCGCGGCGGGGAAGGCGATCAAGCCGTTGCCGATGTACGTCAACGCGTCGCTCGCCGGGCCGTCGAACGTGCCCGACCCGACCGGCGTGGCGAGCGGTGGGCCGCAGCAGGACGTACTCGATATCTGGAAGGCGGCCGCGCCCGCGCTCGATGTCCAGGCGCCCGATATCTACGACCGCGATGCAGCCCACGTCGCGCTGTATCTGGATGCGTATGCACGGCCGGACAACGCGCTGATGGTGCCCGAGATCGGCAATGCGAAGGAGTTCGCGCGGTTCTTCTACGCAGCGCTCGGCCGCGGCGCGATCGGCTATGCGCCGTTCGGCATGGATGAGACCGGGTATTTCAATTATCCGCTGGGGGCGAAGGCGCTCGACGACGAGACCGTCGATGCGATCGGGCTGAAATACGCGGCGCTGTCGACGATGGCGCGCGACTGGGCGAAGATCGCGTTCGAACATCCCACCTGGGGTGTTGCCAAGCCCGACGAAAGCGCGGGGCAGGCCGCAGTCCAGTCGGTTACGATGGGCGATTGGACGATCGGCACGAGCTATGGCGAATGGCAGTTCGGGCAGAAGGACTGGACCTGGATCAAGTCCGAGCCGCCGGTCTGGGCGAAGGAGCCGGTCGGCGGTGTCGCGGTCGCGCACCTGTCGCCGAACGAGTTCCTGGTGGTCGGCGATCACGTTCGGCTGAACTTCGGGACGGCCAAAGGTGGCCCGAAGAACGGCTCGGTGTTCCGCGTCGAGGAGGGCCGCGTGGTCGACGGGCGCTGGGTGATGAGCCGCGTGTGGAACGGCGACCAGACCGACTATGGCATCAACCTGCTCACCCCGGTCATCCTGAAGGTGACCATGGGCAGCTACAAATAACGAGCGCGAAACTCGACGATCAAAGGGACGACGATGATGAAGGTTTTGGGTTTCGCGCTGCTGCTGGCCGGCAGCGCCCTCACTCCGGCAATCGCGCAAGCGCAGGTTGCCAAAGGTAGCTTCGAGAAGATCGCGAACGGGATCGGCGTTGCGCCGTCGAGCGGCCCGGCCGGCTGGGTCGAGGTGACGGTGCATGGTGACGGGATCATCCATGTCGTCGCGAGCCCGACGCGTACGACGACGGCGCCGAGCCTGATGGTCCCGACGCCGCCGATCGCCGGCCAGTACACGGTCACGCAGCAGGGCAAGCGCGTTCTCGTCGCGACCGCGCGCGATACCGCCGAGGTCGATCTGAAGACCGGCCGCGTCCGCTTCCTTGATGCCGCCGGAAAGGTCGTGCTGGATCAGGCCGCCGCGCCCGCCTTCTCGCCGACCAACGCGGACGGCAAGCCGTTCGTCGTCGCGTCGCAGCAGTTCAACCGCGGCACGGACGAGGGTCTGTACGGTCTCGGCCAGCACCAGAACGCGCAGATGGATTATAACGGCGAGGACGTCGAACTCGCGCAGCACAACATGGACATCGCGGTCCCGTTCGTCGTCTCGACGAAGAATTACGGCCTGTTGTGGGACAATGACGGCATCACCCGCTTCGGCAATCCGCGCCCTTATTCGTTGGTCGGCACGGACGGCCTTAAGGTGACGAGCGGCGGCAAGCCGGGTTTCACCGCGCAATATTATCTCGGCGATCGGCTGGCGGTGACGCAGCAGGAAGCGTCGATCAACTACCAGTATATCAAGGATCAGGCGAAGTGGCCCGCCGCCGCCAAGGCGCAGACGGTCGCCGCGACCGGTGGCCAGAATACTGCGGGCAATGCGGTCGAGACGCAGAAGGTCGTGTGGACCGGCGACGTGACGCCCGACGTCAGCGGCGTGCACAAGTTCCAGCTCTACGGCTCGAGCTATTTCAAGGTGTTCGCGGACGGCAAGGAGGTGCTGAACCGCTGGCGTCAGAACTGGAACCCCTGGTACGCGAATTTCGACCTGCCGATGACCAAGGGCAAGCGCGTCGCGGTGCGGATCGAATGGGAGCCGAACGCGGGGTATATCGCGCTGCTCCACAATAACCCGCTCGCCGCGCCCGATCGCCATTCGGTATGGTTCACCAGCGATATCGCGAAGTCGGTCAATTATTGGTACGTGCCCGGCAAGGACATGGACGAGGTCGTCGCGGGCTATCGCAGTCTGACCGGCAAGGCCGTGATGATGCCGAAATGGGCGTACGGCTTCTGGCAGTCGCGCCAGCGCTACAACACGCAGGACGAGGTCGTCGACGTCGTCAAGAAGTACCGCGACCTGAAGATCCCACTCGATAACATCGTTCAGGACTGGTTCTACTGGCCCGAGAATGCGTGGGGCAGCCACCAGTTCGACAAGGCGCGCTTCCCCGAGCCGCAGAAGATGATCGACAAGATCCACGACATGAACGCGCGCTTCATGATCTCGGTCTGGCCAAAATTCTATCCGACGACCGAGAACTACAAGGAACTGGCGGCGAAGGGCTACACCTATCGCGGCAATCTCGATTACGGGAACAAGGACTGGGTCGGGCCGGGCTATCTGAACACCGATTACGATCCCTATGCGCCCGAAGCGCGGACGATCTACTGGCGGCAGATCAAGGACAGCCTGGCGAAGATCGGCACCGACGCATGGTGGCTCGATGCGAGCGAGCCCGACATCCACTCGAACCTGTCGATCCCCGAGCGGATCGCCACCATGGGCCCGACCGCGGCGGGGCCGGCTGCGCAGTATTTCAACAGCTATCCGCTGGTGCATGTCGGCGCGGTCTATGATGGTTGGCGTCAGTACAAGCCCGACGTGCGGCCCTTCATCCTGACGCGGTCGGGGTTTGGCGGGTTGCAGCGCGAGGGCGCCGCAGTGTGGTCGGGCGACGTCGCGAGCCGCTGGTACGATCTGCGCGCGCAGATCTCGGCGGGCGTGAACGTCTCGATGTCCGGCATCCCGAACTGGACGCACGATATCGGCGGCTTCGCGCTGGAGGATCGCTATGCGAGCAAGACGCCGACCGCGGCGAACCTCGACGAGTGGCGCGAGCTGAACCTGCGCTGGTTCCAGTTCGGTGCGTTCAGCCCGCTGTTCCGCAGCCACGGCGAGAGCCCGTACCGCGAGATCTACGAGATTTCGCCCGAGGGCTCGCCGATGCGCAACTCGATGGTCTGGTACGACCAGCTTCGTTACCGCCTGATGCCGTATATCTACACCGTCGCGGCGGACACGTGGTTCAAGGATGGCAGCATCATGCGCGGCCTCGTGATGGACTATCCGAACGACGTGCAGGCGCGGAAGGTGAACGACGAATATCTGTTCGGCGACAGTTTCCTCGTCGCACCGGTCACCGAATATCGCGCGCGGTCTCGCTCGGTGTACCTGCCTGGCGCGACGGTCTGGTACGACTTCAACACCGGTCAGGCGTATCGCGGCGGACAGAGCGTGACGATCGCGGCACCGTATGAACGGATGCCGCTGTTCGTGAAGGCCGGCGCGATCGTGCCGATGGGTCCGGTCACGCAATATGTCGACCAGAAGCCGGATGCTCCTCTGACGCTGGCGGTCTATCCCGGCGCGAACGGGAGTTTCGGGCTGTACGAGGACGACGGCACCAGCGAGCAGTATCGTGGCGGGGCGTACAGCCGGATTCCGGTGACGTATGACGACGCGACCGGGGTAGTGACGCTCGGGGCTCGTGAAGGGCAGGGGTATAAGGCCATGCCCGCGAGCCGGACGGTGCGGGTGAAGTGGATGGCTGCTGGCCGTCCGCTCGATCTCGACGACGCGGGAGATGCGACCGTCACCTATCGAGGCGCGGCGGTGGAGCTAAAGCGGCCAAAATCTTGAGGTGGGACACGCCATCCGAGATGCGGCATTCGATCTTCAGCTGCCGT
>NZ_JACONT010000005.1 GCF_014358075.1 Sphingomonas albertensis | reverse complement strand
GCCGCCCCTTGCCCTTTCGGGGCGGGGCCCCACGGATCGTTTCCCTGCGGTTACCCTACGCCGCTGCCTGCCAACGCGGCGAGCAACAGCAATGCGACGATGTTGGTGATCTTGATCATCGGATTCACCGCGGGGCCCGCGGTGTCCTTGTAGGGATCGCCGACCGTGTCGCCGGTGATCGCAGCCTTGTGCGCCTCGGATCCCTTGCCGCCGTGATGGCCGTCCTCGATGTATTTCTTCGCATTGTCCCAAGCGCCGCCGCCGCTCGTCATCGAGATCGCGACGAACAGCCCGGAGACGATCACGCCGAGCAGCATCGCGCCGAGTGCAGCGAAACCGGCGGCCTGGCCGGCGACCGCGGTGATGATGAAATACACGGCGAGCGGCGACAGCACCGGCAGCAGCGAGGGCACGATCATCTCGCGGATCGCGGCCTTGGTGACGAGGTCGACCGTGCGCGCATAGTTCGGGCGACTGGTGCCGAGCATGATGCCGGGATTGTTGCGGAACTGCTCGCGGACTTCCTCGACGACCGCGCCGGCCGCGCGACCGACCGCGGTCATGCCGAACGCGCCGAACAGATACGGGAGCAGCGCGCCGAGCAGCAGGCCGACGATGACGTACGGATTGGAGAGGCTGAAATCGACCGTGACGTCGGGGAAATAGGTCGCGAGATCGGTGGTGTACGCGCCGAACAGCACGAGCGCGGCCAACCCCGCCGAGCCGATCGCATAGCCCTTGGTGACCGCCTTGGTGGTGTTGCCGACCGCATCGAGCGCATCGGTGCGCTGGCGAACGTCGTCGGGCAGGCCGGCCATCTCGGCGATCCCGCCAGCATTGTCGGTCACCGGGCCATACGCATCGAGCGCGACGACCATCCCGGCCTGCGCGAGCATCGCGGTGGCGGCAAAGGCGATGCCGATGATCCCGGCGAGCTGGTACGCGACGATCACCGCGACGACGATCACGAGCGTCGGCAGCGCGGTCGATTCGAGACTGATCGCCAGGCCCTGGATGACGTTGGTGCCGTGGCCGGTCTCGGACGCCTTGGCGATCGACTGGACCGGGCGGTGGTTGGTGCCGGTGTAATATTCGGTGATCCACACGATCAGCCCGGTGACGACCAGCCCGATCATCATCGACCAGAACAGGTCCATGCCGGTAAAGCTCTGCGTCAGCGACGGTGCGGCCTGCGTGGTCAGGTCGTCGGTGGCGGGATCAAGGAAGCCGGCACCGCCGATCACGCGGTGGAGGTCGCCGAGCACATATTGCGTGGCGAGGTAGATCGCCGGGATCGACAGGACCGTCGAGGTGAAGAAGCCCTTATAGAGCGCGCCCATGATCGAGCCCTTGCCGAGCCGGACCATGTACGTGCCGATGATCGAGGTGACGATGCACACCCCGCCGACGAGCAACGGGAGGGTCATCAGCCGCATGAGCTCGGCGCCGCTCGCCTGGATCAGCAGCGCAATCGAGATCATCGTCACGCCCAATGTGACGACATAGGTTTCGAACAGATCGGCGGCCATGCCCGCGCAATCGCCGACATTGTCGCCGACATTGTCCGCGATCACGGCCGGGTTGCGGGGGTCGTCCTCGGGGATGCCGGCCTCGACCTTGCCGACCAGATCCGCGCCGACGTCCGCCGCCTTGGTGAAGATGCCGCCGCCCAATCGCGCGAAGATCGAGATCAGCGACGCGCCGAATGCGAGGGCTGTGAGCGCCTCGACGATGATCCGGTCGTTGGGTGCGTGCCCTGCGGGACCGGTGAGATACCAGAAGAACGCGCTAATCGCGAGCAGGCCGAGACCCGCCACGAGCATGCCGGTGACCGCGCCCGATCGGAACGCCATCGTCAGACCGGCTTGCAGCGACGTCCGCGCGGCCTCGGCGGTGCGCACATTGGCGCGGACCGAGATGTTCATCCCGACATAGCCCGCGACGCCCGACAGGACCGCACCGATGACGAAGCCGATCGTCGAGATCATGCCGAGCGTGAAGAGGAGGATCACCGCGACGATGACGCCGACGATCGCGATCGTGGTGTATTGCCGCCCTAGATAGGCCTTCGCGCCCTCCTGGATAGCGGCGGCGATGTCCTGCATCTTCTCGTTGCCGGGGGACGCGGCGAGCACCTGTCGACTGGTGACGAAGCCGTACAGGACGGCGATGACGCCGCAGATCATGGCCAAATAGACGATCGTCATACGGCGCTATCCCTCTTTTCAGGTCCTCTCCGGTCCCGACTTTGCCGAGTCCCGATGCGGGGAACCTATCAGTGCAGGGGCATTGCGCAAGTTATCCGCGCGGCGCGTGCTCATACCCTAGACTTGGCGGGAGCGGGACGGGCTTGCCCGAGTCGTGGAGCGTGAGCCCGGAGCCGGCTGAAAACGTCCCGACGAGAGTCGCGTCGGTGACGAAATCTTGCTGTGCAGCGAAGAGGAGCTGGTAGTCGTCGCCGACCGTCGCCGCGGCCAGCCGGTCGCTCGAGAAGGCGCGGTAGGCGTCGGAGAGGGGAATGCGGGCAAGGTCGATCGTGACCGCAACGCCGCTGGCGCGCGCCATGCGGGCGGCGTCGATAAGCAGGCCATCGGATACGTCCATCATCGCGTGGACGTGCGGCGCGAGGATGCGGCCGTCCGCCAGACGGGGTTGCGGGCGTCGGTAGGCCGCGAGCAACTCCGGCGGACCGTCCTTGCCTAGCGCGATCGCGAGTCCCGCGCCTGCGTCGCCGATCGTGCCGGTGACATAGAGCGCATCGCCTCCTCGCGCGCCGTTGCGGGCAGGGGCGGCAGCGTCGCTTCCGAATGCGGTGACGGTGAGGATCCGCGGTGCGTTCGGCGGGAGCGTGACGGTGTCGCCGCCGATGATCCTCGTGTCGAAACTGGTCAGGACGTCGGCAAGACCTTCGAGGAACGCCCGGTCCCATGCGTCATCGCCGAGCGGGTAGTTGAGGAGGATACCCTCGGGCTTCGCGCCCTTGGCGGCGAGATCGGAGAGGTTGGTCGCGACCAGTTTCCACGCGACGTCCTGCGCGGGGTCGGTTTGGAGGAAATGGACGCCCTCAACGAGGGTGTCGGTCGTGACGACGAGCGGGCCAGAGTCCAGCAGCGCGGTGTCGTCGTTGAGGCCCCGCGCGGCCGGATGAAGCGGGAGCTTGCGAAGGGCAGCAATGAACTCGGCTTCAGTCACTCTACTGCTCCCTCTCCCCTCCGGGGAGAGGGCTGGGGTGAGGGGCCGTTTCAGGCGCCGCACTGCTTGGCAGCCCCTCACCCCGACCCTCTCCCCGGCGGGGAGAGGGAGTTCGTCAGGCGCGCACTTCCTTGGCGATCCCGTCGAGCAACCCGTTCACGAAGCCCGATTCCCGCTTGTCGTAGAACGCATGCGCCACGTCGACATATTCGCTGATCACCGCGGCGACCGGCACGTCCTTGCGCGCCAGCAGTTCATACGTGCCGACACGGATGATCGCCTTCATCGGCTTGTCGAGGCGTGCCAGCGTCCAGCCCTTGGCCAGCTTGCCCTCGATCAGCACGTCGATCTCGCCGACGCGGGCGTTCGCACCGGTCACGAGGTCGTCGAAGAAATCGACATCGGCCTCGGCATATTCGACATCTTCGATCGTCGCGCCCAGGCGGTGCTGGTGGAATTCATTGAGCAGGACGGGCATCGCGGTGCCTTCCATCTCGTGCTGATAGGTCGCCTGAACGGCGGCGAGGCGAGCGGCGGCACGCGCCTTGGTGCGGGGGGCGGTTCGAGTCATAAGCGGTTGCCTGTAGGCGCGGGGCGGCTTTGTGTCAGCCCTTTGCGTTTCGGGCGGGTTGGCGAAGAAGAATGGGTTCGCGCAGAGGCGCAGAGAACGCGGAGGTGTATCGGTCGCCGCAAAGCTGCCTCCCATCACCAGCCACTGAGGAGATCGTAGCGGCTACGCCGCGCGCAACACCTCCGCGCTCTCTGCGTCTCTGCGTCTCTGCGTCTCTGCGCGAACACGCTAACTGTTGAGGCGAAGCCGTAGCGCTACCGACTTTGCGTGGGCGGGGAGCCCTTCGGCATTGGCGAGCGCAACCGTTGCCGGCCCGAGTTCGCGCAATGCCGCCTCGTCGAGCGCGAGGAAGCTGGTGCGTTTCATGAAGTCGAGCACCGACAGCCCGCTGGCAAAGCGCGCCCGGCGACCCGTGGGGAGGACGTGGTTGGGGCCGGCGACATAGTCGCCGATCGCTTCCGGCGTGTAGCGGCCCAGGAAGACCGAGCCGGCGTGGCGGATCCGGTCGAAGAAGCCCTGCGGGTCGGGGATCGCCAGCTGGAGATGCTCGGCCGCAAGGCGGTCGACCAGTGGGATCGCGTCCGCCAGCGTCCCAACGACGATGATCGCGCCGTTATTGTCCCATGCGACGCGCGCGACCGCTTCGGTGGCGAGGTCGCCCAACTGGCGATCGACCGCGGCGGCGACCTTGTCGGCGAAGGCGGCATCGTCGGTGAACAGGATCGATTGGGTCGACGGGTCATGTTCGGCTTGGCTGAGCAGGTCGGCGGCGGTCCATTCGGGGTCGTTGAGCGCATCTGCCACGACGACGATTTCGCTCGGGCCTGCGACCATGTCGATGCCGACGACGCCGTACACCTGGCGCTTGGCTTCGGCGACCCAGGCGTTGCCGGGGCCGGTGATGACGTCGACCGGCGTGATCCGGCCGGCGCCGTACGCGAGCGCCGCGACCGCCTGTGCGCCACCGACGCGCCACACTTCGTCGACACCGGCGAGATGCGCGGCGGCGAGGACGAGCGGGTTGATCTGGCCGTCGGGGGTCGGCGTGACCATCGTCAAGCGGCCGACGCCCGCGACCTTGGCGGGGATCGCGTTCATCAGCAGCGATGAGGGATACGCGGCGCGTCCGCCGGGGACGTAAATGCCGGCGGCGTCTACAGGGAGCCAGCGCGCGCCGAGCCTCACGCCTGCTGAGTCGACCGAGTCGCTGTCGAGCGGGCGCTGTTTCTCGTGGTAGGCGCGGATGCGGGTGGCGGCGAGTTCGAGCGCGGTGCGCAGGTCTGGATCGAGTGCGTCGAACGCGGCTTTGCAGTCTGCGGCGTCGATCTGCCAGCCGGTGGTTTCGAGATCGTGGCGGTCGTGCTTCTGCGTCAGGTCGCGGAGCGCGGTTTCGCCGTCGCGACGGACGGCAGCGATGATCGCGGCGACGTCCTGCGTGACGCCTGCGTCGGACTCGCGACGATCTTCGACCAGCGCGGTGAAACGGTCTGCGAAGTCCGCGTCCGAGGTAGAAAGGCGGATCATGATTTGCCCCCCTCCCGCATGCGGGAGGGGCTGGGGGTGGGCACGCGTTCACCGCGGACGTCACACTGGAGGATGGCGCGAGCCCAACCCCCGACCCCTTCCCGCATGCGGGAAGGGGGGCAGAATGTGGCGGTCATGCTGCGATCTCCTGCGTCTCGACAGCGCGACGGAACGCCTCGACCAGTGGGACCACCCGGCTGCGCGTCTTCATCGCGGCGCGGTTGACGACCAGGCGGCTGGTGACTTCCATGATCGTCTCGACCTCGACCAGGCCGTTCTCCAAAAGCGTGCGGCCCGACGACACGAGATCGACTATCCGCGGGGCCAAGCCCAAGGTCGGCGCCAGTTCCATCGCGCCGTTGAGCTTCACGCACTCGGCCTGCACGCCACGGCTGGCAAAATGCGCCGCCGTCACATGCGGGTATTTGGTCGCGACGCGGACATGGCTCCAGCCGCGCGGATCGTCCTGCGCCGCCATCTCGGCGGGCTCGGCGACCGACAGGCGGCAATGGCCGATGCCGAGATCGACCGGCGCATAGAGTTCCGAATAGCCGAACTCGGCGATCACGTCGGACCCGACGATGCCAAGTTGCGCGGCACCGTGCGCGACGAAGGTGGCGACGTCGAACGCGCGCACCCGGATCAGCGAGATCGCCGGGTCGTTGGTCGCAAACCGCAGTGCACGCGAGTTTTCGTCAGAGAACGACGCTTCGGGATGCACCCCGGCGCGCGCGAGCAACGGCAGGGCCTCGGCGAGGATGCGTCCCTTGGGAACGGCGATGATGATCTGGGAGGGGGGCTGAGAATCTGGCACGTGCCGGGCTTTACGGGGGGGGCATGGTGGGTGCAACAACCTGCGCATGGCAAATGTAAAGGCAAGTTGCTCGGCGTTCGAAATCCAGGCGGAGTATTGCGCGGCGATGGACGCGCCGATCACCGCGCGGGTTTGCACTGCGCTGGCAGACGCGCTCGATCGGGACAGCGAGACGGGACGGCGAGCGCTCGACTGGCCAGGCGAGTCGGTCGCGGATGCGCTGGCGCTGCGGCTGGTCGGCGGGCTGCATGCGCTGCATCGGTCGGACGTCGATCCCGCGCTCTCGACCGTGTTTTCCGGCGCGGAGACCGACCCGGCGCGCGTCACGGCCATCTTGAAAGCCACGCTCGTCGCGCAGGATGCGGCTCTGCTGCCTTGGCTCGACGGGCCGCCGCAGACCAACGAGGCGGCGCGGTCGGCGGGCATGATGACCGGCATATTGCACCTCGCCGCGCGGTACGGGCCGCGGTTCGAAGTGCTGGAGATCGGATCGAGCGCGGGGCTGAACCTGCTGATCGATCGCTATCGGTTCGATCTTGGTGGCGTGGCGGTAGGGCCGTCCGCCTCGCCAGTGACGATCCGCCCCGAATGGCGGGGGCCTCCGCCGCCGAGCGCTCCGGTCGAGATCGAGTCGACGCGCGGCGTCGATATCCAGCCGGTGGACGTCGCCGATCCGGTCGAGGCGGCGCGGCTCGAGGCGTATGTCTGGGTCGATGCGGTCGAGCGACAGACGCGGCTCGCCACGGCGATCGCGATGGTGCGCAAGGGCGGCGTCGACTTGGTCGAAGGTGATGCGGCGGACTGGGTCGAGGCGCAACTGGCCGAGCCGCAGCTCAAGGGGGTCACGCGCGTGCTGATGCATTCGGTGGTGTGGCAGTATCTGTCGGCGGCATCGCGCGAGCGGATCCGCGTCGCGATGGACGCGGCGGGGGCGCGGGCGACGGCGGAGCGGCGGCTAGGCTGGGTGATGATGGAGCCGAACCGCGACCTGCACCGGCATGAGGTCCGTGTCCGCGGCTGGCCGGGCGATCGGCCTATGGAACTGGTCGCGTTGACACACGCGCACGGCGCCTGGGTCGAAGGCCTCGCGCCGCCTTACGAGACGCGCGATTACGTCATGCGACGCGGGGCGTATGACGCGGAATAGGAAACGGCCCGGGATTGCTCCCGGGCCGAACCGACTTGCTCAGTAGAAGAAGCCGTTGTTGACCTGAACGACGCGGCCCGAGCGGGTGTCGACCAGGACGACGTCGCGGCCGTAGCGGACCCAGCGCTGATAGCCGTAGCCCGGACGGGGCAGGCGATACGTCTGATAGTCGTTGATCCAGTAGTTGCGGCCGTAATAGGCGGGCGCGAAGCGGTAGCCGACGGCCACCGGGCGATAGCGATAGCCGCGCGGGCCGACATAGGCGGGGCGGCGATAGACGTTGCCGTGGGTGCGCCGATAGTCGCGCCAGTCCTCGCGCGCTTCACGACGATCTTCGCGCAGTTCCTGACGGGCTTCGCGGATGTCGCCGCGGTCGCCGTAGCGGCGTGCGCGCTGGAGGTCGCGCTGGCTCTCGCGGATTTCGCGCTGGTCGCGGCGGACTTCGCCGTAGCTCTGGGCGGTCGCGAAGGTGGGGACGAGGGTGGCGGCGGCGACGGCCGCGAGGATCATCTTACGCATGACTGCTCTCCTGTGTTCGGCGCCGAATCAACGGCATGAACGGGGTTTTGCGCCCGCGCCGCTGAACGATCACAGAATGTGGTGGTCAGGATTCAGACAGGTGGCGCGTGTCGGAGCGTACGGGTCAGCCAGCAAGTTTTCCGATCCTCCCCCTGGCGGGGGAGGATCGAGAGGGTTCTTAGATTCCCCAGCGGCGCATTGCGGCGATCACCGCGTCGGGTTTTTGCCAAGGCACGAAATGGCCTGCATCGATCTTCTCGATCGCCAGGTCGGGGACATAGGCGGCGAGGTCGAGCTGGCTTGGCAGCAGCGCGCTGTCCTGCATGCCCCAGATCACCAGCACCGGCATCGCGGTCGGGGGGAACGGCGCGTCGAGAAACGCGGGGCGGGGCGGCGTTTCGTCCATGGCGGGCACGACGATCGCGCTCGCCCGGTACCAGTTGAGCATCGCGGTGATCGCGCCGGGCTGGCCCCATTCGTCGAGATAAGCGGCCTTGTCCTCGGCCATTGCGGCGAGATCGGCGTGTTTGGAAAAACTCGTGTCGAAAAAGGTCTCGAGGCCGATCGACTCGATGTGCTTTTCGAGATCGGGGTTGCGGAAGGCGCGGATATACTGGCTGGCGGCGCGCTGTTCGAGGTTGTCGAACATTGTCCGCTGGAAGACGAGCGGGTGCGGCGCGTTGATGATGACGAGCTTGGCGATGCGTTCGGGGTGGCGCAGCGCGGCCATCCACGCGACCGCGCCGCCCCAGTCGTGGCCGACCAACGTGAAGCGGTCGATGTTCAGGTGATCGGCGAGCGCGATCACGTCTGCGACGATCTTGTCGGGGGTGTAGCTGTCGACGCCCTCGGGTTTGGAGGAGCGCGCGAAGCCGCGTTGGTCGGGGGCGACGACGTAGTGATCGCGCGCGAGGTCTGGGGCGATGGCGCGCCAGGTGCGGTGCGATTCGGGGAAGCCGTGGAGCAGGATGACGGGCGGGTTCGCCGGGTCGCCGCTGATCGCCACGTCGAGTTCGACGCCCGTGGATAACGCGATGCGTTGCAGTGTCATGATTCCCCTCCCGCTCGCGGGAGGGGTCAGGGGAGGGCCTGCCCGTCGCGCGGCCCATGGATCATGCCCACCCCCGACCCCTCCCGCAAGCGGACTAAGCCAAGATAGCCGGCGCTGGTTCTCCCCTCCCGCATGCGGGAGGGGCCGGGGGTGGGCTCGCGGCTAGTTTCAAACGGAGCGGGCGGCGATAGCGCGTGCCCACCCCCTACCCCCTCCCGCACGCGGGAGGGGGGGAGTCAGGGATAGCTTACCGTCTTCGGGATGGCGGGGATTTCGATCCATTCCTTTTCGTCGCCGGGCACTTTCGGGAAGTTGCCCGCATTCCAGTCGCGTTTCGCCTGCTCGATCCGATCGCGATTCGAGCTGACGAAGTTCCACCAGACGTGGCGCGGGGTCGTGAACGCATCGCCGCCGCACAGCATCGCCCGGCCGCCGCTAGTTGAGCGCAAAGTCGCCGCAATACCGGGGCGCAGGACGTAGAGCACCTGCGGTTCTAGCGAGACGCCTTCCAGCGTCGCTTCGCCCATCGCGAGATAGATCGCGCGCTCCTCCGCCGCCGCATCGATCGGCACGCTCGCGCCTGGATCGAGCGCGATGTCGGCGTAGATCGTGCCCGAATAGGTCGTGGTCGGCGCGGTCTGGCCCCACAGGCTCCCCATGATGATCCGCGAACGCGCGCCGTGCGCCTCGATCGTCGGCAGTTGCGCCTTGGTGACATGCTCGAACGCGGGGTCGATCTCCTCGACCGCCTCGGGCATTGCCAGCCAGGTCTGGATCCCCGATAGGTTCGGCCCTTCGGCACGCTCGTCGCCGGGCGAGCGTTCGGAGTGGACGATGCCGTGGCCCGCGGTCATCAGGTTCACCGCGCCGGGTTCGATCCGTGCCTGCGTGCCGAGCGAATCGCGGTGGTCGATCGCGCCGTCGAACAGATACGTCACCGTCGACAAGTTGATATGCGGGTGCGGGCGCACGTCGATGCCCTGGCCCACCTCCAGATGCGCCGGGCCCATCTGGTCGAAGAACAGAAACGGGCCGACCATCGTCCGTTCCTTGTTCGGCAGCGTGCGGTGGACCTTGAAGCCGCCGAGATCGTGCGTCGACGGCAGGATAGTCTGGAGGACGAAATCATCGAGCATGGCGTTATCCCTTGGCAGGTTCCGTGGCGTCGAGGAGTTCGACCAGGTCTGCTGGATAGAGCGTTTCGTGGAAGCCCGCGATGTCGTTTCGGGAAAACCAGCGGTGACCGACGAGCAGTTGCTTCTCCTGTTCGGTGAGATTGCCCGCCTTCACGTCGCAGGTATCGACGTCGATCCGGAAATAGCGCTCGTCGGCGGTGACCTCGACGCCGTCGAAGGTCACGAAATCGATGGTGCGTTGCGCGACCTCGGGGCCGCAGTCGATGTCGAGGCCGACTTCCTCCCACAGCTCGCGGCGGGCGGCGGCGGCATAGCTCTCGCCCGGATCGACTGCGCCGCCCGGCGTGCACCAGAGCGGGGGGCGATCGGCGGGGGTGAAGCGGAACATCAGCACGCGGCCCTCGCGGTCGACGAGCAGAATGCGCGCGGCCGGGCGTGGTGTGCGCTCGCTCATCGATCCTCCCCCCGCCAGGGGGAGGTGGCAGGCATAGCCTGACGGAGGGGGAGGACACGAAACGATAGTTGGCCGCTTACCGCCCCCTCCGTCTCGCTGCGCGATCCACCTCCCCCTGGCGGGGGAGGATCGATAATGGCTCATTCGGCATCCAGCTCGGGATAGGCGCGGAAGATGCCGTCGGTGTTGAACGCCAAGCGCCGTTCGCTTTTCAGATACGCCTTGATCCCCGGCAGTTCGGCGACCTGATCGTGGAGGCGGACGAGGTTCGGATAGTCGGGTTCGAGCGTCTTCATCCGCTTGGGGAACATGTACCGCAGCCCCTCGACCAGCTGGAACAGCGAGGTGTCGGCATAGCTCCACTTGTGATCGATCAGCCAGTCACCCGGATTGGCCTGCGCCGCATCCTCGAAATGACCGAGATATTTCGGCAGGCGCTCCTCGCGGAACTGTTTCGCCGCCCGCGCGGCCTCGGGCTTCTGGTCGTCGTAATAGTCCATCATCGCGACCGGATGGTGGACGTTGTGGACCTCCGCGACGAGGTCGGCGATCGTCAGCTGGAGCTGGTTGAGCCACAGCCGGTCCGCCATGTTCGACGGCGCCAGGCCGTGGCGCTCGCCGAGATACATCAGGATGTTGGCGACCTGCGCGATGACGAGGCCGTCGAGCTCCAGATAGGGCGGCGCGAACGGCGTACGGCCGGTGCGGTCGTTGAGATCGGCCATCAGGCCGTCCTCGCCAACGCCGCGCGCGCAATCCTCGTAGGCGATCTCGGCGCCTTCCAGTGCGAGCCGGACGAACTCGCCGCGCCCCTGGATGGAGGGCCAGTACCAGAGCTTGTACGCCATCAGACTTCCCCGGGTGCGCGGGCCTTGATGGCGAGCGCGTGGATCTTCGTGCTCAACAGGTCTGCGAGCGCCTGGTTCACGAGGCGTTGGCGCGCGACGCGATTAAGGCCTTCGAATGCCGGCGTTTCTACCTCGACGCGGAAATGCGTTTCGCCGGTGCCGTCGTCGCCCATGTGGCCGGCATGGAGCCCGCTCTCGTTGACGACGAGCAGGTGCGTCGGGGCGAGGGTCGCGGTGAGGCGGGCGGTGATCTGGTCCTGAACGGAGCCGGTGGCGAGGTCTGTCATCGACCCTATATAGCCCGTTTTGAAAAGCGCGGGGAGCCGGTGGCGGACGAGGATCGAAAAGAGCGCAAGGAACGCCCCAGCCCACGGTTTCATGGCCGCGTGGAAGGGACGGGCCGCGTCTGCATGTGGCGCGACTGCGAGGAACCCGGTGAATTCCGCGCGCCACCGCTGGAAGGCCCGAGCGACGGCGGCCCGCCGCAATTCCGCTGGTTCTGCCTCGAGCATGTCCGCGCGTTCAACTCCGGCTATAATTTCTTCGACGGCATGACCGCGGACGAGATCCATCATGCGCAGCGGCCGATGGCGGGCTGGGAGCGCGAGACGCGCGCGTTCGCGCATGGCGGCGGCGACACGCCACCCAAATGGGCCGACTTCGCCGATCCGATCGATGCGATCGGTGCAAGGTTTGGCGAGCGGATGGCGGCGGCGCGGAAAGGCGGCCGCGTGCTGTCCGATGGCGAGCGCCGCTCGCTGCGTGTGCTCGGGCTCGGCACCGATACCGACCGCACGCAACTGCGCAAACGCTACAGCGAACTCGTCCGCCGCTATCACCCCGATCGCAACGGCGGTGACCGTGCGCATGAATCGGAACTGCAGAAGGTGATCGCGGCCTACCAGCATCTGAAAGGCGCCGCCGCGTTCGCGTAACTGCTCCGCCCGACACCCTTCCGTCATCCTGGGCTCGACCCAGGATCCAGAGCCAAGTAGGGATTCGATCGTGGCTCTGGATCCCAGCGTTCGCTGGGATGACGATCGTGGGCTTAGGGCGTTCGCTAGGATGGCGGTCGGACGCTATTATGCATGCTTACTCTGATCGATATTTCACGCCGCTCGATCCGGAACCCGCTGCTATCCCGGCGGTTCGTCTAACTCTTCCGGTCAATCGCCCGACCAATCGTACAGCGGCGGTTGAGTAACAGCCCGCGCTTGGCCTAGAGCTACCGGGAACACGAGGCCAACATGACCGATATCCCGAATACCCAGCCCGACAGCCGCGAGACCACGATCCTCGACGCACCCGACCGCATGGTGAAGGTGCGCGAGATGTTCGGGATCGATTCCGACATGGAAGTGCCGGCGTTTTCCGAAGCCGACGAGCGCGTGCCCGATCTCGATCCGGCGTACGTCTTCGATGCGGACACGACGCTCGCCGTGCTGGCGGGCTTTGCGCATAATCGCCGCGTGATGGTCCAGGGCTATCACGGCACCGGCAAGTCCACGCATATCGAGCAGGTCGCGGCGCGCCTGAAATGGCCGTGCATCCGCATCAACCTCGATGCGCATATCAGCCGTATCGACCTGATCGGCCGCGACGCGATTGTCCTGAAGGACGGCCAACAGATTACCGAGTTCCGCGAAGGCCTGCTCCCCTGGGCGCTCCAGACGCCGACCGCGCTCGTGTTCGACGAGTATGACGCCGGCCGCCCCGACGTGATGTTCGTGATCCAGCGCGTGTTGGAGACCGAGGGCAAGCTGACGCTGCTCGACCAGAACCGCGTGATCCGCCCGAACCCGTGGTTCCGCCTGTTCGCGACCGCCAACACGGTCGGCCTCGGCGATACGAGCGGGCTGTATCACGGCACGCAGCAGATCAACCAGGGCCAGATGGACCGCTGGAACATCGTCGTCACGCTCAACTACCTGCCCGCCAAGGTCGAGGCGCAGATCGTGCTCGCCAAGTCCGGCGAATACGACAAGCCCGAGGGCAAGAAGACCGTCGAGAACATGGTCCGCGTTGCCGACATGACGCGCAAGGGCTTCGTCAACGGCGACATCTCTACCGTCATGAGCCCGCGCACGGTGATCACCTGGGCCCAGAACGCGCTGATCTTCGGCGACGTCGGCTTTGCGTTCCGCCTGTCGTTCCTCAACAAGTGCGACGAGGCGGAACGGCCGCTGGTCGCCGAATATTACCAGCGCGTGTTCGGCAAGGATCTTCCCGAGAGCGTGGTGGGCAAGGCCTAAACCTTTGGCCAACGAAACCCCTCTCGATCGCTTCAAGGCGGTTCTTGCCGGCACCGCGCGTGCGATCGCGGAGGAGCCGGAGGTCGAACTCGCCTTCACCGCGGATGCGCCGACCCAGTCGGGCAAGCATATCAAGGTGCCGATGCCCGCGCGGGCGCTGCCGGCCGAGCAGGTGGCGGAAGCGCGCGGGTTTGCCGACGGGTTCGCACTACGATTGAAGCATCACGACATCGCGTTGCACAACCGGGCAGCGCCGATTGAGGCGGTCGCGCGCGCGGTGTTCGATTCGGTAGAGAACGCGCGCGTCGAGGCGCTCGGTGGGCGCGGCTATCTGGGTATTTCCGACAATCTGAACAGTGCGCTCGATGTGCGCCTCCGCGCTGACCCGATCACGCGTGCGCGCAACCGAGACGAAGTGCCGCTGTCGACCGCGCTTGGCCTGATGGTCCGCGAGCGGCTGACCGGGCAGGAATCCCCCGCGATCGCCGCGCCCGGCCTCGCGCTGGTGCGTGAGTGGATCGAGAGCAAGACCGATCTCGACGCGCTGGCCTATGCGCTCGACGACCAGAAGGCGTTCCAGGGTCTAGCGCGGAAAATGTTGCAGGAGCTGGAGCTGGTCGAAGGCGATCAGGTCCCCGAGGAAAGCGACGAGGGCGGCTCCGAGGACGAGGGCACCGACGAGCAGCAGCAGGACGAGGGCGACGAAGGCGACGACCAGGGCGAGGACGGCCAGGGCGAAGTCGAGGCGCGCGGCGAACAGGCCGAGCAGCAGAACGAGGAAAGCGACGGCCAGGAGCAGAGCGACGAGTCGATGGACGACATCGACGGCGAGCCCGGCGACGACGGCGAGGAGGGCATGCAGCCGGTCCGCCCGAACCGTCCGTTCGCGGACATGGGCGGCGCGTTCGACTACAAGCCGTGGACGACACAATTCGACGAAGTGATCGCCGCCACCGAGCTGTGCGACGCCGACGAACTGGCGCGGTTGCGTGGCTATCTCGACCAGCAACTCGTGCATCTGCAATCGACCGTGTCGAAGCTCGCCAACCGGCTTCAGCGACGGTTGATGGCGCAGCAGTCGCGGTCGTGGGATTTCGACCAGGAGGAGGGCATCCTCGACGCGGCGCGGCTGGCGCGCGTGATCGTCAACCCGACGCTGTCGCTCAGCTACAAGGCCGAGCGCGAAACCGACTTCCGTGACACCGTGGTGACGCTGCTGATCGACAATTCCGGCTCGATGCGCGGGCGGCCGATCTCGATCGCGGCGATCAGCGCGGACATTCTCGCGCGCACGCTGGAGCGGTGCGGGGTGAAGACCGAGATCCTCGGCTTCACCACGCGCGCCTGGAAGGGCGGGCAGAGCCGCGAGACGTGGCTGGCCGCCGGGCGTCCGCCGCAGCCGGGGCGGCTCAACGACATCCGCCACATCGTCTACAAGCGCGCCGACGAACCGTGGCGCCGCGCACGCAACTCGCTCGGGCTGATGATGCGCGAGGGGTTGCTCAAGGAGAATATCGACGGCGAGGCGCTGATGTGGGCGCATGCGCGCCTCGTCGCGCGGCCCGAGGAACGCCGCATCCTGATGGTGATCAGCGATGGCGCGCCGGTCGACGATTCGACGCTCAGCGTGAACTCGGGTTCCTATCTGGAACGCCATTTGCGGCAGGTGATCGGCTGGATCGAGAGCAAGTCGCCGGTCGAGCTGGTCGCGATCGGCATCGGCCACGACGTCACCCGCTATTACGCGCGTGCCGTGACGATCATGGACGTCGAGCAGCTCGGCGGGACGATCATCGAACAGCTGGCCTCGCTGTTCGATACCGAGTGACCAGCAGGCGGGCGACGTGATCGCTGCGCCCGCCGGCGGGTTCCACGGGCCCGTCAAACGCTCGATCACGATCGCCGGCCACCAGACCTCGATCAGCCTCGAACCCGTCTTCTGGCAGGCGCTCGAAGCCGCGGCGGTACGTCTCGCCCTGCCGCTGTCCGCGCTCGTCGCCGAGATCGACGCGATCCGCATCGTGGCGGACGATCCACCCAACCTCGCTAGCGCATTGAGAACATGGCTATTCGACAATCTCCATTGAGAACTACTCGCATTAGCGTTGACAGTGCGAACGACTCTCAATAGCGAGCCCCTCAGAGCAAAGGGGTTTGTCCATGTCGCTATCTTCGCCGCGCGCATCATTGCCGCGTTCGTCTTCCGTACCCGCGTTTCTTGCCCTGTCATGCGTCGGCGCGTTCGCCACCGCGCCGGCCTATGCCGCCGAAGCCGACAAGGCCGCAGCCCCGGTAACCGACGAGCAGCAACGCGATGAAATCCTGGTCAATGGTCAGCGCGAGCGCGATTCCGGACCCAAGCAGGTCGCGCCGCTGGTCAACACGCCGCGCTCGGTGATCGTCCTTCCCAAGGAAGTGATCGAACAGACCGGATCGAACAGCCTCGCCGACGCGCTGCGCACCGTGCCCGGCATCACCTTCGGCGCGGCCGAGGGCGGCAATCCGATCGGCGATCGTCCCTTCATCCGTGGTTTCGACAGCCAGGGCAGCATCTTCGTCGACGGCGTCCGCGATCTCGCCTCGCAGACGCGCGAGGTGTTCGCGGTGGATTCGGTCCAGATCGTCCGCGGCTCGGATTCGACGCTCGGCGGACGCGGCTCCGCCGGCGGCACGATCAACATCCTGTCGCGCCTGCCGCAGCTCGAGAATTTCGGCTCGGCGAGCGCCAGCTATGGCGAGGCGGACTACAAGCGCGTCACCGGCGACGTGAACCTCAAGGTCTCCGAGACCGCCGCGTTCCGGATCGAGGGGATGTGGCATGACCAGGACGTCGCCGGCCGCGATGCGATCTGGCAGAAGCGCTGGGGCATCGCACCGTCGTTCGCAGTCGGGCTCGGCACGCCGACCCGGTTGACCGCGAGCTTCTATCACATGGAGAGCGAGGAACTGCCCGACAGCGGCATCCCGTATCTCTACACGATCGCCAATCATCCCGGCACCGGCAACGTCACGACCCAGCCCGCGCTCGGCACCGTGACGACGGCGGGCGGCCAGACCGGCTACGTCTCGCGCAAGAACTTCTACGGTTTGGCCAACCGCGATTTCCGCGATGCGACCACCAACCAGGCGACGTTGCGCGTCGAGCATGATTTCGGCGGCATCACGCTGCGCAACACCGCGCGCTACACGCACAGCGACCAGAGCTACATCTTCACGCTGCCCGACGACAGCCAGGGCAATGTCTATGGCACCACCGCGACCAACACCGGCGCGAACGTGACGACCGGCGGCTATGTCTGGACGCGCGGCAACACGCGCTACGGTTATAGCGAGAGCATCGTCGACCAGACCGACCTGTACGGCAAGTTCAACACCGGCGGGATCGAGCACAGTTTCTCGCTCGGCACCGAAATCTCGTGGGAAAAGACCCGCCGCGGTACGTTCGTGTCGGCGAACGGATCGACGATCTCGCCGCGCTGCAACACCGCGACGATCGCGCGCTCCTATTGCACCAGCCTGTTCGATCCGAACCCGTATGCGCCGTGGGTCAACTACACGAGCGACACCTCGACCACGCAGACGCCGATCGTGAAGGGCGCGCCCTCGACCGAAACGCAGAACGACGCGAATACCAAGGCGGTCTACGCGTTCGATTCGATCACGCTGATGCCGTCGCTGATCCTGAACCTGGGCGCACGGTACGACCGGTTCGAATCCACCATCACGCTGCCGGGCGCGACGCAGACCAAGGTCAACCGCGTCGACAATCTGTTTAACTGGCAGGCCGGCCTCGTGTTCAAGCCGACGTCGGAGACCAGCCTGTATGCGAGCTATGCGACCGCCGCGACGCCGCCCAACAGCCTGCTCGGCGAAGGACGTGAGGACAATGCGATCACGGCGGCAACGCTCAACCTGCTGAAGCCGCAAAAGACCAAGTCGTACGAGGTCGGCGCCAAGGCGAGTCTGTTCGGCGAGAAGCTCCAGCTCGGCGCGGCAGCGTTCCAGACCGAAATTTCCAACGCGCGCGTGCTCGACGACAATAATACCGCATCGTTCATCGGCGAGACGCGGATCCGCGGTTTCGAGTTCAACGTCAGCGGCACCATTCTGCCCGGCTGGACGGTGTTCGGCGGGTTCACGCATCTCGATCCGAAGATCATCGACGGCGGCTTTACGACGCTGACCGCCGCCGCGCTCCCCGGCCTCCAGCCAGCGCGGACGATCGGCGTCGTGTCGGTCAACACCGGCAAGCAGGTCCCGCAGACTGCCAGGAACAGCTTCACCGCGACCACCAACGTCACCGTGACGAAGCGGCTCCAGATCGGTGGCACGGCGCTGTATATGGACGAGCAGATTGGTGGTTACGCGGACAATCGTACCGCGACGCAGAACGCCGCCGGGGTTGTCACGGTCAACGCTGCGACCAAGGTGCTGACGCGCAGCATCCCCGATTACTGGCGCTTCGATGCGCGTGCGAGCTACAAGCTGACCGACAATATCGATCTCAGCGTCAACGCGCAGAACGTCACGAACAAGACCTATTTCTCGCAGACCTATACCAGCCACTTTGCGTCGATCGCTGCCGGCCGTACGGTGTTCGGCACGGTGAACCTGCGTTTCTGAGGACGGCATGACGGCGATCGATACCCTCACGCCCGACGCCATCGCCGCGCGCCTCTCCGGAAGTCCCGAGGAGCGCGCGGCGTTCGTGCGCGAGGCCGCGGACGCGGGCGTTGCCGAGGCGCAGGCGGTGTACGGGCAAATGTTGCTAGACGGTACCGGCGTCGCGGCGGACCCGCAGGCGGCGCTCGGGTGGTTCATCAAGGCCGCGGCGCAGCATCATGTGATGGCGCTCAACATGGTCGGGCGCTGTTACGATCTCGGCTGGGGGACGGCGGTCGACAAGGCGCGCGCGGCCGAGTGCTACCGGATCGCGGCCGAGCGCGGGCTGGACTGGGCGATGTATAATTACGCAACGCTGCTCGCGCTGGGTGACGGCGTTGCCGAGGACAAGCCGTCCGCGCTGGCGTTGCTGGAGAAGGTCGCGGCGATGGACTCCGGGCTCGCCAGTGCGAAGGCGATCAACTTCGTCGGCAGTTTTGCGGAAGACGGCTGGGCCTGCGAGCGTGACTTGGCGCACGCCGCGGCATGCTATGCGAGCGCGGCGGAAGGCGGCGATTTTCGCGGCTGCTTCAATCACGCGCGGATGCTCGGCGCGGCGGGGGAGATCGAGATGGCGTTGGCGTGGCTGAAACAGGCAGGCGCACGGGGCAACGCGGCGTTCCTGGCCAAGGCCGAAGCATGGCTCGCCGCAAGCGATATCCCGGCGCTCCGGACTTCCGGCGTGGCAGCGTTGCGTGAGGGTTCACGATGCTGATCGCCATCCCCGACGTGCTTGATCCGGCCGAGGTCACGCGCGTCCGAGCGCTGATCGATGCGGCCGAGTGGATCGACGGCAACGCGACCTCCGGCCAGCAATCCGCGCTCGCCAAGCGCAACGAGCAATTGCCCGAGGATTCCGCTGCTTCGCGCGAGGCCGGCGGCATCATCCTCGATGCGCTCGGTCGCTCCGCGTTGTTCGTCGCCGCCGCGCTGCCGCTGAAGGTCTTCCCGCCGCTGTTCAACCGCTATGCCGGCGGCCAGGATTTCGGGCTGCACGTTGACACTGCGATCCGGATCAAGCGCGGTTCCGACTTCCGCATCCGCAGCGACCTGTCCGCCACGCTCTTCCTCGCCGATCCCGAGACCTACGACGGCGGCGAACTCGTGATCGAGGATCAGTTCGGCCCGCAATCGGTCAAGCTCCCCGCCGGCCACATGGTGGTCTATCCCGCCTCCAGCCTGCACCGCGTCGCACCGGTGACGCGCGGCGTGCGCGTCGCGTCGTTCTTCTGGTTGCAGTCGATGGTCCGCGACGACGGGGCGCGACGGATCCTGTTCGATCTCGACCAGGGCGTGCAGGCGGTCGCGGCCGCGCAAGGGCAGGGCGATCCGGCGACCGTGCGGCTGACCGGCGTGTACCACAATCTGCTGCGCCGCTGGGCCGACGCCTGACGTTCGCTTCGTTCCGCCCGTACCCCACCACGCCGAAGGCCATTTCGCTTCCGTTTCGGCCCCCGGATGCCTATATGCTGGGCATGGCATCCAACCCTGAATCCAATAATCCCAACCTCCCGAACATGGGCGATTACGGCGCCGACTCGATCAAGGTCCTCAAGGGCCTCGACGCGGTGCGCAAGCGCCCCGGCATGTACATCGGCGATACCGACGACGGCTCTGGCCTCCACCACATGGTGTTCGAGGTCAGCGACAACGCGATCGACGAGGCGCTCGCCGGGCATTGCGACCGGATCGACATCGTCCTCAACGCCGATGGCTCGGTCAGCGTCACTGACAACGGCCGCGGCATTCCGACCGGCATCCACACCGAGGAAGGCGTGTCGGCAGCCGAGGTCATCATGACCCAGCTCCACGCCGGCGGTAAGTTCGAGAACACCAGCGACGAGAACGCGTACAAGGTCTCGGGCGGCCTGCACGGCGTCGGCGTCTCGGTCGTCAACGCGCTCAGCGAATGGCTCGACCTGACGATTTGGCGCAACGGCGAAGAGCATTACATGCGCTTCGCATTCGGCGATGCGGTCGCGCCATTGAAGGTCGTCGGCCCCGCCACCGATGGCCAGAAGGGGACGCGCGTCACGTTTTTCCCGTCGCCCGCCACCTTCAAGATCACCGATTTCGACTTCGACAAGCTCGAACATCGTTACCGCGAACTGGCGTTCCTCAACTCGGGTGTCCGCCTGTTCCTCACCGATGCCCGGCACGAGGAACTGAAGACCGTCGAGCTCTATTACGAAGGCGGGATCGCCGCGTTCGTGAAGTATCTCGATCGCGCCAAGGTGCCGTTGATGCCCGAGCCGGTCGCGATCAGCGGCACGCGCGACGACGTGACGATGGACGTCGCGCTGCAGTGGAACGACTCGTATTACGAGAACGTCCTCGCCTTCACGAACAACATCCCGCAGCGCGACGGCGGCACGCACATGGCCGCGTTCCGCGCCGCGCTGACCCGCACGCTCAACAACTATGCCGAGAAATCCGGCATGTTGAAGAAGGAAAAGGTCCAGCTCACTGGCGAGGACATGCGCGAGGGTCTCACCGCGATCGTCTCGGTCAAGCTGCCCGATCCGAAGTTCAGCAGCCAGACCAAGGACAAGCTCGTCTCGTCCGAAGTCCGCCAGCCCTTGGAAAGCCTGATGGCCGACAAGATGGCGGAATGGCTCGAAGAGAACCCCGCGCACGGGAAAGCGATCGTCGCCAAGATCATCGACGCCGCCGCCGCCCGCGAAGCCGCCAAGCGCGCCCGCGAACTGACGCGCCGGAAGGGCGTGATGGACATCGCCTCGCTGCCCGGCAAGCTCGCCGACTGCCAGGAGCGCGATCCCGCCAAGTCCGAACTGTTCCTGGTCGAGGGCGACTCGGCTGGCGGTTCGGCCAAGCAGGGCCGTGATCGCCATTTCCAGGCGATCCTTCCGCTCCGAGGCAAGATCCTCAACACCGAGCGCGCCCGTGAAGACCGGATGCTGTCGAGCCGCGAGATCGGCACGCTCATCACCGCGATGGGCACCGGCATCCGCGACGACTTCAACGCGGACAAGCTGCGCTACCACAAGATCGTCATCATGACCGACGCAGACGTCGACGGCGCGCACATCCGCACGCTGCTGCTGACGCTGTTCTACCGCCACATGCCCAAGATCATCGAGGGTGGTTATCTCTACATCGCCCAGCCGCCGCTCTACAAAGCGACCAAGGGCCGGTCCGAGGTCTACCTCAAGGACGACGCGGCGCTGGACGAGTATCTGGTCGATGCGGGCGTCAATACGATGGTGCTCGACGGCCCCGGTGGCGGTCGTTCGGGCCGCGACCTGAAGGATCTGGTCGATCACGCGCGCCGGATGCGGACGCTGATGCGCTACGTTCCGAAGCGCTACGACGCCGGGATGATCGAGGCACTCGCGCTCGGCGGCGTGTTCGATCCCGAGGCGTCGGTCGAGGATCGCACCTCGCGGCTGCAGGTCGTTACGCGTCGTCTCGAACTCGACGACGGCGATGCCCGCTGGACCGCGGTGTTAACCGAAGACGGCGGCATCCACTTCCAGCGCGCGTGGCGCGGCGTGACCGACCACCACATCATCGAGGCCAGCTTCCTGGTGTCGGCCGAAGCGCGCAAATTGCACGCTCTGTCCGGCGAGCACGCCGAGAGCTACGCCCACACCTCGAACCTCGTCCCCGCAAGCAAGGCCGCGCAGGTCGAAGAGCCCGAGGCTGAAGAGGGCGCGGAAACCGGTGCCGGCGTGATCGGCTCCGCGACCGTCGTCGCGACACGCGGCTCGACGCAGGTCTCGCGCCCGAGCCACCTGCTCGACGCGATCCTGACCGCTGGCCGGAAAGGCCTCGCGATCCAGCGCTACAAGGGTCTCGGCGAGATGAACGCTGAACAGCTCTGGGAAACCACGCTCGACCCGTCGGTCCGCTCGATGCTCCGCGTCACCGCGGTCAACGCCGAGAGCGCGAACGAGATCTTCACCCAGCTGATGGGCGAAGTCGTCGAACCCCGCCGCGAGTTCATCCAGGACAACGCGCTCAACGTCGCCAACCTCGACGTCTGAGTTTCGACCGTCAGCGCCGGCCTGGCCGCGCGCTGGCGGTGAAGCTGCGGAAGGTGATCGACCAGCGCGTCACCTCCATCTCGGCGATGCTGTGCTCCCAGTCATGCCGCGCCTCGCCGCTGAGATGATAGACCGAGCGGGGCGGCAAGGGCACGGCAACGCGGTCGAAACCGCCCGGCTTGCGCCGTCGGAACCGCATCGTCGCCGGCACGCCGAGCGAAACGCCGACGACATGCTCTAACACCGGCCGGTCGCGATGCCAGCCGATCCCCGCCCCCGGATCATACCGGATCAACAAAGCCTGGACGAGCGCCTCCTCCGGGAGTTGCGCAAACGCGGCGGCGCGCTGGCGGATCGGCAGCAGCCAGTCGGGCAACGGATCGGTGGCGCCGAACTGGCTCGTGTCGAAATCATAATGCCAGCCGAACGACCTGGTCAGCCGCTTGCCCAGCCAGCCCTGGAACTGGAACGGCGCCAGGTCCTGCTCGTCGATCCGGGCGATCAGCATCGCCTCCTCGTCCAGGTCGATCAACGCGTCGCGGTACGCGAGTCCGGGGAGGAGTGGAGTGCCGAAAAGATCCGCAGTCGGGTTTGTCATCGACGGCATGTAGGAACGCGACGCACCCATCCGAAAGCCCCGCGGTTGCCGACCCAGCCGCTGCCATCTACGGCGAAGCGCGCATCCCGGAGACTGCCATGACCGCCCATCTCAAGATCGATTTCGTGTCGGACATCGCCTGTCCGTGGTGCATCATCGGCCTGCGCGCGCTGGAGGAGGCCGTGGCCCGCGCGGCGGATGTGCTCGATGTCGAGATCGTCTTCCAGCCGTTCGAACTCAATCCGGCGATGCCGGCCGGTGGCCAGAACATCGGCGAGCATATCGCGGAGAAATACGGCTCGACCCGCGAGCAGTCGGCGGCCAATCGCGCGATGATCGTCGAGCGTGCACGCGACCTCGGCTTCACGATGGCGATGACCGACGCAAGCCGGATCTACAACACGTTCGACGCGCACCGCCTGTTGCACTGGGCGCAGATCGAAGGGAGGCAGGCGGCGCTCAAGCACGCGCTGTTCACGGCCAATTTCACCGCCAATGCCGACCTCGGCGATCCGCGCGTGCTGGTCGATGCCGCGACCAGGGCCGGGCTCGATTCGGTCGCCGCCAAAGAGGTGCTGCGGTCCGGACGCTATGCCGACGAGGTCCGCGCGGCAGAGGAGCTCTGGCGCGCCCGCGGGATCAATGCGGTGCCGGCGATCGTGATAAACGACCGGCATCTGATCTCGGGCGGCCAGCCGGTCGAGGTCTTCGAACAGGCGCTACGCCGGATCGCCGCAGCCGGCTGATCCGGTCCGCCCGATCCCGGGATGGGGTGGACTGCAGTCCGCCCAGCCTCGCGCCAACCGCGCCGCGCCCGATCGGCCCGAGCGACGGGCGCCACCCCGGCGTTACCCGGTGAAAGATCACACCTAGGCCGGCCCCGGCTCGCCCCCTCAGTTCAGCGCCTCAGTTCAGCGTCGTCATCTCGACGGGCTTGCCCTTGGTGGTCGGGTTGGACGCGTTCGCCTTGGGTGCCTTTTCGGCCTTGGGCTTGCGCACTTCCTTGCTGGATTTCTTCTGGCTCTTCGCCATCACGGCACCTCATGGGGCGGAAGGCCCCGCAGTCACACTACACGCGTTGCCGCCAATGCCCCCATCTTATCGATTCGGCGTCCCACGCAGCAGGTCGAGCGTCGCAGGATCGTCGGCCCCGACGAAAAACCGCTCCAGCGCCGCGCGGAATGGTGCCGGATCGTCCGCGACCGCCGCGAACAGCGTCATCGACGAGCGCAGCTTCACCGCATCGATCCCGCCCAGGATCGCCTTCGCCGAGCCTCGTGCCCCCGTCACCGCCGAGGTGGCTTCGATCAGGCGCGCCCCCAGCACCGGATGCGCCAGATACGCCCGCGCCTCGTCCGCATCCGCAATCGCATAGGTCCACGCCATCGCGCTCTGGCCGAGCCCGGCGATCTGCGGAAACACGAACCACATCCAGTGACTGCGTTTCGCGCCACGCCGCAGCTCGGCGAGGGCCTGCGGATACACGCCGTCCTGCGCGGCGACGAAGCGATCGAGATCATGATCCATACGCTCGAAATGGTCGCACCTCGGCTCGACGCAACCCCGACATGCGCCGATACGTTGATCCACCAACGAAGAGGATGGCGCATGAAGACGATGATGGCGATCGCGGTGCTCGCGCTGCCCCTGCTGGGCGGGTGCGGCAAGAAGGAAGACCCGACCGACACGCTCGCCGCAAGCAATTATACGCCGCCGCAAACACGCGCGCCGACGCCGATTCCCGGACAGGCGCAGACCACGCCGATCACCGCCTATGTCGGCAAATATCCGCACGACGCGGTCGGCGGCGTCGACTTTTACGATCGTACCGACGTCGCATCGGGGCTCGTCACCGCGGTCGGCGATCCGAAACTGCGTGCGACGATCCGCGGTCGGTCCGGTCCCGAGACGCCGGTGTTCAAGGTCGGTGATCGCGTCGCGGCCTGGGGCTGCGAGCAGCATAATTGCGGCGATCGCAATTGGACCGTGATCGTCGATCCTAAGCGCGGCAGGACGCAGGTCTGTTATCATGACGCGGAAACCATGGGCACGAAAAGCGATTGGTACGACGGCGCCGCACCCGTGCGCCGCGCAGAAACCTGTCCCTCGGAAGGATAAGTCATGCTCGAACACATCCCCGCCTGGCTCGGCCATGCGATGAGCGGTCTGCGCGCCGGTGCCGACAAGCTCGCGATCGTCCAGCTCGGCGGGAATTTCGAAACGCTCGACCTGACCAGCCCGGCGTTCGCGCATGAGGCTCGTCTGCCGCCACGGTTCACCGCGGATGGCGAGGGCGTATCGCCGCCGCTCGTCTGGAGCGAACCGCCGGTCGGGACCGAGCGCATGGTCCTGATCGTCGAGGATGCCGACGCGCCGACGCCGCAGCCTTTGGTGCACGCGATAATCTGGGGCCTCGAAGCCGATGCGGGGCGGCTGGCCGAGGGCGCGATCGTTGCCGACGACGCGGGCGACGCTTCAGGGCGCGACGTGGGGCGCAATTCATACCTGCGCGAGGGCTGGCTGCCACTCGATCCACCTAGCGGGCATGGCGAGCACCGTTACGCATTCCAGCTGTTCGCGATCGGTGCGGGGGCAGGGGATGCCGGCGCGACACCCGGGCGCTCGGCGGTGATCGAAGCCATTACCGGCCATGTGTTGGCGGCTGGGCTGCTGATCGGAACATATTCGCGGGAGGAGGAGGTACCGGTCGGACCTGTCGGACTGGGCGTACCTGCCTGAACCTTGCTGTCGTTCAAACTTCGGGGTTCAGGCGAGTGTCACGCCGGTGTGCGTCACGATCAGGAGGATGGTGGTGGAAAAGGCGGCGAGGCCGATAAGAACGCTGCGACCCATGATTGCTCTCCGAATGTTGAGTTAGGCGCCAGGATCAGACAATCGGGATGATCGGCGTAGCGGCGCTGACAGCGATGGCTGCGAAGAACACTGCGCCGACGAACGAGAGAGCGATGCGCTGGGCGGTTTCGAAACGGAACGACATGGGGATTTCCTTCGATTGGCGGGGTGTCGGACCATCCGGCCCCCGATATCGAATGCTTTGCACGGCTCGTGCCAGTTTCTTAACTAGCTGATCTACGCCGACTTTTCTTTTTAATGGTCGCCGAGTTGGGAAACCGCACCACACGTCCGTCGTAAATCGCGCCAATTTGCGGGATCAGCCGGCGCAGACCCTGTCGCGACCCGCGGCCTTGGCGGTGTAAAGCAGCCGATCGGCGCGGGAAAACGCAGTCTCGGCGGTTTCCTCGGGGTGGATCGCGGTGATCCCGGCCGAGAAGGTGACGATCCCGAGCGGCATGTCCGTGTCGCGGTTGCGAAAGCGCTTGGCGGCCACGATCGCGCGCACCGAGTCGAGCAGTTCCGCCGCTTCGCTCAGGCTCAGCCCGCCGAGCAGCACCGCGAACTCCTCGCCGCCATGGCGGACGACCAGATGCGGCGCGCATTCGGTCGCCATCGCCTGCCCGATCGCGGTCAGCACCCGGTCGCCGACGCCGTGGCCGTGAACGTCGTTGACGTGCTTGAACCGGTCGATGTCGCACACCGCGAGGCAGTGCGGCCCGGCCGCCAGATCGCGTGCCGCAAACGCCTCTTCGAACGCGCGTCGGTTCGGCAGGCCGGTGAGTACGTCGCGCCGCGCGCTGTCCAGCGCCTCGACCAGCTTGGCGCGCAACGTCTCCGTCTCGGCGGTCGCTTCCGCCAGCCTGACCTCGCTGTCGCGGATGCGGGCGATCATGGTGCTGGTGATCCGCGTGATCTCGTCGATTTCGGCCAGTTGCGTGATCGCTGCCGCGCTCTGCTCCAGGTCACGCCCGAAGCCGCGCGTTTCGGCCTGCATCGTCCGCATGATCTGCGCGAACCCGTCGACATGCTGCTGAGTCTCGGCAACCAGCGCGATGGCGGCGTCGACCTCGGTATCCGACTCGGAATTAGCCTGGCGCGATCGAACCGGGGGAGAGCCTTCGACGACCTGTCCGCCGAGTCGTTCGATGTCGCGTCGGGTCAGGCGGACGCCGTCTTCGGTCAGTCTTGCGACCGCTCTGGCGAGCGGCTCGTCCGGCGCCGAAAGTATGGCGAACGCGAAATCATAATGTGCAGGATCGGGGCTCAAGCCCTGGGCGTCGAGAAACCGGCCGATTCGCTCGAACAGCGTGGTGTCCCGCCCCGGCTTCGAGGCCGATCTTCGTGCTCGCGCGTCCCGCATGGTATTCTCCGAGTCCTCCATACCGAAGATAGACCGGAAAACGTTAGCATACAGTCACCAAACCGGCAGGTATTTGCCGGTTTGGTGACGATCGATGATTTGCTCGATTATTTTCCCGTCAGCTTCTGGACCGCGGCGAGCGTCGTCGCAACGTGCTCGGCCGGGTTCATGTCGTCATGGACGAACGCGATGCGGCCGTCCTTGGCGATGACGTAGCTGGTGCGCTTGGTCACGTCGCGGCCTGCAATCTGCTTGCCGAGTGCGACGTCATAGCCGGTGACGACCTTCGGGCCGGCGCTGGCGACCGCGAATTTGCCCGCGCACTTCTCGGCCGAGAATTTGCTGAGCGTCTCGACGTTGTCGGCCGACATGCCGATCACCGTGCCACCCGCCTTGGTGAACGCCGGGATCGCCTCGGCGAACGCATGCGCCTCGGCGTTGCAGCCGCCGGTATAGGCCGCCGGGAAGAAATACAGCACGACCGGGCCCTTTTTGAGCTGCTCGGCGAGGTGGACCGTGAACACCTTGCCGGCGATCGCGCCCCGCGTCGTGAAGTCGGGTGCCCTGGCACCGGGCGCGAGTGCGGCGAACGCGGGCGTTGCGGCGAGGAAGGCGGCGGCGGCGAGAGTCTGGACGAGGCGCATGGACGATACTCCGGTTGAATTGCAACGACCTACGCCGACGCAGGCGTTCCGTCCATTGCTCCCTGCGGCTGCGACCGATAGGCAGGGGGCATGCCAGTAACCCAAGCCGATATCGACCTCGCGCACCGCCTCGCGGATGCTGCGGGCCACGTCATCCGACCCTATTTCCGCCACGAGCACGGCGTCGAGATCAAGGACGACCAGTCCCCCGTCACGCGCGCCGATCGCGAGGCCGAATCGGCGATGCGCCGCCTGCTCGACGCGGAGCGCTCGGGCGACGGGATCGTCGGCGAGGAGTTCGGCGAGAAGGCCGGCGTCACCAACCGCAAATGGGTGCTCGACCCGATCGACGGCACGCGCAGCTTCACGGTCGGCCGCGCGATCTTCGGGACTTTGATCGCACTGGTCGAGGATGGCTGGCCGGTGCTCGGGATCATCGACCAGCCGGTCCAGCGCGAGCGCTGGGTCGGCGTCGCCGGGCGGCCGACGACGCTCAACGGCGTGCCCGTCCGAACGCGCGCCTGCCGCGAACTGGCGGGTTCGACGATCGCCACCACCAGCCCGCACCTCTTCGACGAAGACGACGTGCAGCCGTATTTGGCGCTGGTCGCAGCGATCTCCGGCGGCAACCCGAGGCAGGGCCCGGTGTACGGCGGCGACTGCTACAATTACGGCCTGCTCGCGAGCGGCCATCTCGATGTTGTCTGTGAATCCGGCCTCAAGATCTACGATTTTGCCGCGCTGGTCCCGGTGGTCGAAGGCGCCGGCGGCATGATGTGCGACTGGAACGGCGACCCGCTGACCGCGGCAAGCGAAGGCCATGTGCTGGCGATCGGCGACCCCGCCCGCATGGACGACGTGCTCGAGGCGATGCACCGGTTGCAGCATGGACAAGACCATGGGCACGGCCACTAAAAGTCCCCCTCCCGCCTGCGGGAGGGGCTAGGGGAGGGCACGACGTACGTACCGGCGTCCGGCCCGCGAGGCGATCCCCTCCCCCGACCCCTCCCGCGAGCGGGAAGGGAGCAGAAGCGCATAAACCGCTTCGCCTCCTACTCGCACTTTGGTCCGTCATCCCGGCGGACGCCGGGACCCATGGACGCGGAACGCTAGCCATCCACGCGCGCCCAACGATCGGCAACGGCGCCAGCCTGATGCCAGGATGGGCGATCTAGGGAGGGGACCGCACGGTTAGCCCCCGCGCCCTCAGAAAATCCCTAGAAACTTCTTCCGCTGTGCCTTGCCCTCGGAGCGGGTCGGCTTCCCGTCCTCGGCCTTCGCCGTCGTCCCGCGCCCGACATCATCGCGCGCCTCCCCCTTTGTCGTCCGCTGCGCCGCCGCGGTTGCCCCTGCCAGCACCGGTCCGCACGCCGTCGACTTCGCATCGCCCACATCGACGAACGCCAGGATACCCGCCACCGGCGTCGCCACCAGTGCCAGACCGAGCCCGCTGCCGACGCGCGCCAGCAGGTCCTTCGAGATTACCTGCAGCTTCGGCGCGGCGAACATCCCGCCGACACTCACCGGCGACTGCCCCGCGAACAGGCTGAACTTCTTCGAATCCGCGCGAAATGCGAGGTCGACCGCCTCGTTGCGGAAACTGAACCCGCCGCGCCCGACGATGACGTTCTTGCGCGTGTCGATCAGGATCGGATCCGCCGCCGCAACGCCGCCGCGGACGGTAAAGCCGACCAAACCGCAGTTCATCTGCACCGGCTCGTCGAGCTTCCCCTGGAACATCCGCTGCGCGAACGTGCCAATGTCGAGTTCGGCGAGCTGCACGTTGCGGACCGACAGCGCCCCCGATGGCAGCACGAACGCGATCCGCCCCCGCGACGACGCGAGTGAATCGTGGATCGAGTCGCCACGCCCGTCGAGCTTGATTCGACCCTTGACGGTCCCGGTCGTCCCGGCCTCGGTCAGCCCATAGCCCTTGAGCAGCTGGCCCAGTGGTGTCGGTGCGAGACGAATGTCGTAGGACACCGCGCTGGGTCGCGCGCGCGTATCGAAGATGACGTCCGAGGCCACGTTGCCGCGCGCCATCGAGAAGGTAAGCGGCGACAGCGCTAGTCGCCCGCGCTCCAGATCAAGCGTCAGGTCGACGTTGGAGATCGGCAGGTTACGCGACTTTACCTTGCCGATCGTCCATTTCAGGTCCGCATCGAAGATCTGCATCGTCGCGACCGGCAAATTCCCGTCGGGCAACAGGCGCTGCGGTGCGGCGCCCGTCGCCGCCGCCGCCGCCACCGCGCCGCGCGTTTCGACGATGTCGGGATTGAAGCCGATGAACGGCGCCGCGTCGATGATGTCGAGGCTCTTCGTCGTCAGCACGGAGTCGAGATGGATGCGCTCGCCATTGACGATCGTCAGCTTGCCCGCGAGATCGGTCCGGCCAGCGATACCCCGCAGTCGCGTAAAGGCGTACTCGTCACCCTGTTTGATGAGCTGCGCGCGCAACTTGTATTTCCGCGTGTTCGGAATCGCGACATCGATGATGCCGAGCAGCGTCGACAGGTTGGCGCCGCGCGCGGTAACCGCCAGCGGCACGTTCTCGACATCGGCGATGCTCGGCAGCGTCCCCGCGACGTCGATGATGTTGCCCGCCGCCCGCGCCCGCGCGACCAGCATGTTCTGGCCGCGATTAGCGGTCGCATCCGGCGACAGCAGTTGCGCGGTCAGCGTGAACGGCGTCTCGCGCAGTCGGCCTCGTCCTGTCAGCCCGACCGCGCGCCCGATCGTCGCGTCGACCGATCGGATGTCGGCGATATTGAGGTCCGCGACGATCCGCATCCGCGGGTCGAGATAGCGCACCGACGTGCCGGTCACCGTCGCGACGTCGATCCGCGGAAACTCGAGCGGCTTGCCCCCCTTCTTCTCGGAGAACGTCCACGTATTCGCGCTGTGCGCCTTGTTCCACTCCAGATCGACGTCGCCGTTGACGAGATCGAGCCAGTAGAGCCGCCGCTTGCCGAAGATCAGCGACAGCGGCGCGATCCGCGTGTCGAGCTTGTCGGCGCGGAACAGGTTCGGCCGGCTCGCCCAATCGGGGTTCGAGAGTGTGAAGTTCTCCGCGTACAGCTTGATCCGGAACGGCGCGAAATAGAGCTGGAAATCGCCGCGCACGGTCAGCGTCCGGTGGGTGAGCGACCCGACGACCCGCTCGAACGGATGCTTCAGGAAGCGCCCCTTGGTGATATACAGCACTAGCCAGATCGCGACGATGACCGCGACGATCCCCAGCAGGATGTTGCGGATGATCCGCCACTTGCGCCATTTTCGCGTCTCGACCGCAATCGGCGCCGGCGCGGGAGCCGGGGAGGGGGCGTCGATCGGCGGCGTAGGGCTGGCGTCCATGCAGGCCCTATCGCATGGCAATCGCGCGAGTTCCACAATGCGGGGTCCGCGACGGTTGATATTTGCGACCAATGCGGATAGTGCGCCCGCTTCCTCGAAGGGAACGCATTCGACGAATCGCCCGGCCAGTGTGGGCTGCCGCGGCGATTTCAGCGTCCTCCTTCGTAACCGAAAGGATAAAAATGCCCAAGCTGAAGACCAAGAGCGGCGTCAAGAAACGCTTCAAGCTCACCGCCACCGGCCTGCTCAAGCACGGCGTCGCCGGCAAGCGTCACCGTCTGGCGCATCACAACGGCAAGTACATCCGTCAGAACCGCGGCACCAAGCTGCTGTCGAAGGCCGATACCGCAGCAGTGAAGGCCTGGGCGCCTTACGGCCTGCGTTGAGCTGAGAAGGAATTAGACAATGGCACGCGTAAAACGGGGTGTTACCACCCGCGCCAAGCACAAGCGTATTTTGGTTCAGGCGAAGGGCTATTATGGCCGTCGCAAGAACACCATCCGCATCGCCCGTCAGGCCGTCGAGAAGGCCGGACAGTACGCATATCGCGACCGCAAGGTTAAGAAGCGCACGTTCCGTGGCCTCTGGATCCAGCGCATCAACGCCGGCGTCCGCGCCGAGGGCCTGACGTATTCGCAGTTCATGCACGGCGTGAAGCTTGCAGGGATCGAACTCGACCGGAAGGTCCTGGCCGACATCGCCATGCACGAGGGCGCTGCGTTCAGCGCGATCGTCGCACAGGTGAAGGCGGCGCTTCCCCAGGCCGCGTAATTCGCGACTGAGGTGAGTTTCGGGAGGGCGTCGGTGGGATACCACCGGCGCCCTTTCTGCGTTTGGGTGTTCTCGCTTGGAGCGTGACTGAAGCGGGACGCCCCGAAATCGTCACCTCTTGTACCCATCTGTCCCGCCCACCCCTCCTCCGTCATCCCGGCGAACGCCGGGACCCACGGTTACGGCGGACCCGGCGATAACGTGCTAACATCACCCGCCCGCTACCGTGGGTCCCGGCGTCCGCCGGGATGACGGAGTTAAAATCACGGATGCTAATGATCCGGGACGCGGTGATCAGGGGAGCACGAAATGCGCGAAACCTTCCAGCCGTGCGTCTACATCCTCCACTCCCGCCGCCACGGCACGCTCTACATCGGCGTCACCTCAAACTTGCTCGCAAGGCTGGTTCAGCACCGAGAGGGGTTGATCCCCGGCTTCACTCGCCGGTACGGCATCAAGCGTCTCGCCTATTACGAGATGTTCGACACGATGGAGGCCGCGATCGTACGCGAGAAGCGGCTGAAGGAATGGCGAAGAGCGTGGAAGATCGACCTGATCGAAGCGCACAACGAAAGTTGGGACGATCTGGGTATCGGCCTCGGGCTGCCCCGCCTAACCGAACCCGCCCTGGGAGTATGACGTGACCGAAGACCTGAACCAGATGCGCGATCACATGCTGACGGCGATCGCCGCCGCATCCGGGCTCGACGCGCTCGACGCGTGCCGGGTCGAGGCGCTCGGCAAGCAGGGCACGATCACCGCGCTGCTCAAGACGCTCGGCAAGATGACGCCGGAAGAACGCCTCGTCCAAGGCCCGCTGATCCAGGGCCTCCGCGAAGCCGTCGCCAACGGCATCGCCGAGCGCAAGGCCACGCTCGAACGCGCCGCGCTCGACGCGCGTCTTGCCAGCGAAACGCTCGACATGACGCTCCCCGCCGACGCCACGCCCGCCGGCACGATCCACCCGGTCAGCCAGGTCATGGACGAACTCGCCGAGATCTTCGCCGACCTCGGCTTCGCGGTCGCCACCGGTCCCGAGATCGAGACCGACTGGCACAATTTCACCGCGCTCAACATCCCCGAGACGCACCCCGCGCGGGCGATGCACGACACCTTCTATCTCCAGCAGGGGATCGACGCGAAGACCGCCGGCACCGCCGACGAGAAGACGACCTTCTCGCTGCTCCGCACGCACACGTCGCCGGTCCAGATCCGCACGATGTTGAGCCAGAAGCCCCCGATTCGCATCATCGCCCCCGGCCGCACCTATCGCTCGGACTCGGACGCGACGCATACGCCGATGTTCCACCAGGTCGAGGGCCTCGTGATCGACAAGGGCATCACGCTCGGCCACCTGAAGTGGACGCTCGAGACGTTCGTGAAGGCGTTCTTCGAGCGCGACGACATCGTGCTCCGCCTGCGCCCCAGCTACTTCCCCTTCACCGAGCCGTCGGTCGAGATCGACGTCGGCTACACGCTGGTGAAGGGCAAGCGCGTCGTCGGCGGCGCCGAGCCCGATGGCTGGCTGGAAATCCTCGGCTCCGGCATGGTCCACCGCAAGGTGATCGAAGCGTGCGGGCTCGACCCCGACGAATGGCAGGGTTTCGCGTTCGGCTGCGGGATCGACCGCCTGGCCATGCTCAAATACGGCATGGACGATCTCCGCCCGTTCTTCGACGGCGATATCCGCTGGCTCAAGCATTACGGTTTTTCGAGCCTCGACGTCCCCACCTTGTCCGGCGGAGTCGGCGCATGAAGTTCACCCTCAGCTGGCTCAAGCAGCACCTCGAAACCACCGCCACGATCGACCAGATCGTCGAGGCGCTGACCCGCATCGGCCTCGAAGTCGAAGGCGTGGAGAACCCCGGCGAGAAGCTGGCCGCGTTCAAGATCGCCAAGGTGCTCAGCGCAGAACGCCACCCGCAGGCCGACAAGCTCCAGATCCTGTCGGTCGACGCCGGTAACGGCCCGCTGCAGGTCGTCTGCGGCGCCCCCAACGCGCGCGCCGGTCTGGTCGGCGTGTTCGGCGCACCCGGTGCCTACGTCCCCGGTCTCGACATCACGCTCAAGCTTGCGAGCATCCGCGGCGTCGAATCCAACGGCATGATGTGCTCGACGCGCGAGCTGGAACTCGGCGAGGACCATGACGGCATCATCGAACTGCCCTCGGACGCGCCGATCGGCACGCCGTACCCCGACTATGCCGGCCTGACCGATCCCGTCATCGATGTCGCGATCACGCCCAACCGCCAGGACTGCATGGGCGTTCGGGGCATCGCCCGAGACCTCGCCGCCGCTGGCCTCGGCACGCTCACGCCGCTGACGTTCGACGCATTCACGAGCGAGGGCGCAGGCCCCGACGTCCGCACCGACGACACTGCCGGCTGCCCCGCGTTCTTCGCCCAAACGGTCACTGGCGTAACCAACGGCGAATCCCCCGAGTGGATGCGCCGCAGCCTGATCGCGATCGGCCAGAAGCCGATCTCCGCGCTCGTCGACATCACTAACTATCTGATGATCGACCTCGGCCGCCCGTTGCACGTCTACGACCGCGCGAAGCTTTCCGGCGGCCTCGTCGCGCGGAAAGCCAAGGACGGCGAACAGGTCGTCGCGCTCAACGGCAAGACCTACACGCTCGACGCGACCATGACCGTCATCGCCGACGACGCTGCCGTGCACGACATCGGCGGCATCATGGGCGGCGAGCATTCGGGCATCTCCGCGGACACCACCGACGTGCTGATCGAATGCGCGTATTTCGATCCCGACCACATCGCGCGCACCGGCCAGAAGCTGACGCTCGCCTCCGACGCGCGCAGCCGCTTCGAACGCGGCGTCGACCCCGCGTTCCTCGAAGATGGCCTCGCGATCGCCACCGCGCTCGTGCTCCACATCTGCGGCGGCAGCGCGAGTGAAGTCACCCGCTCGGGCGAAGCTCCGCTCGAACCCCGCGTAATCCACTACGACCCGCGCCTCAGCGCAGACCTCGGCGGCCTCCACGTCGCCCCCGAGCGCCAGGCGCGCACGCTCCTGTCGCTCGGCTTCACGATCGGCGCGATCAAATCGGCCGATGCGTTCAGCGACGCGCTGTTCTCGACGATCGAGGGCAAATGGCCGGTCACCATCCCGACCTGGCGCCGCGACGTCGACGGCCCCGCCGATCTCGTCGAGGAAGTCGTCCGCATCGAGGGCATCGGTTCGATCCCATCGACACCGCTCCCGCGCATGCCCGGCGTCGCCAAGCCCACCGCCACGCCCGAGCAGAAGCTCGAGCGTCGTGCACGTCGCGCGGCAGCAGCCCGTGGCCTCGACGAGGCGGTAACCTGGAGCTTCCTCTCCGACGCCGAAGCCGCGCCTTTCGGTGGCGGCGCGTGGACGCTCGCCAACCCGATCAGCGAAGACCTCAAGGTCATGCGCCCCTCGCTGCTCCCCGGCCTGCTCGCCGCTACGGGACGCAACCTCAAGCGCGGCCAGCAAAGCGTTCGCCTGTTCGAGATCGGCCGCCGCTACCTGGCGGACGCCGAACGCGCGACGCTAGGCGTAGTCCTCGCCGGCGACCGCCGCCCCCGCGGCTGGCGCGAAGGCAAGGCTGCGAGCTTCGACGCGTATGACGCGAAGGCCGAGGCGATTGCGCTGCTCGCGGCCTCGGGCGCGCCGGTCGATAACCTCCAAGTGATGGGTGAGGCCGGCGACGCTTGGCACCCGGGCCAGTCGGGCACGCTCCGCCTCGGGCCGAAGACGGTGTTGGCGAGCTTCGGCATGCTCCACCCATCCGTGCTGAAGGCGTTCGACCTCGATGGCGCGGTGGCCGCGGTAGAAGTCTACCTCGACGCGATTCCGCCTAAGCGCGCCACCGGCTTCGCGCGTCCTGCCTACACGCCGCCAGCACTCCAAGCAGTCCGCCGCGACTTCGCGTTCCTCGTGCCCGCGGCGCTCGCCACGGACACGCTGGTCCGCGCGGTCAAGGGGGCCGACAAGGCCGCGATCGTCTCCGCCCGGGTGTTCGACGTGTTCACCGGCGCTGGGGTGGAGGACGGCCACAAGTCGGTCGCGGTCGAGATCGTCCTGCAACCGACCGCCAAGAGCTTCACCGACGAAGAGATCAAGGCGATCGCCGACAAGGTGGTAGCCACGGCAGCAAAACAAGGCGCGACCCTGCGCGTTTAACCGTGCCCTCACCCTTCCCACGGCCAAGCGGCCGCGGGCCCCTTCCCTTACCCCGAGGGGAGAGGGAGAGACGCCGAAGGCGGCGAGGGTGAGGTTACGTGCTGGCGTCCTCATACCACCCCGGCGAAGGCCGGGGCCCAAGTGGCAAGGCCATCGTGATGAAGCGATGCCCTTCGTTAACACCGTTCTCCAATTGGGCCCCGGCCTCCGCCGGGGTGGTGCTGATGTCGCGGGTTGTCTTGTGAGCGTTACGCGGCCTCGCGCGTTAAGAATGACGGAAGGAACCCCATGACCGACCTGATCACGATCGCCAACGCCCACCTCACCGCCCAAATCAACCCCCACGGCGCCGAACTCACCCACCTCCACGACGCCGACGGCCGCGAGTTGATGACCGACGCCGACCCGGCATTCTGGACCGGTCGCGCGCCGGTCCTCTTCCCCGTCGTCGGCGTCGTCAACGAAGGCGTCATCCGCCTCGACGGCCAGGCCTACCCGATGCAGAAGCACGGCTTCGCCCGCCACTCGACCTTCGAGGTCGTCGCACAGACCGAAACCTCCGCCACCTTCCGCCTCACCGACAGCGAGGAAACCCGGAAAGCCTACCCTTTCGCGTTCGCGCTCGACATCGTCTTCACGCTCGACGGCGCGACGCTCGCGATCGAGGCGCGCATCCACAACCGCACCGACGCGGCGATGCCGGCAAGCTTCGGCTTCCACCCCGCCTTCGCCTGGCCACTCCCGTACGGCGAGTCTCGCGCAGACCACCGCATCACGTTTGACGCCGACGAACCCGGCAAGTTGAAAGCGATCAGCCCCGACGGCCAGATCGCCATCGACGAACGCCCCTCGCCGGTAGAGAACCGCGTGATCGCCCTCCGCGACGAACTCTTCGCGAAGGACGCCCTCGTCTGGGATCCGATCCACTCCGACGCCGTCACCTACGGCGCCAAGACCGGCCCGCAACTCCACATCGCCTTCCCCGACACCCCCAAGCTCGGCATCTGGACCAAGCCCGGCGCGGCCTATGTCTGCGTCGAACCCTGGCACGGCATCGCCGACCCCGAGGGCTATACCGGCGATTATCGCGACAAACCCGGCGTGTTCGAGATCCCCGCCGGCGGTACGAAGCGCATCGAAATGAGCGTGACGCTGGTCCAGGAGCACTGACGAACTCCCCTCCCTGAAAGGGAGGGGCAGGGGGTGGGTCGGTTTCCGCATCACGGCACGGTTGCGACCAAAGCTGACCGACCCACCCCCAACCCCTCCCTTCCAGGGAGGGGAGAGCGTTGCGTTTGGGGAGCAGAGTCGCTCCTGCCACCGGTCCTCATCGAGGCCCCCTCTGTCCTACACGCCCCGCATCTGCCAATAGCACGCGATGATCGCTGCATGCCGCCTCCTCCCGATCCCGCCGCGTCCCGCGCGGGAAGGGGATTGCGAGCGGCACGTAGCCTGAACTTCCTTACCTTCCGAGCCCAGACTCGGCTCACCGGACCCACGCCATGACCCAATTTCCCCGCCGCACCTTCGCGATCATCTCTCATCCCGATGCCGGCAAGACCACGCTGACCGAAAAGCTGCTTTATTTCGGCGGCGCGATCCATCTCGCCGGCGAGGTGAAGGCGCGCGGCCAGACCCGCCGCGCCCGCTCCGACTGGATGAAGATCGAGCAGCAGCGCGGGATATCGGTCACCTCGTCGGTGATGACCTTCGAGCGCCAGGGGATCACCTTCAACCTGCTCGACACGCCGGGCCACGAAGACTTCTCCGAGGACACCTATCGCACGCTGACCGCGGTCGACTCGGCCGTCATGGTGATCGACGCCGCCAAGGGCATCGAGCCGCAGACGCGCAAGCTGTTCGAGGTCTGCCGCCTGCGCAACGTGCCGATCATCACCTTCGTCAACAAGGTCGACCGCGAGGGCCGCGATCCGTTCTCGCTGCTCGACGAGGTGGCGGAGATGCTCCAGCTCGACGTCTGCCCGATGAGCTGGCCGGTCGGCATGGGCGGCGAGTTCGAGGGTGTCTACGATCTCTACGCCAACACGCTGAGCCGCCCCGAAGGGGACAGCCGCGAGTTCATGGGCAAGGCGATCCCGTTCACCGGCATCGACGATCCCGAACTCGCCAAGATCCTCAGCCCCGAAGCGATGATCCGCCTGAACGACGAAGCCGAACTCGCGCAGGGCGGCTATTCGAGCTTCGACCCCGAGGCCTATCGCGCGGGCAACCTGACCCCCGTCTATTTCGGCTCGGCCCTCAAGGACTTCGGCGTTGCCGAACTGATCGCCGCGCTCGCCGACTACGCCCCGCCACCGCGCGCGCAGCCAGCCGAGCCTGCGCCCGTGTCCCCGGACGAGCCCGAAGTCACCGGCTTCGTGTTCAAGGTGCAGGCGAACATGGACCCCAACCACCGCGACCGCATCGCGTTCATGCGGCTGTGCTCGGGCGTGTTCAAGCGCGGCATGAAGCTCACCCCGACCGGCCACGGCAAGCCGATCGCGGTCCATTCGCCGATCCTGTTCTTCGCGCAGAACCGCGAACTGGCGGATGAGGCATTCCCCGGCGACATCATCGGTATCCCCAACCACGGCACGCTGCGGGTCGGCGACACGCTTAGCGAGAAGGCCGCGATCCGCTTCACCGGCCTGCCGAACTTCGCGCCCGAAATCCTGCGCCGCGTTGTGCTCAAGGACTTCACCAAGACGAAGCAGTTACGCAAGGCGCTCGACGACATGGCCGAGGAGGGGGTGACGCAGGTGTTCTACCCCGACATCGGCTCGAACTGGATCATCGGCGTCGTCGGGCAACTCCAGCTCGAAGTGCTGCTGTCGCGATTGGATGCGGAGTACAAGGTCGCGGCCGGGCTCGAACCCGCTCCCTACGAGACCGCGCGCTGGATCACGGCGGAAGACCCGCTGGAACTGAAGACCTTCGCCGAGATCAACCGCGGCGCGATGGCCAAGGACCGCGACGGCAACCCCGTCTTCCTCGCCAAAAGCGCTTGGGAAGTGAACTACATCGCCGAACGCTATGCCAAGATCCGCTTCGCCGCGACGCGCGAACGGTAACCGCAAACGGTACAGGGGTGGGGCGTGCTAAGCCGCTCCGGCTCATTCCTGTTCCCGCGTGGTAGAGGCGGTGAAAGCAAAGCAGTCAGCGCCGTCGTACAGAGCCCGGTGAAGAGGGGCTTAGTTCGGCGCTAGGCAGTGTCCTTCTTCGAAAGCATGCGTCGATTGGACGCCGCTTCCTCGAAACGCCACCGGGTCACGCCCGTTCCCACCGCGGTATCTAACCCCGCGGACGCACGGCCTTCAACGCGATCCGGACCGGCTGCATCGTCTCGGCCGGCTTGAACGACAGCAGCATCACCAGCGCGACGCCAGCAATCGACGCCGCGCCGAGGAATCGCACGAAGCGCTCGCCCGTCAGCGGCGCGCCACAGTGGAACAGTGCGGCCGTAAGCACGAGCGCGGCGACGAGGCGTAGCGCACGGATCGCTGACGGCGCGGCTATCCCCAGATCGCGGCGATACCGGAAGGAGGTTGCCGCCAACAGCAGCCAGCCGAAGAAGCACAGTATCGTGGCTTCAAGCATGAACGGTCTCCGATTGTGGTTTGCGGATCTTCGCGACGGGCCTGCTCCGGGCGGAGCGCCACGCGCCGAGTGCAAGCATCGCGGCAATCGCGAGCATGGCGAAATCGAATGCCGCGAAGAGCGTGTCGTCGGTCAGTATCGATTGAGGCAATCCGCGCGACGTCGTCAGCGTATTGACCACCGGGATCGCCGCGAACGCTGCGGCGCCAATCGCGAACCCTTCGGTCCACGCGCGGCGGGCTGGTCGCAACAACTGGAACACCGCAACGGCGCTCCATAGCCAGAACATCGTGGCGACCTCCGCGTCGGCGCGGTTTGGGGTTTCGGCGGGGATCAGGCGGTTAGCGAGCAGGTAGGCGGCCATCCCGATCGGCAGGCCGGCGATGACACCGATGTTCAGCCGCTCGACCAGCTTCAGCCCGAAGAACGGCATCGCGCCCGGCTTGCGACGCTTGGCGGTCCACAGCAGCAGCCCGGTTCCGACCATTGCCGCACCGGTGAGACCGAGCACGAAATACGCCCAGCGCAACGCCGGCCCCGCGAACTGCGCGACGTGCAGCCCGAGCATCACGCCGGCGGTCGCGAGCGCAGGCCCGACGCCGCCAGCGCCCTCAAGGAACCGCCCGTCGCTGCCCGCATAGGTGACCGACGGACCGCGTCCGTTGAGCGAGGCGTTCGCATGGCGGTACAGCGTGACCGTGCTCGCGGCGTCGTTCGGGTTGCGCACCACGAGGGTCGCGACTCGCGCACCGAAGCGTCGCTCGGCATCCGCGACTAGCGGGCCGATCGCCACCAGCGGCTTGGCCACGCCCTGCGCCTCGCGCTCGGTCGGCGTGCCGAACGCCGCCTGCGCGAAATTGGCAGGCTTGGCGTAGTTCGCGGTGACCGGCCACGGCATGTACATCGCCACCAGCGTGATCAGCCCGGTATAGGTGATCATCGCGTGATACGGCAGCGCCAGCACCGCCGAGACGTTGTGCGCGTCGAGCCAGCTGCGCTGCCCCTTGTTCCAGCGCAGCGTGAAGAAGTCGGCGAAGATCCGCTTGTGCGTGATGACGCCCGACACGATCGCGCCGAGCATGAACATCGCGCACAGCCCGGCGAGCCAACGTCCCCACGGATGCGGCAATTGCAGCTGGAAATGGAAGCGATAAAAATGCTCGCCGCCGCGGGTCTCGCGCGCATGCACGACATCGCCGGTCGCGGGATCGAGCACGATCTCGGGTGCGCGCTGCCTGGGAGTCCTGGGCTCCGGCTTGCGCTGTTCGAAGACCCGCGTCACCGCGGTGCGGGCATCCGGGAGGTAGACGTACCATTGCAGATCGTCCGCGCCGACACGCTGCATGTGCGCCACCGCAGTCTCGGCGGCGTGGGCGCTGCTGACCGGCTTCGCGCGAAATTCCGGCTGCATCCACTGCGTGATCTCGGGCCGGAAATAGCTCGCCGTCCCGGTCAGGAACATGGCGAACAGGATCCAACCCGCCAGCAGGCCCAGCCAGCCGTGGATCCATGCCATGCTCTGTCGCAATGTGGTTCTCGCAGCCGAACTCACGGACGAACGCCGAGCAGCCAGAGTAAGCCGCCGCCGACCAGTGCGATTCCCCACACAAGCGCTGCGACCCGCAAAACGCGGTGTTCGTGGAAACACCAGAGGGCGATGCCTGCATAGATCGCGAACGACAGGATCATGCCCCAGCTCGTCGCTTCGACGCGCGCGATCGGGAGCAGGCGGGCGAGTAATGTCGCCAGCACTGCCGCCGCGGCATAGCCGCCGACCAGCGCGGTCGTGCTCCGCAACGCCATGATCCAGACCACGGGACGGATTGTCCGGCCCTTGGGAAATGGGCCGGGTTTCGGGATCCGACCGTGCATGAACATTCTGTCATTTTTCCTTGCGGTGCGTGCCAACCGTCTTTAGCGGCCCTTGCGAGTCATTATCAATATCAAAAGTGGACGGCGTAATGCGGGGACGATTTATAGGCGGGATGCTGCTGGGGACCGCTCTAAGCAGCGTCGGGACGCCGGTGTTCGCGGCAGATCTTATAGCGGCGTCGGCGCCGACCACGGCCCGCGATGCGGCGGCGACCGACGACGATACGCAGACTCGCAGCGACGAGATCGTCGTCAGCGGCGAGCGCATTCGCAAGACCGGCAGCACCGGCACCAAGACCGAGACGCCGCTGATCCGCACGCCGCAGGTCATCACCAGCATCGACGAAAAGGAACTGACGCTCCGCAACGCGCTGTCGATCAACCAGGCGCTCGGCTATGTCGCGGGCGTCTCGCCGAACCAGCGTGGCAATGTCGCTACCCGCTACGACCAGCTCTACGTCCGCGGCTTTGCGCCCGGCCAATATATGGACGGCATGCGGTTGCTCGGCGGAGTCTATTCCACGCCGCAGATCGACTTCCACCTCGTCGAGCGTGTCGACGTGATCAAGGGGCCCGCGTCGGTCCTTTACGGCAACTCGACGCCGGGCGGGCTGGTCAACCTCACCAGCAAGGTTCCCTATGCGGAGTCCGGCGGTCGGATCGAGCTGGCGGGCGGCAATTTTAACCTGTTGCGCAGCGCGATCGACGTGAACCAGCCGCTCGACAAGGACCACAAATGGCTGTTCCGCGTGATCGCGGGTGCGGAGCGGTCGGACGGGTTCGTCACGATGACCGGCAACCGGCGCTATTACGCGCGGCCGATGCTGACCTTCGCGCCCGACGACGCGACCAGCGTGACCCTGATCCTCAACTATCAGCGCGATCCGGAATCGGCGTCGTATAGCGGCGTGCCGGTCTATGGGTCGGCACTCACCAACCCGTCCGGGCAGTTCGCGACCGACTTCAACGTGAGCGAGCCAGCGTACGAAGCGTTCGATCGAAAGCAGAAGTCGGCGACGCTGCTGTTCCGCCACGATTTCAACGACAGCCTCAGCTGGGCGACGAGTGCGCGCTACCTCGACGTCGATCTCCACTATCGCCAGATCTACCTGTCGGCGTTCGCCACGACAGGCACGGGCGCCAATCGCAACACCGATTTCTCGACGATCGTGCGCGGCGGGGGCGGGTCCGACGAGTCGTTCCGGACGATCACGATCGACAATCACGCGGCCGCCAAGTTCGCTACTGGGCCTTTGCAGCACACGCTGCTCGCCGGCGTCGACTGGCAGAACAACCAGGGCAATAACGACCAGCAGTTCAACACCGGCGTCACTGCCGATCCGGCGACCAGCATCCCGAACCTGAACCTGTTCGCGCCGGTCTATGGCGGGGTGCAGCCGAGTTTTGCGCTGACGCAGACGCGGAATTTTCGTAAGATCGACCAGGTCGGTGCCTATGTGCAGGACCAGATCGCGATCGGCGGGCTGCAACTGATCGCGAGCGGGCGCTACGACTGGTACGACCAGACGACGGTGAACCGCAACGCCGCGGCAGGGGCGGCCAGCGGCGTGACCCGGCTTCACCAGACCGCGTTCACCGGACGCCTCGGCGCGCTGTACGAGACCAAGTTCGGCCTGGCGCCCTTCGTCAGCTATTCGGAAAGCTTCGAGCCGCAGACCGGCACCGCGTTCGACGGCGCAGCGTTCGTGCCCGTTACCGGTCGCCAGTACGAAGCAGGCCTGAAATACCAGCCGCCCGGCACCAGCGCGCTGTTCACGCTCTCGGCCTTCGATCTGCGTCGCCAGAACGTACCGACGACCGATCCCGCCAACCCCAATTTCTCTATCCAGATCGGCGAAGTCGCAGTCCGCGGGATCGAACTCGACGGGCGCGGCGAGATCACACCGGGCCTGACGGTCACGGTCGCCGGGACCTATACCGATCCCGAAGTCACGCAGGGCACGCCGGTCGTCGGCACCGGCGATCAGCTCAGCGGCGTCACCGGCACCAAGCCGCTCGGTATCTCCACATGGAGCGCATCGAGCTTCGTCAATTACGACCTGTCACGCGGCGGCGGCGGCGGCGCGCTGTCGGGGTTCAACATCGGCGGCGGCGTCCGCTATGTCGGCAAGTCGGACGGCACCGCCACGCGCGTGGCGGCAGGCCAGACGCTCACCACCCGGTTCCAGTCGCCGGGCTATGTGCTGGTCGACGCGGTACTCGGCTATGATCTCGGCAAATTCGACGACTCGCTCAAGGGCATGAGCCTGACCGCGAACGTTGCGAACCTGTTCGACAAGCGCCACATCGCCAGCTGTTTCTTCGTCAACAGCTGTTACTTCGGTGCCTCGCGGACCGTCGTCGGATCGCTCCGCTTCAACTGGTGAGGCGGTTGCGCTGGCGTTTCGTTCGCAACGGACGGGACGTCAGCGCATATCCTCAATCGGCGCGGTCAGGATGACGCGCAGGCCGGGCATGTTGTCGTCCTGTTCGATCGTGCCCGACAGTCCGGCGACGACCGCCTTCATCATCCGGCTGCCAAAGCCCTCGCGCGTGCCCGATTTGCCGACGCCCTGGTCCGCGACGATCAGGCGCAGCCGGTTGCGGTGCTGTTCCAGCACGATCTCGATCGGTCCGGCGCGACCCTCATAGGCATATTTGCTCGCGTTGATCACCAGTTCGGTCAGCACCAGCCCGATGTTCACCGCGCGATCGGTCGCGACCAGGATCGGCGCGAGATCCAGGCTCATCCGCGCTGCCCAATCCTCGCCGAGCGAGGTCTTCATGTCGTCGGTCAGCTCCTCGAGATAGCGCGACAGGTCGACCGACTCGACCTGATCGTCGCGGTACAGGCGACGGTGAACCAGCGCGACCGCCGCGAGCCGGGCCTGCGCCTCGGCGAGATGCTCCTTCACCTTTGCGTCGTCCGACGATTTCGCCTGGAGAGACAGGAACGCGGCGACCAGCTGGAGGCTGTTCTGGACGCGGTGATTGACCTCCTTCATCAGGACGTCCTTCTGCGCGATCAGGATGTCCTTGTCGGCGAGCGTGCGTTGCAGGTCGCCGTTGAGAAGACGAAGCCGCTGGTTGACGTGCGCGTCGTGGAACGCCCGGCGCAGACGGTGCGCCGCCTCGATCTCCTCGCGGGTCCAGCGCCGCGATCGACCGCTGACCGCCTGCGTCCAGGACTCGAACGACGTACGCGGCGTGAGGACGGCGTTGGGGTCGACCGAAACCGCCTTGTGCGGATTGCCCGCCCATTCGACTTCCTCGATCTGCTCGGCGCGGAACCACAACAGCATCGCGCCTTCATCGATGAGCGGGAGCGCGAGCACGCCGCTGGCGGCCGCCCTGTAGGTTTCGGCGCGGGGATAGAGCGAGGGCAGTTCGTGCGTCGCGAACGGCTCAATCCCGTTCTGCGTGACCGCCCATTCCGCCAGGTCGAGCACGTCCTCCTCGGCGGGGCACAGGCCGTGCATCGCCACCACCGCGCCGTCGACGAACGCGAAGCCGTCGCCGTCCAGCATCCGCCTGAGGTCGTCGCGCAGTGCGGTGACGATGCTGCGCGGGGCGGGGTCGGTCGCGAGCTTCGGGATGACCGCGTCTTCCGCCGCCCGCAGCCGGAGCCGTTCGCGGTAGGTCTCGGCCTCCTCCTTCGCGCGGATCTGGCGGGCGAGGCCACTCGCCAGAGTCGACGAGGCCGCGCGGATATCGGGGGTCAGCACGCGCGGCGATCCGTGATGGCAGGCGATCATGCCCCACAACAGGCCGTCCTTGACGATCGAGATCGATGCCGACGCCGCGACCCCCATATTGGCGAGATAGCGCAGGTGGATCGGCGAGACGCTGCGCAGCGCGACATCGCTAAGATCGAGAGTCTCGAACCCGGCCGGTCGCAACATCGCAGGCGCATAGTCGATCGCCGGAATCGTCCGCGTCCGGTTGCGCACATACAGAGCGCGCGCTTGCCGGGGGATGTCCGAGGCGGGAAAATGATGGTTGAGGAAGGTGCCGAGTCCCGACACCTTGTCCTCCGCCATCACGCGTCCGGCCTCGTCGTCAAGGAAGCGGTAGACCATGACGCGGTCGAAACCGGTCAGTTGCCGGAACGCGATCGCCGCGCGCTCGCACAGCGCCTGCAGATTGCCGGCGCGTTCGAACGTCATCGCCATCGCGTTGAGCCGGCCGAGCATCGCCGCGGCGGTGACCGGCACGCCCGCGATCGGTTCGAGCTCGACCAGCACGTGATCCGCACTGCGGTGGAGCGTGACGTCGAAGTGTTCGGAAACCCCGGTTACCGGCGCGCCGGCCAGCGCGACTCCGGCGACCGTCTCGCTGGTCGCGAACAACGCCGCGATATCCTGCGCCAACAGCGCCGACAGGTCTCGTCCCAGCCAGTCGTCGGCCAGCCGCGCCTCGATATCGCCGGCCCCTGCGACGATCGCGAGGGTCGCGGCGTCGGCGACCAGCAACAGGCCGTGCGGCTGGATCGCGCCCGGTATGTGGATCGGCTCGCGGTCGCACGCGGTCAGGTCCAGCCCCACGTCCGCGGCGGGGATGGCAGTATCGCTCGGCACGCTCATGAACTGGAAACTCTCGTGATAGCACTCCGACCATGCCGCTACCGGTGGAACAAAGCAAATACCGGCAAGGGTTTAGAGTGTTAACCCAGGGCAGTATCGCGTGGCGCGCTCTCGGCATAGCGGCGCGCGATCACCGCGCAGGCGATCAGTTGCAACTGGTGGAACAGCATGAGCGGCAGCAGGATCACGCCGACCTGCGCGGGCGGGAACAGCACGCCGGCCATCGGCACGCCCGAGGCGAGGCTCTTCTTCGAACCACAGAATTGCAGCACGATCGCATCCTCTCGCGGGAGTTTCATTAGCCGCGCGACGGCGAAGGTAAGCGCGAGAACGAACGCGAGCAGCGCGGCGCAGAGCAGCCCGATCAGCATCAGGTCGCCGATCGACAATTTGGTCCACAACCCCTCGACCACCGCGGCGCCGAACGCGCTGTAGACCACCAGCAGGATCGAGCCACGATCGACCACCGTCAGCATCGCTTTCCGCCGCGTCACCCACGCGCCGATCCAAGGACGCAGCAGATGGCCAGCGACGAACGGCACGAGCAATTGCAGCACGATCGCCTCGACGCTGTCGATCGAGATCCCGCCGCTGCCCGATGCCTTCATTAGCACCGCGACCAGCGCCGGCGTGATGAGAATTCCGAGAAGATTGGAGAACGACGCGCTGCACACCGCCGCGGCGACATTGCCGCGGGCGATCGCGGTGAAGGCAATCGACGACTGAACCGTAGAGGGGAGCAAGGTCAGGAACAGCAGCCCGGCGGCCAGCGGTCCGTTGACGAACGGCAGCGCACTGAGCCCGAGACCGAACAGCGGGAACGCGACGAACGTCACCGCCAGCACCGCGAGGTGCAGCTTCCAGTTGCGCAGGCCTGCCCAGATGGCGTCGCGCGACAGCTTGGCGCCGTGCAGAAAGAACAGCAGGACGATCCCGATATCCGCCGCATAGCCAACGATCGTCGCCATCTCGCCGCGAGCCGGCAAAAGGCTCGCCAACACGACCGTACCGAGCAGCAGCAGGATGAACGGCTCGAAGACCGCCAGGAAACGTTGGGTCACGGGTGCGCTTTAACGTATGCATCCAGCGTCGCGAGATGGCCGCTGAGCGCCTCGTCGTCGAGGAAGCTGCCGAGGAAGCTGTTGCGGGCGAGCGTCACCACCTGCTCGCGCGACAGATTTTTCGCGCGCGCCGTCTGGCGGAAATTCTCGCCGATATAGCCGCCGAAATAGGCCGGATCGTCCGAATGGATCGTCGCGCGCAGGCCGAGATCGAGCATCCGGTCGATCGGATGGTTCTCGAGCCGGTCGACGTTGCGCAATGCGACGTTCGACAGCGGGCACACGGTCAGTGTCATTGCATCGCGGGCGAGGCGGGCGACCAGCGCCGGATCCTCCAGCGCGCGGTTGCCGTGGTCGATCCGGTCCACCTGGAGGATATCGAGCGCCTCGTGGATATACGCAGGCGGGCCCTCCTCGCCGGCATGCGCGCACAGCATCAGCCCGGCATCCGCCGACGCCGCGAACACGCGCGCGAACTTCGACGGCGGATGGCCGACTTCGGACGAATCGAGCCCGACGCCGATGAACTGGTCGAGCCACGGCTCCGCCTGCGCGAAGGTCTTGAACGCGTCCTCCTCGTCGAGATGGCGGAGGAAGCTCATGATCAGCCCGACCGACATGCCGTGCTTGGCCTGCGCTTCGTCGATGCCTGCGAACAGTCCGCGTGCGACGACATCGAAGGGTATGCCACGGTGCGTGTGCGTCTGCGGGTCGAAGAAGATTTCGGCATGCACCACGCCGTCTGCCGCGACCCGGTCGAAATAGGCGACTGCCAGATCGCGGAAATCCTCCTCGGTCTGGAGCACCGCGGCGCCCGCATAATAGATGTCGAGGAAGGTCTGGAGGTTGGTGAAGCTGTAGGCCGCGCGGACGTCCTCGACGCTCTTGAACGGGATCGCGACCTTGTTACGCTCGGCCAGCGCGAACATGAGTTCGGGCTCCAGGCTGCCCTCGATATGGAGGTGCAGTTCGGCCTTTGGCAGGTTCGTGATGAAGTCGCCGTAAATGGAAGGTGGGGTCATGATCCGTCCTGTCTTTGGTCGTCGTGGCCGCAACCATTCCGCGCGCCATGCACTACCGCAAGTGCGAAAGCCGTTGCATGACAATCCTGTCACGTTACCGAGCGCGTGAACGCCACTCATCAACCCGCGCCTAGCGAAGGACAGACTCGATGCCCACAGGACTGGTCGCACTGCTCGACGACATCGCCGGTATCACCAAGCTCGCCGCCGCCAGCCTCGACGATATCGGCGCGGCGACCAGCAAGGCGGGCAGCAAGGCGATCGGCGTGGTGGTCGACGATGCCGCGGTGACGCCGCGCTACATGGTCGGCTTCGAGCCGAAGCGCGAGCTGCCGATGATCGGCAAGATCGCGCTCGGCTCGTTCCGCAACAAGCTGCTCTTCATCCTGCCGGCGGCGCTGGCGTTGAGTGCGTTCGCGCCGTGGTTGCTGACGCCGTTGCTGATGCTCGGCGGCACGTATCTGTGCTTCGAGGGCGCGGAGAAGATCCTCGAGGCGTTCGGCGGCGGCCATGCCGAGGAGGTGGTCGACGCGCCGACCGACCCGAAGGCGCTGGAGGCGCAGAAGGTCTCGGGCGCGATCCGCACCGACTTCATCCTGTCCGCCGAGATCATGGTGATCGCGCTGTCCGACGTCGCGACCAAGCCGATCTGGGAGCAGGCGATCGTGCTCGCGCTGGTCGGCATCGTCATCACGATCGCGGTATACGGCGTGGTCGCGCTGATCGTGAAGATGGACGACATCGGCCTGCATCTGGCGCAGCGCAACGGCGCGGCGGTGCAGGCGCTCGGGCGCGGTCTGGTGAAGGGCATGCCGCTGGTGATGTCGGCGCTGTCGGTGATCGGGACCGCGGCGATGGTGTGGGTCGGCGGCCAGATCATCGTCCACGGCGTCGAGGATTTCGGGTTCACCGCTGTGCCGCACTGGATTCATCACACGGCCGAGAGCGCCGCGGCGGCGGTGCCGGTCGCGAAGGGGATCGTGAACTGGGCGGTGAACGCGTTCTTCTCGGGGATCGTCGGGTTGATCTTGGGCGGCGCGATCGCGCTGGGGTTGCATGCGGTGAAGGGCAAGAAGGCGCACTGATCCGGGGGAGCGTCATTCACGCCTCCTTGTTCTCCCGCGAAGGCGGGAGCCCAGTCTGGGTCCCCGCCTTCGCGGGAGAACAATTGAGCATAAGAAGCCGGGGACATGGGCTGCCGGGGCAGCCGAACCTCCCCACTAAGGCACCTCCCCGGCGAAGGCCGGGGTCCAGTTGGATAACGTGGCTAACTAAGGGTGCGCTCCGTTACTGCGACCTTCCCACCTGGGCCCCGGCCTTCGCCGGGGAGGTATTCTGTGGGATAGAGGGAGGTATTTTGTGGGAGAAAGCGGCCGCTACTTCGCAGTCCACTTCCCCATCCAGCCCAGCACTTCACCATACCATTGCCGCGAGTTCTTCGGCTTCAGCACCCAGTGGTTCTCGTTCGGGTTGACCAGTAACCGCGACGGAATCCCGCGGCGCTGCAACGCGGTGAACGTCGCCAGCCCCTGCGTGTACGGAATCCGGAAGTCCTTCTCGCCGGTGATCACCAGCATCGGCGTCTTCCACTTGGCGACGTAGTTGACCGGGTTCCATTTCTCGAACGCCTGCGGGTCCTCGTAATAGGCCTTGCCGCCATGCTCCCATTCGTCGAACCAGAGCTCCTCGGTCTCGTACGCCATCGCGCGCGCGTCGAACACGCCGTCATGCTGGACGATGCACTTGAAGCGATCGGGCCACTGCCCCTCGATCCAGTTCATCATATAGCCGCCGTATGACGCGCCGAGCGCGCAGGCATTGTCGGCATCGAGCCACGCGAACTTGTCGGTCGCGGCCTTCAGCCCCTTTTGCAGATCCTCGAGCGGCCAGCCGCCCCAATTGTTGCTGATCGCATCGGTGAAGCCCTGCCCGTAGCCGGTCGACCCATGGAAATCGACCGCGACCAGTCCGTAGCCGGCGCCTGCGAACACCGCCGGGTTCCAGCGATAGGACCAGCTGTTGTTGCTCGATCCCTGCGGTCCGCCGTGCACCATGTAGGCGATCGGGACTTTCCCCGCCGAGCCGTACGGCTTCACCGCATAGCCCCAGACGGTGTCGGCGTTCGCGCCCTTGAAGTTGAACCGCGTGACGGTCGGCATGTCGATCCCGGCGAGCTTCGCAGCGTTGACCTGAGTCAGGCGCTGCGGTGCGCCGGTGCCAAGACGAAAGAAATCGGCCGGTGCGGTGAGGCTGTCCATCGCCACCACCGGCCCACGCGGCGTGATCGCGACGGCGCCGACATGGCCCTCCTGCGTCAGCCGCGTGACGGCACCGGTGGTCGCATCGACGCGAAACAGCGGCGTCTCCTGCGTGTCGTCCGCCGTCACGTAGAGCGACTTCGAGTTCGGCGCCCACGCGATCGAGCCGACCGACCGGTCCCAGCGCTCGGTCAGCGACACCGTCTTGCCGCTGGCGATATCGCGCAGCGTCAGCACCTGGCGATCCGCCTCGAACCCCGGCCGGCGCATCGCGAAATAGGCGAGCGTGCGGCCATCGGGCGATACCGTCGGCAGGTTGTCGGTCGCCGTGTTCGCCGCGGTCAGGTTGACCGGGGCCGCAGAGCCGTCCGCGGGCACCGAGAAGATGTCGAGATTGGTCGACAGCGCCTCGATCCGCCCGGCCTCGCGCAGGGCGAAATAGACGGTGCGGCCGTCGGGGCTCCACGAGACTTCCTCGCCGCCGCCGAACGGCTTGGACGGCGCATCGCCGACCAGCGCACCGACCAGCGGAACGCCGTTCCCGGTCGCACCCGCGGCGGTCAGCGGCAGCACGAACAGCTGCGAGCGCGTGCCGTCCGCCCATGTATCCCAATGCCGCACGAACAGCTGGTCGTAGATCCGCCCGGCCCCCGCGTTCGGGTCCTTCTTGACCATCGCGGGCTCGAGGCTCGGTGCACCCGGCTTGCGATCCGCCCAGACGAGCAGCTTGTCGCCGGTCGGCGCAACCTTGAAGCCGCTGAACCCGCCCTTGAAAGCGGTCAGCTTGCGCGGCGTGCCGCCTGTGACGGGCACCGACCAGACCGCATCCTCGCCGCCCTTGTCGGACGTGAAATAGACCGTGCTGCCGACGATCTGCGGGTCGTTCTCGTTGACCTGCGGATCGGCGAGCAGCTTCACCGGCGTCGCGCCCGGCGTGCCGAGGTCGAGCCGCCAGAGATCGAAACGGCCCTTGTCCGCCGCGAGATCGGTTTCGCGCTGCGCCCAGACGAGCCAGCGTCCGTCCTGCGACGTGGTCGGCGCACCGACGCGGCTGAGCATCGTGACGTCGTCGATGGTGAGTTGCCGGGCGGCGGCGGGGGCACTCGCAAAGGCGAGCACGGCGAGGCTGGCGGAGAGCAGGATCTTCATGGCGTGCTTGATAGGACGCTTGCGAGATTGCGCGCAATCACCTCGATTGCTTGCCCGCTCAGCTTCGCTTGCACACCCCGGCTTCGCTTGCGTGAAAGCACCGGTTCAGATCATGGCGGTATCAGGTCATGATCGCCCAACGCCTCCAGGATCGCCTTGCATGTTGAAGTCTTTGATCCGCGGGACGGCGAGTGCGCTGCTTGCGGTTGCCATGGCGACCGCGTCCGCCGCGCAGGTCGCTCCCCCGCCCACGAGTGGCCCGGCGCATGTGCAGGCGCATGTGCAGTTGCCGGTCGATGCGCTGATGCAGGACGCGGGGGAATATGCGCGGCGGTTCGGCGTGCCGTTCGACGAGGCGTTGCGGCGGCTGCGGGCGCAGGGCGACAGCGTGCCGGCGACCGACGCGCTGCGCGAAACCTTCAAGGATCGCTGGGCCGGGATCGCGATCGAGCATCTGCCGACCTACCGGATCGTCGTGCTGCTGACCGGCACCGATCCTGTGCCGGACCAGCAGGTTGTCGCCGGCGGGATGACCGTTCCGATCGTCTTCCGCACCGGCGCGGCCGCGACGCGGGAGGCGGTGCTGGCCGCGATCACCACCTATCAGGCGAAGATCCGCGACTCCCTGCCGCATCCGCCCGGGCTGGGCGTGGACCAGCGGACCGGCGAACTTGTGGTGATGACTGCCAGCTCGGATGCGGATCTCGACCGGAACGGCGAATTGCGCGAGCGCATCGCGGCGATGACCGGCGTGCCGGTACGCATCGACGTCGTCGATCGGCCGCCGGTCGACATGCAGGCGGTGATTGCGCCCGCTGCACCCGCCGTGGCGCCTGCCTCAAGCGGAGCCATCGAGGGCGGCGGACGCGTGGTCGGTACCGTCGATGGCAAGCGCTATGCCTGCACGACGGGCTTCGTCGTGTCCGATGGCATCCGGAACGGCGTGGTCACCGCGGCGCATTGCCCGGACACGCTCTCCTATGTCGGCAAGCGCCCTTCGGACGGCAGCCGCGAGGACTGGCCGCTGGCGTTCGTCGGGCAATGGGGCTGGGGATATCAGGACGTACAGGTCAACATCGCGACCGCCCCGGGCATCGCCTACGCGCCGCTGTTCTATGCGGACACCGCCAAGACGCTCGCGCGGCCCGTCGCGACATGGCGCTACCGCACCAGCACCCGCGCGGGCGACTTCGTCTGCCATCGCGGCGAGCGGACTGGCTATAGCTGCGCGGTGGTGGCGATGGTCGATTTCGCGCCGGCGGGTGATCTGTGCGGCGGCGCGTGCCTGCCGACCTGGGTCGCGGTCGAGGGGCCGACGTGCAAGGCGGGCGACAGCGGTGCGCCGGTGTTCGAGGGCACCACTGCGCTAGGCATCGTCAAGGGCGGTACCTATCGCCGCGACGGCACGTGCCTGTTCTATTATTACATGTCGACGGATTACCTGCCGCAGGGCTGGACGCTGCTGCACCAATAGGGCGGCCGATTGTGTCTCCCCGCCAAGCGCTGTAGTCCCGCCGGGAACACGGTGCCGCCGAGCGCCGATCGGCGGCCTATCGACACGGGCGGAACATGGACTCCTCGGGCCTTGAGGCCGTTTTCCTCGCGAACCGCGACACGCTGCTGCGGTTTCTCCGCTCGCTCGGCGCGGGCGATGCGGCGGAGGATCTGCTGCACGAGCTGTGGATGCGGATACAGTCGGCGCCGACCGGGCCGATCGCGTCGCCGCTGTCGTATCTGTACCGGATGGCGAACAATCTGATGCTCGACCGCCACCGCGCGGTGCGGCAGGCCGAGAAGCGGGATCGGGAATGGACCGAGGCGACTGGTGGCCCCTCGCTCGATCGGTCCGAGGAGCCGTCCGCCGAACGCGTCGTGATCGCGCGCGAGCAGGCGGCGCTAGCGGAGACGGCGTTGCAGTCGGTCGGCGACCGGGCAGCGCGGATATTTCGACGGCACCGGATCGATGGGATCGAGCAGCGGACGGTCGCGGCGGAGTTCGGCGTGAGCCTCAGCACCGTCGAGGGCGACCTGCGAAAGGCCTATCGCGCGATGATCGATGCAAAGCGACGCTATGATGAGGCCTGATACGATCGTCTCCGTCTTCGGCTATAGGAGGCCATGATGGCGGAGCATGACGATATCAACGCGCAAACGCTGGACTGGGTAGTCCGGACCGGCAGCGACGCGTTCGACGACTGGCCGGCGTTCCACGCCTGGCTGGAGGCGGACCCGCGTCATGCGGCGGCGTATCATGCGATGTCGGCGGATATCGCGGAGATGGCGGCGACCGTGCGTCCCGTGCAGTCCGCGCCGATCGCGATGCAGCCTCCGCGGAGGCGCTGGCCGGTCTGGACCGGCGGCGCGATCGCGGCGTCGCTGGCGTTGTTCGTCGGCTATGAGGCGCTCGAAACGCGCGCGCACCCCTATGCTGTCGAAACCGCGGCGGGCGCCATGCGGACGGTGCAACTCGCGGACGGGAGCAGCATCGCGATGGGTGGTGCGACACGCCTGATGCTCGATCGCGACGACCCGCGGGTCGCGACACTGGAGCGCGGCGAGGCGATGTTCGTGGTCCGGCACGACGACAGCGATCCGTTCGAGGTGAGCGTCGGCGGCGCGCGACTGGTCGATGTCGGCACCGCGTTCGACGTGAAGTTCGCGCGTGGCGAGACCCACGTCGCGGTGTCCGAGGGCGCGGTCGACTATAACCCGGGACGCGACGGCATCCGGCTCGTGAAGGGGCAGGGGTTGGTCGTGCGCGACGGCGAGGCGACCGTGACCAATGTCGACGTCGCCAGCGTCGGGTCGTGGCGCGACAGCGTGCTGGCGTATGAAGGCGCGACGCTGGCGGAAGTCGCGGACGACCTGTCGCGCGCGCTCGGCGTCGACCTGCGCGCCGACCCGACAGTGGCGAAGCGTCCGTTCAGCGGTAGCATCGCGACCGCCAAGTTGTCGGGCGACCCACGGCTCGCCGCGCCGCTGCTGGGTGTCGCGATCCGCAAGCGTGGTGGCCACTGGGTGATGTCCTCCCGCTCGTGAGGATGCACGGATGTCTGGTCGTCGCGGCGCTCGCCGTCGCCGCTCCCGCGCAGGCGGGGCAGGGGGCGGTCGACTTGCCAGCGGGGCGTCTTGGGGACGCGGTGTTGGCGCTCGGGCGTCAGTCGGGGACGAGCATCGTCGTCGGCGATCCAAGACTTTGGGCGCGGCGCGTGCCGGCCGTGCGTGGGCGGATGAGCGCACGCGAGGCGCTCGACCGGCTCGCAGTCGCGGCAAACGCCGACGTCGCAGCCGCAGGACCGTTGGGATGGCGGCTCGTTGCGCGCGCGCCGCACGTCGCGATAGTCCGGGTGAAACGTCCGAAGATCGTGCCCGTGCCGGCACCGGCGGTCAAAAGCGCGGATATCGTCGTCACCGGCAGCAAGCGCGACGTCCGGTTGCGCGATTTCGCAGGGCAGGTGGCGTTGCTCGACGGGGCCGATCTCGCGCTCGGCGGTGCGGGCGGGACCGAGGCGATCCTCGCGCGGCTGGCCAGCGTATCGTCGACGCATTTGGGGGCGGGGCGCAACAAGCTGTTCATCCGCGGCATCGCCGATTCCAGTTTCACGGGGCCGACGCAAACCACGGTGGGCCAGTATTTCGGTGACTTGCGGCTGAGCTACAACGCGCCCGATCCCGATCTTCGGCTGTACGATATCGCGTCGGTCGAGGTGCTCGAAGGGCCGCAGGGGACGCTGTACGGCGCAGGGTCGCTCGGCGGGATCATCCGCACCGTGCCGAATGCGCCGGAGCTGGGCGCGGTGTCGGCGACGATCGCGGGCGGTCTGTCGGCCACGTGGCAAGGCGATCCGGGTGCGGACCTGGGCGCGACGCTGAACGTGCCGCTCGGCGAGCGGGTGGCGCTGCGCGTCGTCGGCTACGGGGTGAGCGAAGGCGGGTATATCGACAATCCGGTGCTCGACCGGCGCGACGTGAACCGGACGCGGATCGGCGGCGGTCGCGCGATGCTGAGGCTCGATGCGGGGCATGGCTGGACCGTCGATCTCGGCGGGATCGGGCAATGGACCAAGGGCGACGACAGCCAATATGCCGACCGCGACGCGCCTGCTTTGACGCGATCGAGCGCGATCGTGCAGGGCTTCTCGGCGGATTACACGATGGGGCAGGTGGTCGTATCGGGCGAGATCGGCGGGCTGAAGGTCAAATCCTCGACCGGGATCGTCGGCCAGACGCTGACCGAGCGCTACGACGCGACGCTGCCCGAAGGCGAGGCCCGCGTGTTCGCACAGCGCAACGCGACGTCGATGATCGCGAACGAGACGCGGGTCTGGCGGCCGATGCGGAACGGGTTCGGCTGGGTGGTCGGTGGCAGTTTTACGCACAACCGGACGCGGCTGTCGCGGTCGCTCGGGCCGGTCGATGCGCCGGCGCCGGTGACGGGTGTGACCAACAGCATCGACGAGGCGACGCTGTACGGCGAGGGGAGCGTGCAACTGGTGCGTGGCCTGACCGCGATCGCTGGCGCTCGGGTCACGCGGGCCTCGCTGGCAGGCACTGGCGAGGACGTCGCGCCGGCGCGGCTGGAGACCGTCGCGCTCGCCCGTGCGCGCGTGACCGCGGACCGGATCGAGACGAGCGTGCTGCCGTCCGCCTCGCTGATCGCCGCGGTGCTGCCCAAGGTGTCGCTGTACGGGCGGTACCAGCAGGGATTCCGCCCGGGCGGGCTGGCGATCGAGAGCGATTTCGTGCGACGGTTCGAGAATGATCGCGTGCGGACGCTGGAGAGCGGCGTGCGCTATGGGCTTGCCGGAATCGACAGCGCGTATCTGTCGGCGAGCGTGTCGCACACGATCTGGCAGGATATCCAGGCGGACTTCATCGACGCGACCGGTCTGCCGAGCACCGCCAATATCGGCGACGGGCGGATCTGGACGTTCAGCGCGGCGGGCGGATGGAAGCCGGTCGCCGGGCTGACGTTCGACGCGGGCTTCACCTATAACGACAGCCGCGTGACCGAGCCCAGCCCGGCGCTGTTCGTGGCGCTCGCGCGGATGAGCCAGGTGCCGAACATCGCGCGCTATGCCGGGCGGCTGGGCGCGGATTACCGGCGGGATGTCGGGCGGGATCTGGAACTGCGGGTATATGGGTGGGCGCGGTATGTGGGGCGGTCGCGGCTCGGGGTCGGGCCTGTGCTTGGCGAGGAGCAGGGGGATTATCTCGATACGGCGCTGACGGCGCGGGTTGGGCGGCAGTCGTTGGGGGTGACGTTTGGGGTGACGAATTTGACGGACAGCGTTGGCAACCGGTTCGCGTTGGGGACGCCGTTCCAGGTGGGGAGCGGGCAGATCACGCCGCAGCGTCCTCGGACGGTAAGGATCGGACTCGATGCGGCGTTCTAAGCTCCCCTCCCTGGAAGGTAGGGGTCGGGGGTGGGTCGGCTTCCGCGCATTCGAACGGTGGTGGCTCGAGCGGGTGAACCCACCCCCAGCCCCTCCCTTCCAGGGAGGGGAGCTAGAAGGTGCCGACGTTTACGCCTTGGCGTTTGCCAGCGCTCGCTGATCGGAGGGGAGCAGTGCGAGGGCGGTCTTGTAGCAATCTTCGACATGCGAATTGCCGACCAGCTTCATCGCGCCGAAGCTGATCGTCGCGGCCACCGCCGAGCCCGCGAAGGGGATGAACTTCGCCATCGATCCGACCGCGACGCGTGCGCCGACGCGGCGGAGGAGGGCGACGACGATGCGCTTGGTCACCATCCGGCCGATCATCGTGTTGCCGAGGCTCGACGCCATCACCAGCGCCTGCTGTGCGATCTGCGGCTCGAGCTTTTTCACCTGGTCGTGATCGAGGCCGAAGCGCTTGCTGATTTCGGGCAGCAGTTTGGTGAGCAGGCCGATGTCCGCGACGATATCCGCGCCGGGGATCGGCACGACCGCAGCCCCCGCCGACATCATCGAGCGCGTCGTGACGAGGCGCTTGCTGTCGTCGCGTATGCGGTCGAGTTCGGCGATGGTAGTGATCATGCTGGCGTTTCCCTGAAATTATCGAGCCGACAACGCGCCGCCGGGTTCCTGGTGCCACGGGATAATAGCGCGCGGTTCAAGGTTCGCGAGCCCCGCCTCCGTCCTCTTTTCGAAAACACATCGAAAAGGGTTCCGTATGCGTCGTCTCCTGCTGACCACCACCTGCCTGTTCGCGATCACGTCGCCGCTGCAGGCGCAGACCGTGATCGACACCAAGCGGACCGATGCGGTGCGGACCTCGACGATCAAGGCGGGCGCACCCGACAACATCCGCATCGCCGCGGCGGGTTCGGTGACGCCGACCAGCGGCACCGCGGTCACGGTCGACAGCGTCAATTCTGTCACCAACGAAGGTACGATCCAGGTCACCAACGCCGACGGATCGACCGGCATCCTCGCCAATGCCGGCACCGGCGGCGGCATCACCAACGCGGCGGCGGGCAAGATCATCGTCGACGAAAGCTATGTCGCGACCGATACCGACAAGGACGGCGACCTCGACGGGCCGTTCGCGGCGGGCACCGGACGCACCGGCATCCGCACCGCGGGCGCCTACACGGGCGCGATCGTCAACAGCGGCGCGATCACGGTGAAGGGCAACGACTCCGCGGGCATCTGGCTGGGCGGGCCGCTGACCGGTGCCTTCACGCATGACGGCCAGACATCGGTCACCGGCAACGGATCGACCGGCGTGCGGATCGCCGACGTCACCGGCAACGTCCGGCTCGCGGGCACGATCGCGGCGATCGGACAGGGTGCGGTCGCCGCGCGCGTCGACGGCGACATCGCGGGTGCGCTGGTGGTGCAGGGCGCGCTCGGCTCGACCGGCTATCGCTATGCGACGGCGCCGGCCGATACGACCAAGCTCGACGCCGACGACCTGTTGCAGGGCGGGTCCGCGCTGGTCGTCGCGGGCAACGTCTCGGGCGGTATCATCTTCGCGATCCCGCCAAAGGACGCGAGCACGACCGATACCGACGAGGACAAGGACGGTCTTCCCGACGCGACCGAAGGCTCGGCGGCGATCACCTCCTTCGGCGCAGCGCCGGCGGTGCAGATCGGATCGGCCACGCGCGCTGTCGCGATCGGTGCGATTGCCGGCACCGGGACCGGCTACGGGTTGATCGTCGATGGCGGCATCGCGGGTAGCGGCGTCTATGGTGGCGTCGAGGGCAATGGCCTCGCCATCGGTGGGCTTGGCGGCGCGGTGACGATCGCCGGCGGGATCGGCATCAACGGGACCGTCGCGGCGGCGGCTAACGGCGCGAGCGCAACCGCGCTGAAACTCGGCAGCGGTGCGTCGACCCCCGAAATCCGCAATGCCGGCACAATCTCGGCAGCCGGCGGCGGCACGGCGGCATCGCGCTCGACGGCGGTGCTGATCGACACCGGTGCCTCGGTCGCGACGGTCCGCAACAGCGGCACGATCAAGGCGACCGCACAAGCCGCCGACGGCACCGCGATCGGCATCCTCGACCGGTCGGGCACCGTCACTCTGGTCGAGAACAGCGGCGGTATCGGTGCTTCGGGTGCGCTCGCCACCTCCGAGCGTAACGTCGCGGTCGATCTCTCGGCGAACACGACCGGCACGATCCTCCGCCAGACCGCGGTCGCGACCGGCATCGCCGCGCCCGCGATGGTCGGCGACGTGCGCTTCGGCACCGGCAACGATCTGTTCGACGTGGCGGACGGCACCGTCACCGGCACCGCACGGTTCGGCAGCGGCAACAACCGCCTGGTGCTGTCGGGTGACGCGAACTTCACCGGCGGCGCGGTGTTCGGCGCGGGCAACGACGCGCTCGCGCTGGCCGGTACGTCTGTGTTCAACGGTGCGGCGGACTTCGGTGGCGGTACCGATACGCTGACGCTCGGCGGCACCTCGCGCTTCTCCGGCACGCTCGCCAACGCACAAGGACTCGCGGTCGCGGTCGCCGGCGGCACGCTCGACATCACCAAGGCCGCGTCGATCGCCTCGCTCTCGGTCACCGGCGGCGGCGTGCTCGCGGTGACGCTCGACAAGGCCGGCGGCACCAGCACGGCGATCCAGGTCGCGGGCACTGCGGCGTTCGACAAGGATTCGAAGCTCGCGCTGAAGCTCACCAGCGTCGTCGATGCCGAGGGACGCTACACGGTCCTGCGCGCCGGTACGCTGACGGGTGCCGCAAACCTCACCGCGACCACGACCCTGCTCCCGTTCCTCTACAAGGGCAGCATCGCGACCGGCACGGGCAACGAACTCGCAGTCGACGTCGCGCGCAAATCGTCGACCGAACTCGGGCTCAACCGCTCGCAGGCGTCGGCCTATGACGCGATCTACAAGGCGCTCGGCAACGACGCGAAAATCGGCGGTGCGTTTCTCAACATCACCGATGGCGACGCATTCCGCGGCTCGGTCCGCCAGATGCTGCCCGATCATGCCGGCGGCACATTCGAGGCGGTCACGATGGGCTCGCGCGCAACCGCCCGCGTGCTCGCCGACCCGCATGGCCCGTTCAAGGACGAGGGGAAGTGGGGCTATTGGGTAACGCAGGTCGCATGGGGCACGTCGAAAAGCGTCGCCGATACCGCAGGCTATGACATCAGCGGCTGGGGCGTTTCGGCTGGTGCGGAATACAAGACCGGCGTCGGCAATTTCGGGACCTCGCTCGCGTATCTGAACGGGCAGGATGCCGATGACGGCACCAACAACGAAGTGCGATCGAACCAGTATGAACTGGCCGGATATTGGCGCGGGCATTGGGGCGGTCTGCAGGCGAATGCGCGCGTCTCGGGCGCCACGATCACATTCGATGGTTCGCGTAATTTCAACGGTGCGATCGGTAGCGAAGCGGTCGATCGGACCACGAACGGCGATTGGAACGGCACGCTCTACGCAGCATCCGGCGGGCTGTCGTACGAGGCCGGCAAGGGCAAGCTGATCTTCCGCCCCGTCCTCGCGATCGATTACTACAAGCTCAAGGAGGACGGCTATAGCGAGACCGGCGGCGGTAAGGCGATCGACCTCGTCGTCCAGTCGCGCACCAGCGACGAACTCGCGGTCACCGGCAGTGGCGCGCTGGGTCTGAACTTCGGCGGTCCCGACTATCAGGACGGCTGGTTCCGCGTCGAGGCGGAGGGTGGCCGTCGACAGATCGTCGGTGGCGGCCTCGGCGCGACCACTGCGGCGTTCGAAGGTGGTCAGTCGTTCACGCTGACTCCCGAAAAGCGCACCAGCGGCTGGGTCGGCAAGCTGCGCGGCGTCGGTGGCAACGGCATCTTCAGGATGGGTGGCGAGTTCAACGCCGAACAGCAACAGGGCCGCGTCGCACTGTCGCTGCGTGCGAGCCTGCAGATCGGACTGTAGGCGGCGGCTGAGTTCGGGGGCGGGGCTTTTCGGGGTTAGTATGGCTCGTTTCCGCCCCCGGACTGTTGTCGGCGCATAGCGAGGAGCGAATATCATGGCCGAAGACCGTTTGAACATCGACACCAAGACCCTCGAGGACAACAGCGACCTTCGCCAGGTCGAGTTCGAGGCCGAGGTGAGCGAGGAACGCTATCAGTTCGCGGTCCAGTACGATGTGCTCGAAGCGCTCAGCGCCGTATCGCCCGAGGGTGAGGCGGTGACGATCTTCAAGCAGCATGCCGAAAGAATCGCTCAACTCGGCGTTGTCGCATTGGCCCGCGATCCCGACCAGGAGATCGTCGTGATCAGCGAGAACGATCTGGACTAGCGGCGTCTTCCGGCCGATCCTGTTTATCGATCTGGCAGCGTCGTCGGGACTGGTGGGAGACGGATGATGAAGTTGATCTGGACGGGCGCCGCATTGGCGATGACGATTGCCCCCGGCACCGGTGTTGCCGATGCCCAGAAAGCGAGCCCGGCGATCACGAAAGCATTGGCCGATCCCGCGCGGGGGGACCAGCACGGCGACGATGCACGCCGCAAGGCCGCCGAAGTGCTGGCGTTCTCGGGCGTGAAGCCGGGCAACGTCGTCGTCGATTACCTGCCGGGTGCGGGGTATTGGACGCGGATCTTCACCGGCATCGTCGGTCCCAAGGGGCATGTCTATGCGGTATGGCCGGCCGCCGGTGCGAAATACGCCGAGACGTCGCTGCCGGCGTTGCAGGCGCGCAGTCTCGCCAACGTGACGGCCGAGGTGCAGCCGACCAACCTGCCGACCTCGCCTCGGCCGGTCGACGTGTTCTGGACCGCGCAGAATTATCACGACATTCCCAACAAGGGCGCGGGCGAGCCGGCGTTGCGGGCGTTCGACGGCGCGGTGTTCCGGATGCTCAAGCGTGGCGGCACGTACATCGTCATCGATCACGCCGACGCACCCGGCAGCGGCATGAGCGGCACCGAGGTGCGGCACCGGATCGATCCGGCGGCGGTAAAGGCGCAGGTCCAGGCGGCGGGGTTCAAGTTCGTCGGCGAATCGACCGTGCTACGCAACCCGGCGGACGATCACAGCAAGGGCGTGTTCGATCCGGCGATCCGGGGCCAGACCGACCAGTTCGCCTACAAGTTCCGCAAGCCGTAAGCGGGTCTTGCGGCTGGTCGAAGGCGTCGGCCAGCCGTTCAGGGACGTCTTGAAAAGTTGCGCCTTACCGCGCCGAGCACGCCAGCACCGCAGCGTCGATCGCGGTCGCCGCGCCCGACAGCGCGTAGACGTCTGCGAATGGCCGTCCGCCGACTCCGACCGCTTCGACGCTCATGCTTCGGCCCGAGCGCAGCGCCGCGACGATCGCGCGATCGCTCGGTGCGTCGGTTGCCCAGGCGTCGAGACCGTTCGCGACCAATTGGAACCGCCGCTCGCCGATTGTCAGCGTCACGCCTGCCGATCGATCACGCTCGCGGCTGAGGCGGATATGGAGCGATGCGCGCAGGTTGCGTTTGGGCCAGGTCGCGATGCTGGCGAAACCGCTCGATCGGCCCCCGGCCATCACCGGCCGCGCGATCGCGTAACAGCGGTCGGGACTGGCGTCGCGGAAACTGCCCCAGCCCTTGTAGATGCCGATCGTGTCGCGTGAAGACACTGGCGCCGCGGCCACGAGTGATAACGCCGCGAGTACCCAAACCCCTTTCCCTGGAAGGGGGCGGCAGGGGGTGGATCGGCGCATCTGAGCCCTAGCGGTCCGACCATGCGGAAGCCGCCCCACCCCCAAACCCTCCCATTCAGGGAGGGCGTTAGAGGTTCGCAGCCGCGGTTTGAGGCCTTGGAGCCAACCAAGTCTCACGCCGGCGCGAATCCCGTACCCAGATGCGGGACGGTGGCCCGGCCGCTCTCGACCAGCGTCACCGACCCCTGCGGCAACCCCTTCGCGACAGGCGCACCCAGTATCGGATCGACCGCCGCCCCGGTCATCACGCCGAGCATCACGCGACTCGAAATCCCGTGCATGATGACCAGCCGGTCGCCGGTATCCTCCCCCGTCTCGGCAAGCCACCCGCTCACACGAGAGGCTATTTGAGCATAGGTCTCGCCATCCGGCGCAGGCTTGAGCGTACCGCCCGGCAGCATCACCGGCCCGACCTCGTCGATCACGTCCGCGTAATAGCGTCCGCCCCAGGACCCCATGTCGATCTCGACCAACCGCGGATCGGTCCGCGCACCATGCCAGTCGAGTTCCAGATGCTCGCAGATCACCGCCAGCGTCTGCAACGCGCGACCCGTCGGCGACGCCCACAGCGCCAGCGCCGGCTTCGCCCCCAGCAACCCGCGCAACGCCCGCCCAAGCTCGTCCGCCTGGGCGAAGCCCGCCCGCGTCAAAGGCGTATGCGCGGCATCTCCCTGCAACCGGTGCGCGGCATTGAACACGGTTTCGCCGTGCCGCGCGACGAAATCCCGACCCTTGCGTGGGTGTGGAGTAGCGCTTGAACGGGCGTCGGCGTCACCCTGCCGTTGGCTTGGAATCATAGCCCGCGTTTCAACCCCCTGTGGCGCAAAAGCAACGGATTTCCGTGTTTATCTGGGGTTCATGCAACGCTCCGGCGGTTGGTCCATTGGAGCGGTCCACCCCGCGTTTTGGGGTGACCAGATAGTAAGGAGTAACCCCAATGCGTACGCTTATCGCCGTCTCGCTGCTCGCCACCACCGCAGTAGCAGCACCCGCCCTCGCACAGACCAACCCGACCTTCACCGGCCCCCGCGTCGAGGCCACGCTCGGCTACGACCACACCGGCGCCGGCAGCAGCGTGTCCAACAACAACGGGCGCGACGACCAGAAGATCGACGGCCTGCTGTACGGCGGCGGTATCGGCTATGACATCGCCATGTCGAACAACTTCGTGCTCGGTGCAGAGGCCGAACTGACCGGATCGACCTCGAAGAGCGACCGCAACGACTATACCAGCGACTTCGGCTTCGGTCGCGTCAAGCAGGGCCGCGATATCTATGTCGGCGCGCGCGCGGGCTATGTCGTCGCACCGACGACGATGCTGTACGTCAAGGGCGGCTACACCAATGCCAAGCTGAACGTGCTCGCCGGCGACACCAACCAGACGACCGACACCGATTTCAATCTCGATGGCTGGCGCGTCGGGGCCGGTGCCGAGCACGCGGTCGGTCCGAACAGCTATGCCAAGCTCGAATATCGCTATTCGAAGTACGAGCGCAGCAACATCGACTATGCGACCGGCGGCACCAGCGGCCGATTCGACGTCGACACGGATCGCCACCAGGTGGTCGCCAGCTACGGCTTCCGCTTCTGATCGAACGGTGCGCGCGTTTTAACGCGACGTTTACCGTGATCAAAGAAGGGTCGGGGCGCTTGCTCCGACCCTTTGTTGTTGGGTAAGCCATCTGCGGATTGCCCCCAGCCCCGAGTCCGGCTGTGGCGGCGGGGGGAAATTTGATGAAGGCGACGATCGAACGCGCAACGCTCCTCAAGGGGCTGAGCCATGTCCAGTCCGTGGTGGAGCGGCGCAACACCATCCCCATCCTGTCGAACGTGCTGATCGAGGCGACCGCCGAGGGCACGCTCAAGCTGATGGCGACCGACCTGGACTTGCAGATCAACGAATCGATCGCGGCGGCGGTCGACCAGCCCGGCGCGACCACCGTGTCCGCGCACACGCTGTTCGACATCGCGCGCAAGCTGCCGGAAGGCTCGCAGGTCCAGCTCGCCGCGTCGGAAGGCCGGATGAGCATCGTCGCAGGCCGCGCGCGCTTCTCGCTCGGCACGCTGCCGCGCGACGATTTCCCGGTGATCGCGGAAGGCGAACTGCCTACCCAGTTCGAACTGCCCGCCGAGACGCTCAAGCAGATCATCGACAAGACGCGCTTCGCGATCTCGACCGAAGAGACGCGCTATTACCTCAACGGCATCTTCCTGCACGTCGCCGACGGCGACAGCTCGAACCCGGTGCTGAAGGCCGCCGCGACCGACGGCCATCGCCTCGCGCGCGTCACGTTGCCGCGTCCGGAGGGTGCCGAATCGATGCCCGACGTGATCGTGCCGCGCAAATGCATCGGTGAATTGCGGAAACTGCTCGACGAGGTCGACGGCTCGGTCGGCGTGTCGCTGTCGCCGACCAAGATCCGCTTCGACCTCGGCCAAGCGATTCTGACCTCGAAGCTGATCGACGGCACCTTCCCCGATTACAGCCGCGTGATCCCGACCGGCAACGACAAGATCCTGAAGATCGACCCGAAGAGCTTCATGGAAGGCGTCGACCGCGTCTCGACCATCGCGACCGAAAAAACGCGGGCCGTGAAGATGGCACTCGACCGCGACAAGATCACGCTGTCGGTCACATCGCCCGAGAACGGCACCGCGGCGGAAGAAGTCCCCGGTGATTACGTCGCGCTCCCGTTCGAGATCGGCTTCAACAGCCGCTACCTGATGGACATCCTCGCGCAGATCGACGGCGACATGGTCGAGGTGCACCTCGCCGACGCCGCCGCCCCGACGCTGATCCGCGAGAACGACAAGTCGCCGGCGCTGTACGTGCTGATGCCGATGCGAGTCTGATTCGGTCCTGCCTGCCGCTCCGTGTTATACGCGGAGCGGCAGGCAGGAGCCGGATCATGGACTCGATCAATATTGCTGATCTGAAAGACGAGCTAGGCACGCTCATCGACCGGCTCGAGGCCGGCGAGGCCGTCCAAATCACCCGCAACGGCCAACCCTTCGCCGCGTGACCCCCGAGGCACCGCCGCTGCCACGTCGCAAGCCCATCGACGTTCACGCCTTGGAGGCGTTGGCGAAGTCGCTGCCTTATGATCCGACATCTGCACGTGACCTCGTCCGGCGGATGCGTGACGACTCGCGGTATTGACCCTTTACTGCGACACCGCGGTGATGGTGTCGGCCTTCACGGCTGAGGCGCATAGCGAGCATGTTCGTGCTTGGCTCTCACAACAGACTGACGGTTTGATGATCAGCCATTGGGTCGTCACCGAGTTTTCCGGGGCGCTCGCGATGAAACGGCGACTGGGCGTCATCGACACCGTTGGCTGGAACGGTGTGGTGAAGGCGTGGCAACGATTTTGCGCCGGAGAACTGAGCGTTGAGCCGGTAACGGCAACCGATTTCGAGCGAGCGGCGACCCTGATGGATCGCGGTGATTTGAAACTTCGCTCCGACGATGCACTTCATCTTGCCATTGTCATGGACCGTGGCTGGTCATTGGCGACACTCGATCACGATCTTGCGCAAGCGGCTACGGAAATGCGCGTCGAAGTAGATACCGTCGTCGATTGACTCGTCGCCCTTCACTAACTACTAACAGCAATGTCAGTAAGGAGTCGACTCGATGGCGAAGCTTCCTCCGTTTCCCGGTACGACCGGTCGTCGCGATTGGCGCACCGCATTCGATGCGATCAAGAAATTGCTCGCGAACGGCGACGACACGACGCAGGTGTTCCGGATCATGCGCGCGCTGAACGTCGGCAATGCGCCGATGAATTACGCGCGGCTGATCGCCACCGAGCAGGGTGGGCGGATCGCCTATGACCGCGTCGAACTGGCGCAGCGTTTCTCCGACCCCGCGTTCGTCGCGAGCTTTGCACCCGGCACGGTCGGGGCGGCGTATCGCACTTTCCTCGAGACGACGGGCTATTCCGCGGACGGACTGGTCGAGGTTTCGCGGCTCGTGCCGTCAGAGGACGATCTGGCGCATCCCTATGCGTGGTTCGGCCGGCGGGTGCGCGACACGCACGACATCTGGCACGTGCTGACCGGCTACAAGGCAGACGAAAGCATGGGCGAAGCGGCACTCGTCGCGTTCAGTTACGCGCAGGTCGGCGGGCTCGGCTGGGCGCTGATCGGCTCGGCGGCGGCGTTGAAGAGCATGCGTGTTACGGGGAGCAAGCTGTTCGCGAAGGCGGTCTGGGAAGGCTATCGCAACGGGCGGAAGGCGAAGTGGATTTCGGGCGAGGATTATCTCGAACTCCTCCACGAACCGCTCGACGCAGCGCGCGCGAGGCTCGGGATCGTCACGCCGGTCGCGTATCTGCGGGCGCAGCGCGAACTCGGGCCGGCGCTCGCGTCGTATCTCAGCATGCAGAAGGCGGAGGTCGCAGCGGCGGCGCCCGCGACCGTGCTGGAGCGGATCGCCGCCTGAGCGCGGTTGGCGCGGGCCTGTCTGAGGCTGACGCGGGGCGAAAATTACGGCTAAGGGCGGTGCAATGCTCTCGCGCCTCGTCCTCACCGATTTTCGTAATCATGCCGACCTGACGTTGACGCCGGGGCCCGGGTTCGTCGTGCTGACCGGCGAGAATGGCGCAGGGAAAACGAATATCCTGGAGGCGGTATCGCTGCTCGCGCCGGGTCGCGGACTGCGCCGGGCCGCGCTGGGCGAGATGGCGCGGCAGGGCGGGGCAGGCGGCTTCGGTGTAGCCGCCACGCTGTTCCCGGAACGCGCAACAGTATTCCCCTCCCGCTTGCGGGAGGGGTCAGGGGCGGGCACGACGTACGTACTGGCGTCCGGCGTCGAGGAAAGCGCGCCCCTCCCCCGACCCCTCCCGCAAGCGGAAGGGGAGTTAGAAGAGGTGCGGTTGGGGGACGCTCCCGCAGCCGGCGAAGTCGACGTCGCCACCGGCACACTGGCCTCCGCCCCCGAGCGCCGCATCGTCCGCATCCAGGGCGCAACCACCATCGCCAACGCGCTCGCCGAGTGGCTCACGATCCTCTGGCTCACCCCCGCGATGGACCGCCTCTTCGTCGCCCCGGCGGGCGAACGCCGAGGCTTCCTCGATCGCCTCACGCTGGCCCTCGCCCCCGCCCACGCGCACCACGCCGCCCGCTACGACGCGGCGATGCGCGCGCGAAACCGCCTGCTCGCCGACGACGGCCGCCCCGACGGCGACTGGCTCTCCGCGCTCGAAGCGCAGATGGCCGAGCACGGCGCTGCGGTCGACGCCGCCCGGCGCGAGACCGTCGCCCTGCTCGGCACGAAGCTTGCGCATCAGGACGACGGCCCGTTTCCCCGCGCCGGCCTCACGCTCGAAGGCTGGAACGGCGACACCACCCGCCTCCAAGCCGACCTCGCCCAGGGCCGCGCACGCGACGCCGCCGCCGGCCGCACGCTCGTCGGTCCGCACCGCGTCGACCTCGCGGTCACGCATCTCGACAAAGCCCGTGCCGCCTCGCTCGCCTCGACCGGCGAGCAGAAGGCGCTCCTCCTCGGCATCGTCCTCGCCCATGCCGAACTGGTGGCGGAGCGAACCGGCCAGTCGCCCGTGTTGCTGCTCGACGAGGTCGCCGCACATCTCGATCCGGCCCGGCGCGCGGCGTTGTTCGAGCGGCTGTCGGGACGCGGGCAGGTGTGGATGACCGGCACCGAAGATGCGCTGTTCGACGCGATCGACAGCGGCGCGACGCGGATCGCGGTAGGCCACATTAGCCACTGAAAGAAAAAGATAATCTTCGGCTGAACACAGGCTGTCAATCGAGGTCACTGTGCGTTCAAGCGGCCGCGGGCAGAGCCCGTCCCATCGAAGATCACGGAGAGTACACGATGTCCCATAAACTTGCCCGCGCCGCCCTCGGCATCCTGATGGCCACCTCGACCGTCGCGCCTGCGCTGGCGCAGGGCCAGGCACGCTTCGATCCGCGCACGGCGCCCTGGACCCGGCCTGGGTATCGGCTGGTCGGCGCCGGCGTGCCGATCCTGTTTCCCGAGCTTCGCAATACACCGCGTGGCCGTGCGTTCGTGATGCCGAACTTCGACGCGAACGGCGACGGCCGGATCAGCCGCCAGGAAGCCGACGACGCCAACCGCGAATTCGCCCGGCTGGCCGGTCCGCGCCGCGACCGGTTCGACTGGGACGCGTACGGCCGCGATCCGCGCGGTTATCGTGGCGGCCGTGGCGGCACCACCGTGGTCGAGACCGTGACCACCTGGGATCGCGGCGCAATGCGCAACTACGGCTTCCGCCAGACACCGCGCGGCGCGACACTGACGCTGCAGGAGGACGTGTTGTTCCGCACCGACAGCGCCGTGCTTCGTCCCGGCGCGATCGAGAAACTGCGCCCGCTCGCCCGCTATCTGCGCGCGAACCCCGGCGTCCGCGTGTCGATCGACGGCTTCACCGATTCGCGCGGCACCGACGCGCACAACCAGGACCTGTCCGAACGCCGCGCAGCCAGCGTCCGCCAGGCGTTCGACGACATGGACGTCGTCCGCGCCCGCTTCAGCGTCGTCGGTCACGGCGAGCGCGATCCGGTCGCGACCAACGCGACCGCAGCAGGCATGCGCCTCAACCGCCGCGTCGAGGTGACGTTGCTGGGGCAGCGCGCGGATCGGTTCTAAAGACGACCTTGCCGCTCCTTGGGTTTCAGGGAGCGGCAAGCGCTTGAAGCGTTGCGGGCAAGATGCCCCTATTTGCACGCGCGTTCATACTGCTGCACATTCGCTCACAGAGCCCCCGGCGTGCGGGCGAATGGACTTGAGCCTGCCTGTCGTGCCACGCTCGGCGTACAGGGAGTATTCGAGTGATGAGCAAGCTGGCGATGCGACGGGCGTGGTTCCAGGTCCACAAGTGGATCGGGCTTATCCTGGCGATCCTGATCATTCCGCTGTCGCTGAGCGGCGCGGCGCTGGTGTGGCACGATGCGCTCGACCGGATCGTCGATCCGAGTCGCTATGCGGTGTCGGGAGCGACGATGCTCAGCCCTGACGCCTATGTCGCGGCGGCCGCGGCTCGGCTCGCGCATGGCGAGCGGATCGCGCAGTTGACGATGCCCGAGGATGGCGGCCCGGTAGTGATTGCGGCTGCGGCGGCGGGGAGTGCGCCCAAGCAGCCGGGGCCACCGCAGCGGACGATGGTGTATCTCGATCCGCCGACTGCGCGCGTGCTGGAGGTTTCGCCGTCGAACGGCGGGCTCGTGCGGTTCCTGCACGTGCTGCACGGGAGCCTGCAACTCCCCGGCGTCGGGCGGTCGATCGTTGGCTGGATCGGCGTGGCGATGATGGTGTCGTGCTTTACCGGGCTGTGGCTGTGGTGGCCGACGATCGGCAAGTTGACGCGCGGGCTGCGGTATCGGCGGCATCGTGACGTCGATACGAACCTGCATCACCTGTTCGGCTTCTGGATCGCACTGCCGTTGTTCGTGTTGTCGCTGACCGGGGCGTGGATCTCGTTCCCGCAATTCTTCGGGAAGATCACGGGGGAGGCCTCGCGGCCGAGGGGCGGTCCCGATCGCGGGGCGATGATGCGTGCGAAACCGCTGGAAAAACCCGCGCAGCCGCTCGATGTGGCGATCGGCAAGGCGCGCGCGTTGGCTGGGGGCGCACCCTTGCGCAGCGTCGCGTGGCCGACCGATCTGAGCGCGGACTGGACCGTGGCGTTCGCGCGCGGAGGTACGCCGGTGGGGGTGAAGATCGCCGACGATACCGGCGGCGCGACCGCGGCGCCGGCGCGGCCTCAGGGCGGCGTGGCGCGGTGGATGCGGCGGATCCACGACGGCACCGACATGGGTGCGCTGTGGCAGGTGATCATCTTTCTCGGCGGGATATTGCCGGCCGTGCTGGCGGTGACCGGCGTGATCATGTGGTGGCGCGCGCGTGGCTGGAAGGCGGAACTGGCGGCACGACGCGCGGCGTAAGCTTTCCCTCGCCCCCTCGGGGAGAGGGAAGGAGGAGCCTCTTGGCGACGGGAGGGTGAGGGGCTGTTGGAGTTAACGCCCGAGCCTCATGCCCCTCACCCTCCCACGCGAAAGTGCGCGCGGACCTCTCCCTCTCCCCTGAAGGGACAGGGGTTTTAGTTACCGCCCCAGCAGCACGCGCGCTTGGCCCGCAATCTGCGCCAGCATTGCCGCGTTGGGGACCGCCGCATGACGCGCGCGGTCGATGACGGCCTTGAACTGCGCGACGCGGGTGGCGTTCGCGAGTAGCCATGCCTCGACAGCGCCCTGAGGATCCTGCGCGCCGCGGCGCGCGAGGAACTCGAGCCGCAACTGCTGGAAATCGCGAGCGAGGCCAGCGATCAGCAAGCGCTCCCACGGATCTGTAGGGCTGATCCGGGCGGCATTCGCCTGCGCCCAATCGAGCCCCAGCGCCTGGCCGAGATGCGTGAACGCGCGCGTGAGGACCGTCTCGTCGAGCGCCATCCGCTCGCCGAGATCGGCCAGCCCGACCGCGCCGTCCATCTCGAACAAGCGGACCACCTTCCGCACCAGATCGCCCGGCGCACCAACCGCTTCGAGCTGCCCCGCGATACGATTGCTCTGCGCACTCGCCTCCTCGAGCAGCAGCGCCGCGGTCTGGCTGTCAAGCTGCGTGATGCCCTTCGCCAGCCGTGCGAGCACGTCGCCCGGTGCCGTCCCCGGCGCCGACACGCGCAGCAGGTCGGCGATCTGCGAGCGCGTCGCGACCGCCACCTCGTCGAACAGCGCGATCCGCGCCGCCTCGGGCATCACCGCCGTCTCGATCTCCGCCCACAGTGCCGGCAGGTCGAACAGGCGTTCGGCGACGACGAACATCGCCGCGATATCGCCCATCGCTGCACCTTCCTCTTCGGCCAGTTCGAACGGGTAGAGGATGCCCAATCGGTTGACGATCCGGTTGGCGAGCTTGGTCGCGACGATCTCGGGTCGCAGCCGATGCTCGTCGATCGCCGTCTCGAACCGCGCGCGCATCGCCGCCGGGAAGGCGGCGTGGAGGTCGGGCTTGAGCGCGTCGTCCTTGGCGATGTCGCTATGCTCGATCGCATCCTGCAACCCGAGCTTGGCCGTCGCCAGGAGCACTGCCAGCTCAGGCCGCGTGAGGCCGAGACCATCCTGGCCGCGACGCAGCAGGATATCGTTCGACGCGAGCCCCTCGACAGCGCGATCAAGGCGTCCGGCGCCTTCGAAGATCTCGATCACGCGAACATAGCTCGGCATCGTGACCGCGCCGTCCGCTTCCGCGATCGACAGCGCGAGCGTCTGGAGGCGGTTGTCCTCCAGCACCAGATGCGCGACGTCGTCGGTCATGCTGGCGAGCAGCGTGTTGCGGTCCTCGTACTCGAGCCGCCCCTCGATCATCTCGCGGTTGAGCGCGATCTTGATGTTGACCTCGTTGTCCGAGCAGTCGACGCCCGCCGAATTGTCGATGAAGTCGGTATTGATCCGACCCCCGCGCGCCGAGAACGCGATACGCGCCGCCTGCGTCACGCCCAAATTCGCGCCTTCGCCGATCGCGATCACGCGCACGTCCTCGGCGTTGACGCGCAACCGGTCGTTGGCCGGATCGCCGACCGCGACGTTCGCTTCGGACGCGGCCTTCACATAGGTGCCGATGCCGCCGAACCAGAGCAAGTCGGCCGGCGCCTTGAGGATCGCCGAGATCAGCGCGCCCGGCTCCATCTCGCTCGCGGTCACGCCGAGCGCGGCCTGCACCTGGGGCGACAGCTTCACGATCTTGTCGGTGCGCGCGAACACGCCGCCGCCCTTCGAGATCAGGCTGGCGTCGTAATCCGCCCAGCTCGACCGCGGCAGCGCGAACATCCGGTTGCGCTCGTCCCAGCTGGCCGCCGGATCGGGATCGGGATCGAGGAAGATATGGCGGTGATCGAACGCCGCGATGACCTTCAGCGTCTTCGACAACAGCATGCCGTTGCCGAACACGTCGCCCGACATGTCGCCGCAGCCGACCACGGTGATGCTCTCGCTCTGCACGTCGAGGCCGCGTTCGGCGAAATGCCGCTGGACGCTGAGCCATGCGCCCTTGGCGGTGATCCCCATCGCCTTGTGGTCGTAGCCGACCGAGCCACCGGAGGCGAACGCGTCGCCCAGCCAATAGCCGCGTTCGAGCGCGAGCGCGTTGGCCACGTCGCTGAACGTCGCGGTGCCCTTGTCGGCGGCGACGACGAAATACGGGTCCTCGCCATCGAGGATCGTCACGCCGTCCGGATGGACGACTTTGCCCTCGACGATGTTGTCGGTGATCGACAGCAAGGTGCGGATGAAGATCCGGTAGCTTTCGGTGCCCTCGGCCAGCCATGCGTCGCGGTTCGACGGGGCGGGGAGTTGCTTGGGATAGAAGCCACCCTTCGCGCCGGTCGGCACGATCACCGCGTTCTTGACGCGCTGCGCCTTCATCAGCCCGAGGATCTCGGTGCGGAAATCGTCGCGACGGTCGGACCAGCGCAGGCCACCACGTGCGACCGGGCCGGCGCGAAGGTGGATGCCTTCGACGCGGGGCGAATAGACCCACACTTCGCGCCACGGCACGGGGGCGGGGAGACCCGGAATCAGATGGCTGTCGAGCTTGAACGCGAGCGCTTCCGACGCGGCGGGCGTGAACGCGTTGGTCCGCAGCGTCGCCGCGATCAGATTGCGATACGCGCGCAGAATACGGTCGTCGTCGATCGCGGTGACCGCGTCGAGCCCCGCTTCGATCGCCTGGTCCGCCTCGATCGCGTTGCCAGGATGATCGGGGTGGTGGACCGCCGTGAACCGCGCGATCAGAGCGGCGGCAACCTTCGGCGCACGCCTCAGCGCGTCGACCACGGTGGTCAGACCATAAGGCAAGCCAGCCTGGCGAAGATACCGGAACCACGCACGGAACAGCACGATCGCTTCGGGACGCATCCCGAGTTCGACGATCAGCCGGTTGAACGCATCGTTCTCCGCCGCGCCCTCCAGCACAGCCGCGATCGCGCCTTCGAGCACGGGCGCGTCGCTCTGCTGTGCCGCATCGTTCGCCTCCAGCACGAAATCATGCACGAACGGCACGCTGTCGTCGCGCAACCGCGTCGGCAATTCGCCGATCACGCGGAAGCCGAAATTCTCCAGCACCGGGACTGCGTCGGACAGGGGGAGGGCACCACCCAGCTTGTAGATCTTCAGTTGCGGATCGGTGCCCGCTTCGCCCGGAACGAGGCGCACACCGCGCGCATCTGCATCGTTCAGTGCGGCGATGCGCTGGATGTCCTCGGCAGCTTCGGCCGCCGTGCTGAGGTTGCGATAGTTCTGTGGGAACGCCGCCGCCCATTTGAGCGCCAGACGCGCCGCACGCGGTGGCGGCAACGTCTCGACCAGGGCGGCCTCGACGTCCGACACCCAGCCGCGCACCATCCGCTGCAACCGGAGCGCGAGCGGCGCGACGTCCGGCATCCGGCCATCGCCGCGCAGATCGAGCGTGTAGCGGATCATCGCGACCTCGCCGTCCTCCAGCGCGATCGACCAGTTGAGCACGCTCGCATTCGCCGCCTCCGCCAGCATGTCGCCGATCGCGACGCGGCGGCTGGTAGTGACGTCGTCGCGCGGCAACCAGACGAACCCGAAGAGGTGACGGCCAAGCGCCGATTCGACGAGCACCAGCGCGGGCCGCGGCCGGTCCGCGAGGCTCATCGCGGTCAACGCCAGATCCTCCAGCGCATCGGGCGCGAACGCGATCACCAGATCGTGCGGGAGCGCGGTGAACGCGTGCGTCAGCGCCTTGCCGGCATGCCCGCGCGGATCAAACCCGAACTTCGCTTTCATTGCGGCGAGGCGCGTGCGGAGGACCGGTACGTCGCGCGGCATCGCCGCCAGCGCGGCGCTGGTCCACAGGCCACTGTAGATCGACAGTCCGGCGACCGTGGCGCCTTCCATCACCGGCACGACGACGAGGTCGAGCGGCACGGCGCGGTGGACGGTCGAGATCAGGTTCGACTTCAGGAGCAGCGGCGCGTCGTTGCCCGCCTCGAACCACTTGATCGCGAGTGCGCGCGAGGCCTCGGCAAGGATCGGCACGCGGTGTTCGTTGCGCGCGATACCCAGCGCGGCGTGACCGCTGCCGTCGCGATGCCAGATCTGATGCCCGAGCAGCGTCAGATGGCCGCCCAGGAACCACTGCAACAGAGCCGCGCCCTCGCCCTCGGGCAGCTTGGCGATATCGTCATCCAGCGCAGCCTGCATCGCGCGCCAGTCGGTCACCGCCGCGCGGACGTCGGCCAATACGGCGGTCAGGTCCTCGATCAGCCCGCGACGGTCACGCGCATCGGCGCGTTCCATCTCGAGATAGATCATCGATTCGGGGCGGCCCGCGCCCTGGCCGTCGGCGTCGATCGCGTGCAGCGTGCCGTCGGGCGTGCGCGTCGTGCGGACGACGGGATGGATGATCCGATCGACCGCGATGTCCTGCGCGCCGATCGCCGCGGCGATTGAATCGACCAGGAACGGCATGTCGTCGTTGACAATCGCGAGGCGCATGCGCCGCCGCGTGTCGTCCGCACTGATCGGCTCGATCGCGATCGCCGGCGCACCGTCGTCGCGGTGCGCGGCAGTCGCGGCCACGAACGCCGCGGCCTGCGCGACCTCCGCTGCCCCGAAGTCCTTGAGTTCGCCCGGAAGGGCCCGTTCGGTCAACCGGTCCGCAAGGGTTTCGGTGAGCGTTTTCAACGATTGGTTCGCCATAGGTCCGGGCCTATGCGCCCGCTATTCGCCTATCTCAAGGCTTGTGGCAGGTGCGAAGGGATATGCTGCGCCGCACCTAAGCCACGCCTAGGCTGCGGCGTGCTCGGCAACGGCGATCGCGGTTAGGTCGCCGTCATAGCCATCGAGGAAGCTCGGCAGCCCGCCGATCGGCACCTGATGACGCTGGGCATGCCGCAGCACGTCGGTGAACGTCGCGAGTCGGCCAGTATCGAAATTGGCGCCAAAGACGAGTTTAACGATCTGCGCCATCGCCGCAGCCTCTCCCGGCAGGCACGCGGTGGACAGCAGGGCGGCGAGATCGTCGCCTTCATCCTCGGCCGCGACGGCAAAATCATGCGCCCGACCCAATGCTCTGTGCAACGCGGCGCGGCTGCGGGCTTCGGCGGCACGGAAATGCGCGGCGCTCTCGCGCGCCACCGCCAGGTGCTCGCCCAGCGGTCCGGTCGGCACTACCCCCGAGGGCAGCGTATCCGAGGACAGCGTATCCGAGGGCAGGGGGTCGTCGAGCACGAGCTCCTGCATGACCGGAGCCGCGCTGTCGAAGCCGCCGCTCGGACCATCGGCCCAGACCTGCGCGGCCTCGCCCGAGGCCTGCGGCGTCGCGCGGACGGCGGCGTCGAGTTCGGCCGCCAGCGTCGCCTGCATGTCGGCGTCCGCGAGTTCCTTCCAGTTGATCACGCCAAAGATGAAGTCGATCGTTTCGCCGGACGATGCGAACGGCATGAGGATGCCGCGGTAGAGCGTCGTGCGCCCACGGCTGCTGACGAATTCCGCCTCGAAGCCGATCGGCGCGCGATTGGCGATGATCTGGAGATAATGATCGGTGAGGCGCGACAGCAGCGACCGGCTCGGCACGTCGGCGATCGTCGCAATCGGTCCCTCCAGCCCGCATTCCTCGCGCAGCGCCCGACCGAGATACGCGATCTTCGGGTCGCCCATGCCATGGCTGAAATCGAGCAGTACGCTGTGCGGGCCGAAATCGGTGATCGTCTCGGGCTCGAGGTTCGCGATCGACGGATAGGGGCGTCCGTCGAGCAGCGACACCCAGTGATTATAGGCGCGGACATGCATCCGCCGCTCGTCGCCGCCGAGATCGAACATCACGTCGTTGACGCCTGCGTCCGCCACGTCGTGCGCGGGGGCCGTAGCGCCGGGCCGGCTGTCATCTCGCCCGCGTACCGTATTCATACCAAACGCCCCCAAATTCACGGTAAGGCATATACGAGGTCATGGTAAAAGACCCGTAAATACGCAAACCGCTTGTCAGCGCGAAAACCCCCTGTTATGCGCCGCCCCCTCGACCGGAGACATCCGTCGTCGGGCCGCTTTAGCTCAGCTGGTAGAGCATCGCATTCGTAATGCGGGGGTCACAGGTTCGAGTCCTGTAAGCGGCACCATCGACATCTTGTTGAAAACAATCACATTTTTTTGTCTCCTGCCAGCTTTCCAGCGGCGACAACTCCGGTAGCGTTCCGGTGCATCGAGCCCGGAGCAAGCTTCTCAATCGAGGCGATGATGTGGTTCAGGGCGCGCACGACTGTCGGGAATTCACCGATGGCGTAGACCTCGGTTTGGCTTCCGGCACGGTGGCCCATGAAGCCTTCCAGATCCCACTTCTCCGCGCCGTTGTTGCGGGCGAGCGTTGCGAGGCTGTGACGCAGCAGGTATGGACGCCACTCGCGACCGGCCGGCATTTCGATATTCTTGAGCATCGTATCCCACGCGCGATCAACGTCTTGAATGGCGCGACCGTGATAGTTCACGAGCCAGCCCCGACCGGCGCGATCCGGTATCTTCAGCGCCATGTACGTCTCGTATTCTTCGCGCAGCCAGCGATCGAGCAGCGGCAGCACCGGCAGAACAGCGCGATGTTTCTTGTTCTGCGTGCGCCCCTGGGGATTGAGGTCGATCGTCGGTGAGCCGGGCCACCACTGCTCGCGATCCGGGGCGACGCTGATGTCGACGACCGCACCAGGGCGCGCGATCGTGCAGACCGAAGCAACGAGGAAAGCGTGGAGCGAACCGCGCTGACGATCAGGCTCGGCTGCATAGGCGAACATTTTCGCCAGCTCCTCGACACCGATTCGCGTGCGGCGCTGCCGCTGTACTTGGCGGGCTGGGAGCGGTTTGTAGATGGGTCGCTTGTCGGAGCGCGCAGGCTCCGCGTTCGCGGCATGATTTAAGACGGCGATCAACTGCGCGATCGATGCCTCGGTCGCGGCCGGCGAGCGCGGCCGGGACACAGTCACTTCGCCCTTGCCATTTCGCCATTCGACCGGCTGCAATCGAGACCAGGCGCGGAAGGCGTTGACGAAGACGGTGCCGCACGCAGTGGCGCAGCTCGTGGAGTGACCGAAGCGACTTTCCGCGCCCAAAGCCTGCTCCGCATCGAGGAACGCGACGGCATGTGCCAGCCGGCCCGAGATTGTGTCGGCTGAGGCACGCGTGTTGCCCCACTCGATTTTATAGTCTGCGATGGCGTCGGTCAGCAGATACGCCTGCGCCTGCGCGAGCGGCTGACCGCATGCGTGGCAGAACGCTGGTGCTTCGTTCTTGTCAGCTAGGTAGACCCTGTCGAGCGCCAGAATGCCCGCCGCTACGTCGCGTGTAGCCGTCGACGTGCTGCGCTCGCGTCGCGTTTCGCTGTCGTACCACCAGATGTAGAGATTGGGGGTCCGAAGGGTTCCGTCTGCCCGTTCATCTGCTGCAAGCCAGTATTTTCCTCTTTGGTAAAGCGGCGGAGTGCGTCGCGACATTGTGTCTGTTCTTTCAGGTAGTCGGCTACTGTGCGATTGATGATGTCGAAGAGCCCGAGGCTCCCGAGTAGGTCGAGGTCGGGTGAGTCTATCCGAAGCCCTTTCCCTCGCTCGGCAGCGCGGGTCATTTTCCCTGCTAGCTTCACGATTGATGGGGCGTTCATGCTGCCCCCTTGGCAGCGGTCCCGCCGACGCTCTTCGTGCTTTCGAACACACGACCATTCCGGCTACTTGGCTCTTTGTACTTGCGGTCAGGGTTAAGCGTCTTGCCGGCGACGGGTGGCGTTGCGCGAACGGTACGCGGAGCCTGCCGATTATCGATCGCTGCAACGGAAGCTGCTGTTGGGGCGGCCATTGACTTGGCGTTCATCATCAAATGCGTTCCGGCAAGGTGGTGACGTTCTCGGAAGCGCGTTCCGAGCGAAGGTAAGGGCGGACGTGTCGAAATTAGCGGGTGCGCTTGGCCTTTGGCGGTCGCAGGCGCGGCTTGCTGGTTACGCTGTACGCCTCGAGTAGCGACAGCCACCAGCGGACCAATAAAACTTGGGAAGCCTCGCTAACCGGGCAGGGCCTCGGCACCGACTCCAACGAAGCGTACGGGCCAGCCGGGTTGCTAGGTCCCACGATCATGCGGAAGTTCCGTCTTTCGAACGGTTCCAGACTTCGTATAGAACGGCTGTGACGTCGACAGCGATCATGGACTTTGCGCCATCCCCGGTGGCCTCGTCGCTCGCTTCCGCGCCCCATGCAAAGCGATATTCCTCGCCTTCGCCGGTCCGCCAAAAATAGGTCATTTCTTCAAGGTCGGCGCTGTAGCCAGCGGGATCATCCGCGTCTGGTTGCTCGGTGACGGTCAAATAAGCGTCCAGGTGCCGGTAAAAGTCCTCGCGTTCCATCTTCTCCCGGATTTCGATGATTTCGCGAGTCAGGCGCCTTTCTCCGTGAATTTCACCTGCTGCTGCGAGCATAGCCGTCTTAAGTTCCTCTCGCTGCTCTGCTTCGGAAAGCGCGACGGACGCTTCCACAATGCGCGGGTGCTGGTCACGATCGAAGCCTGGTGAGTTTACGAGGTCCCGTAACTCTGCCCGCTTCAACTCGCTCGCGACGAAATTGCCTTCGATGATAAAAAGCGACCACAGGCCATAAACTTGGTCACGGTTCAGACCAAATCCGTCGAAATAGGCAATGGCCTCGCGATAGACGCGGCCTATCGAAAGCATCCCCTCAATATTCACCCCGAGGATACGGAGCTGGTTCATGATCGCGGCGATATTCGCCTCATACCAAGGAAAGCGGAGCTTGAAGCCGGTCCCCGTAGGCGCTGCAATCGGACGCAGCACACCCCCGCGAACCCAAAACGTCATTACGTCTCGAGGAATTTCAGCCTTGGCCATGATATCGCCGCGTAGAATCGGCTCGTGGTTAGGCATCGGCCTTCCTCGTGAACAACTGCTACCAGCCATAAGTGACAAAAAGTCACTCTGCAAGACGTGATTAAAAATGCTTTGCCCGTCAGGGTGTACGAAACGATGATGCGGTATCGAGCTAAACCGCTTTATTTTTGCCGGTCAGCGGATCGAGCGCGTGTTCGGTCACCTGAAACGTAACCTTAAGCTACGAACGCTCAAGCTGCGGGGCCTGGCCGGAGCAGTCGAGGAGTTCACTTTGGCTGCCGCGACATACAATCTCGGCTGCTTGCCCGGCAGGAATCGCCGGTCTGATACGCGGCGCTTCTTACAAAGCCATTCGTTACCAGCCATCGGTGACGCCGATCCCACGCAAGCGTTTTCAACAGTCTCAGTCGGTTTTACATCGTCAGATTGCTCATTTTTGGTGGAAAGCGGTCTGGCCGCTTTGGGGCGCAATCGGCGAAAGAGGACGTTCGTTCAGGTGACGGGGCAGGGGGCTGCACCGCCCGTATCTGGTAGATAACGGAATGGTAGCTCAGAGGCGGGTATTGCGGGAAGTTGCCCTTCATTCAGACTCGCATGATCAGCGGATAAGAGATCGACGTATCCACCAGTGATGGTGCTTGCCGCGATGCCGGTGATGTCGCGCATTTCGCTCAGCTAGCGCTTCTCGCTAAGGCGGGTGCCGCAAGGAACGTACCCCTTTGCGCAGATGCCCGATGGCCTGTTAAGCCTTCGAGGCCGTGTTGAGCAGTCACCTCATTTCCAAGCTGCCGACCTACCTGGTTCGGCTTCAGCTCACCTATCAAAACGCAGGTGAGCGCCGTCTCTCCGAGATCATCCTGCATTGTCATTACGCCACGATCGAGGATGCGGCTTACGACAACTGGAATGGCGGCATGTACGGGCACGATGTGGTCCTGTTCCTGCCAGTAGAAACGCTGTCCTTCGTGGGGCTGGACGAGCTGGAGGAGGTCCGTAAGCGGCTGCTTGCCGACCTGAACACGCTAGGCGACGGGATCGACAACGAGTGGTTCAATGCGTTGCGCCTAGACCTGAACGACGACAATGATCCCGAATACCAGCGCGCCGTTCCGTTCTCCAAAAAGCTACCCGTCAACCCTGATGCCGTCGAGTTCTGGAAGCCGGGTCTTGCGCGTGTGTTCGTCAGTCACCGCGATCTCTACAAGAAGGAAGCTCGTGAACTCGGTGAGGCGCTGGAGGAGTATGGCATGTCCTGCTTCATCGCTCACGACACGATTGCGCCGCTTGCTGAGTGGCGGGACGAGATCATGAAGGGGCTGGAGACGATGGAGGCGATGATCGTCTTCATGACGGACGACTTCCAGGATAGCCTCTGGTGCCAGCAGGAGGTTGGATACGCGCTTGGCAAGAGCACGCCGATCGTGCCGCTCAAGCTAGGCAGCAAAGACCCGCCTGGCTTTATATCCCATCTCCAGGCGATGCGCGGCAGCATGGATAACCCGTACGCGGCCGCCAAGGGGCTGTTCCCGCTAATCGGGAAGGCTCTCGGGAGGCAGGAGCGCCTTAACGAGGTGTTGATTACTGCCTTCTGCGAGTCCCCCAGCTATTCCGATACCAAGGAGCGGTTTAACCGAATGGAGGCCAGCGTTAAGTCGCTGACCGATGCTCAGCTTCAGCAGATCGTGGCGGCGTTCGCTGGGAACGGCCAACTCAATGGCGCTGGGCATCTGACGAGCAAGTATGAGCGGCTCCGTTATTTTCTCGAAAATGCCACCCGTCGTAAGTTCACGGTTTCACGCGGAGTCATCTCAGAGCAGAAGTCGGCAGCGGCTTTCGCAGACGATGACGCTGATGTGCCGTTCTGAGCGCTACCCCGGAGAAACACGCGCCGATGTCTATCACTACAAACCCGGACAAGCTGGTCGACCTCAGGATCGCATACCTGAACATGATACAGGGTGTGATCTCCCGCATGTCGAGTTTCAGCGCGAGTGCGAAGAACTTCTGTATCACCGTCAACGCTGCCATTATCGCGGTCGCCTTTCAGAAGCAGGTGCCCTGGCTCGGCATGGGAGCGGTCATGGTGCTGGTGCTGTTCGGGCTGATGGACAGCTACTACCTGTCTTTGGAGCGCCGCTACCGCGCACTTTACGAGGACGTGGCAGGTCGGCCACTCGACGCCCTACCGGACATGAGCTTGAAGGCGGGTGCGCCAACCTGGAAATGCTTCGGGGGATCGATCGGCAGTGTGTCCGTGTTCCCGTTTTATCTTTTGCTGATGGCCTCAATGGGCGGCCTGTTGTATCTTGCTAACCATGTGCAGTCCGACTCCTCCAAAGCTGCCGTCGCTGGCGTTGGCGGCCCTGCTGGGTCAGCAAAAGAGCGCGCTCGGCAACCAGCCGCTCTCACCTATCGTGGAGGCGCTCTTGAAGGGCGCAAACCCGCCCCAGCCAAACGCCCTCGGGAGTCTGTTCTCAACGCCGGCACCAACACCAACGCCAGCGCTGGGGAGCCTGTTCGGCCTCGCTAGCCCACCGGCCCTAGGCGCGGGCATTGGCAGCAAGGCGCTTGGCAGCATTGGTTCGCCGGTCCCGCCTATGGCGCCCACGCCGCGCAACGTCTTCTACAGTTTCCACTATGACGACGTCATGCGGGTCAACCACGTCCGGCAGTTAGGTAAGATCAGGCCGACGGATAAGGGGCGGAACCTGACGCCGCGTGATCGGAGCCTGTGGGAGAGCGTCAAGCGCACTGACCCGGCCAACCTCAAGCGGGTCATCAACGCCGGCCTGAGTGGCACATCAACAACCTGCGTGCTGGCCGGCTATCAAACTTGGTCGCGGGAGTGGGTGCGCTATGAGATCGCCCGTAGCTTGATGCGGGGCAACGCGCTGCTCACCGTTTACATCGACGGCTGCAAGTGCCCGAACGAGGGGTATGGTATCCGTGGCAGCAATCCGCTTGCAGCGATGGCGCTCGGCTGGGACAATCGCATCTATGAGCACCGTGGCGGCGAGTGGGTCATCTACCGTGAGGTCGAGGGCAAGGTGCCCGCCTGGCCTAAGTGGTTACCTAGGCCGTCTGAAGGGCGAGTGATGCCTCTAGACCAAGGCGCGCCTGCCTACGACTGGATCACGGATGACGGGTATAACAACCTAATCCGCTGGACTAATTTGGCAGCGTTGAAGGCTGGGAAGTAAGGAGACGTGAAGGCGCCGGCTTGAAGGACCGAAAACTAGCACGGTTCGACTGCAAAGTAGCACCGGAGCCGACGACCGTTTTCGGAAAGGCGTGAGCGCTCGTAAGTGACCGGTTGTAGGTCTCTTTCCAGGCCCGCTTCCTAATGTTGTTGCTATGTTTACACAAAGATGCGGTAAAACGGTGCGGCGAACCGTCTTACCCTAACGGTCTTCGGCATAATGCGGGGCAGTTGGTATGAAGCTGAGCAAAGTTTTCGCAAGGTTCTACAAGTCTTTCAACTTCGACCATCACCGCAAGGCCCATCCCGACGCGCAAGAGCGCGCCTGGGAGATGATCGGCGAGGAGTGGTATCCCTACATCGAAGTCTCGATTGACCGTTTGATCACGACGGTCGTCGGCGCCAACGAGTCGGGCAAGAGCCACCTCCTGAGGGCGATCGAGATCGCGGTTACGGGGGAAGGCTTCCAGCATCAGGACCTCTGCCGCTACTGCGACTTCTTCAACGTCGAGCGCGGCAACGACTTCTGGCCGCATCTCGGGGTCGCGTGGGACGAGGTCACGCCCGACGAAGCGAAGCTGATCGCCGAGGGGCTGGACGAGGCACCACCGCGGTTCACGTCGTTCCAGATGTTTAGGCAGGGCCCGGACGTGCTGCACCTGCTGTTCCCGGATGGGCGTGGAGGGTTCGTGCGTCGCGAACTGGAAGGTGGGGCGGCGCGGTCGTTCGGCAGGAACGTGCTGCCGAAGCCGTTCCGCATACATCCCGGCGTGGGGCTGCCCGGCGCGCTTCCTGTCGACCAAGTCGCGCCGCCCGAGGGGCGGCCATCACGGGGCCGATCGCATGACCGCAGCCTCATCGCGCTGGGTAAGGCGGTCTACGAGCAATGGCGTCAGAGCCCGAGCGATTTCGCGCAGCGTAGCGCCGGCATCGTGCCATCGCTGGCCGGGATCTTCTCAGAGATCGATGAGGATGGATCAGTGTCGGACTCGGAGGCCCTTTCCTTCGATCTCGCGCGCAGGCTCCTGATCCAGCTTGGCAACGTCGAGCCCGAGCGTCTGCGCGAGCTCTCTCGCTTTCTCTCGATCGGGGAGAATGGACACGCGGCCGCTCTGGCGGACAGCATCAACCATCAGCTCGAGCGGCGTTTGAATTTCCCGAAGTTCTGGGTGCAAGATAAGGACTTCCAGCTCGTCGTCACGCCGCACGAGCAGGAACTCGTCTTCACGATCCGGGACCGCACGGGTACGCAGTACACCTTCGACGAGCGCAGCGAGGGGCTGAAGTACTTCCTCTCCTACTTCATCCAGTCCCAGACCCATCAGCCCGATGCCGTCCGCTCGGAAATCCTGCTAATGGATGAGCCGGACACCTTCCTGTCGGCAGAGGCGCAGCAGGACCTGCTTAAGATCTTTGCCGAGTTTGCCGAGCCCCAGTCGGGCGCGAGGCCGGTGCAGGTCGTATACGTGACGCACTCGCCATTCCTCCTCGATAAGAACCACGCTGAGCGGATTCGCGTGTTGCAGAAGGGGCGCGGCAGCGACGGCACCCGCGTCATCGGCAACGCCTCGCAGAACCACTACGAGCCGCTCCGATCCGCCATCGGCGCATACGTCGGCGAGACGGCCTTCATCGGGGCGTGCAACCTCCTGGTGGAAGGCGTGTCCGACCAGGTGCTTCTCGCCGGAATGTCGCGGGTCATTCAGCGCGGCGAGCGGGTGGGTGAGGCCGAGGTGCTCGACCTCAACAGGATCGTGCTGGTGCCGTGCGGCTCGGCGAGCCACGTGCCGTACATGCTCTACCTAGTGCGGGGACGCGACAGCGACATCCCGCCGGTGCTCGTGCTCCTGGATTCGGACGGCAGCGGCGACGAGGCGGCGGCCGTGCTCCGCGACGACCCCGCCATGTCGCGGCTGATCAAGCCCGAGTTCCGGATGCAGATCGGCGACTTCGACCTTCTGGCCGACGAGCAAAGGAAGGTTCTGGAGCCCGAGGACCTTATCCCCGTCGACCTGGCGGTCGCGGCGGTCCACCGCTACTTCGAGCAGGTGAGCCGGTTCCGCGAAGGACCAGCGCGCACGGTGGACGGCGACGCCATTGCGGCGCTGGTCTCCGGCGGCGCCGGCCTCGTGGCGGCGCTGAAGGCCGTGGCGAAGGCGCAGGGTTCGCACGTCGACAAGATCGGGTTCGCGCGCGCGGTCGTGGAGCTCTGCGGAAGGCCGCCCGAAGGTCTCGGCGCGTCGGTCGACGTCCTCAAGGCGCGCATGCGCCGGCTCTTCGTTGAGCTGAACGCGCGTCGACGCAGGGCCGAGCAGGAGCGGCTCCGAGACAAGGCCACCCAGCGTGTTGAGCAGCAGCGCAAGATATTCTTTCGCGACAACCCAGATGGCGCGACCAGGGAGCAGGCCGTGTTTCTGCTCGAGCGGATCGAGGAGGTGCTGGACGACTCGCTCGACGCGGAGGCGATCCGGCAGGACATGCTGTCCCTGCGCCATCGCTTCGACCTCGGTGGCGATCCGCTAGAGCCGGTGCCTGACTATCCCGGCTTTAAGCGCAGGATGGACGTACTGAAGGACGCCCTGTCGAGGTCGACGGACGAGGAGGCGGTCGGGTTGCCCGCCGTGACCGAGGCCGCCGCACGTGACCCAAGACCGAAGGCGTCCCGCCCAAGGACCGAGCGCGCGACGGTTGGTGGTCGCGGGTCGCCGGCGCCGCGACGCCGCCGAGCGCCGCGAGAGCCGTCGGCCGAATAACAAGGAGATCGGCGGAAATGGGGCATGAACGAATGGCAAAAGGCAGGAAGTGGCCATGACATCCCGAATAGCCGAAAGTGGGTCTTGCCTGTCACCTGACCAAGGGTGATATTTAGGACGGGGCGGAGCTGAATAGCTGGAACTCATGCGTATGCGTCAGCCAAGCGGCTTTAGTTCACCCGCTATGGCCAGCAAAGCGCGCAACCCTGCGGGTAGCTGCCGTCGTCCGGAATAGTAGAGGTAGAAGCCGGGCCCCGTCGTTGCCCAATCGGTTAGCAGCAGACGCAAGTTTCCATCGGTGACATGCTTGGCAAACAGTGGCTCAAGCCCGAACGTCAGACCTGCACCGTTCAACGCCATCGCTAGCGTCGATCGGCTGTCATCGGCTGTCATCGCGCTTTTGATGGGCACGTCGAAGTCACCCTCCGGCCCCTCGAACTCCCAACGGTAGATACTGTCGTCACCGAGCCGAACCCCGAGGCAACGGTGGTGCTTCAACTCCTCCGGATGGGTTGGCGTGCCATGTTCGTCCAGATAGCGCGGGGATGCCGCGACGACCCATCTGAGGTCGGCGGAAAGACGCTGCGCGATCATGTCTTCAGGAACGGTGCCACCATAGCGCACGCCTGCGTCGAACCCTTCACCGACGACATCGATGATACGGTTGCTGGAGACAAGGTCGACCTCGATATCGGGGTGGCGGCGAGACAGCTCGGCAAGCACGGGACCGAGAACTAGCGTTACCGCATCGACGACGGCGTTGATGCGGATCTTGCCGCCAGGAGTGGCACGAAGCCGATCGAGGCTTTCAAGTGCGGACCCGATGTCAGCAAATGAGCCGGAGACCGACTGCTCAAGCGCCTTACCAGCCGACGTCAGGGTAACGGAGCGGTTGGTCCGGTTGATCAGACGGACGCCCGCGCGCTCTTCAAAACCTTTAAGGGCGTGGCTGACCGCGGAGGCTGATACGCCAAGCTCCAAACCGGCCAAGCGGAAATTCCGATGACGCGCGATCGCCAAAAAATAGGCAAGGTCCGTCAGATTGGTACGGGTAACAAGCATACGCCAATGCTGAACTTGATTCATCGTTGCATCAAGTGGCGCATGGGTAACTCGCCATGCTTGAAAGCGTTTAATGATCCTAAGCGGCGCCCGTTGGCGCCCCCCGGAGGATTGCCGATGGCCAGTGAGACTTTCCAATTGTCACGAAGGGAGATGCTGATGAGCAGCGCCACGACGGCTGCAGTATCCTCTATCGTAAGCGAAACGGCCGCGGCCGCGCCGCGTGTGAAAGCCGTGCCGACGTACAAGGTCGCTATGACGGTGAACGGCAAGCCTCACCGACTGACGCTCGATCCGCGTACGACCCTGCTCGATGCCCTGCGCGAACATCTGCACCTGACCGGCACCAAGAAGGGCTGCGATCACGGGCAGTGCGGTGCCTGCACGGTCATCGTTAATGGGGAGCGGATCAACGCCTGCCTCAGTCTCGCCGTCCAGCATGAAGGCGATGCCGTGACCACGATCGAGGGCCTTGGCACCCCGGAGCGTCTGCATCCGATGCAGGCTGCCTTCGTGAAGCACGACGGGTACCAATGCGGCTACTGCACGCCGGGGCAGATCTGCTCTGCGGTCGCTGTGCTGGAGGAAATCAAGCGTGGCATTCCAAGCCATGCACAGGCCGATCTGATGGCAGCGCCACAGCCGAACGGTTCCGAGATGCGCGAGCGGATGAGTGGCAACATCTGCCGCTGCGGCGCCTATTCCAACATCGCCGAGGCGATGGCCGAAATCGCAGGAACGCGGGTATGAGAAGCTTCACTTACGAGCGAGCCTCGACGCCTGCCGACGCGGCTCGGATAGTCGCAAGCATTCCCGGCGCACGGTTCCTGGCAGGCGGTACAAACCTGCTCGATCTGATGAAGCTGGAGATCGAGACGCCCACCCATCTGGTGGACGTGCAGGACCTTAAGCTCGACCGGATCGAACCGACAGACGCCGGTGGGCTGCGGATCGGTGCGCTCGTCAGCAACACGGCGTTGGCGAGCGAGGAGCGGGTGCGACGCGACTATGGCGTACTCAGCCGCGCGATCGTCGCGGGGGCGTCGGGCCAGTTGCGCAACAAGGCGACGACCGCCGGCAATCTGCTTCAGCGGACGCGGTGCCCGTATTTCTACGATACCAACCAACCATGCAACAAGCGCAAGCCCGGGTCGGGCTGTGCCGCGATCGATGGCTATTCGCGCCAGCTGGCTGTCATCGGATCGAGCGAGGCGTGTATCGCTACGTATCCAGGCGACATGGCGGTTGCGATGCGGGTGCTCGATGCCACCGTTGAGACCGTGCGAGCGGACGGGAAGGCACGATCCATCTCGATCGAGAGCTTCCATACGCTGCCGGGCAACGCACCCGAGCGCGACAATGTGCTCGATCATGGCGAACTGATCACCGCGGTAACATTGCCCCGTCCGGTTGGCGGTACGCACGTCTACCGCAAGGTGCGCGACCGCGCGTCCTACGCGTTTGCGCTCGTGTCGGTCGCCGCCATTGTCCAGCGTGACGGCAGCGGGCGCGCTGCGTTTGGGGGTGTCGCCCATCGGCCATGGCGGGTGGAGGCAGCGGAGGCCGCCATGTCGCGCGGCGCGGTCGAGATGTCCCGCACGGTGTTCGCAGATGCGCGGCCGACCGCTGACAACGCGTTCAAGATTCCGCTCGCTACGCGCACGCTCGCCGCAGTCCTTGCAGAGGTGAAGCCATGATCTTCGACAAACCCGCAGGCGCCAATCCGACCGATCGGATGAAGGTGCTCGGCAAGCCACTCGATCGCTACGAGGGGCATCTCAAAACCACCGGCACGGCGACCTATGCCTATGAATGGCAGAATGTCGCGCCCGGCTTTGCCTATGGCTACATCCTCGGCGCTGCGATCGCCAAGGGTCGGATCACGACAATAGACACGCGCGATGCCGAACGCGCGCCCGGGGTAGTTGGGGTCGTCACCTATCTGAATGTTGGTAAACCCGGGGTCGGCAAGTTCTACGTTCAGAAGATGCTCGCTGCGCCCGAGGTGGAGCATTACCATCAACCGGTCGCCGTCGTCGTCGCCGAGACCTTCGAACAGGCTCGTGCCGCCGCCGCGCTGGTCCGTGTCGACTATCAACGGACGGCTGGACAGTTCGATCTAGCAGCGCAGAACGGCAGCGCGCCCGTCCCGCCGGAAGGCGAGTATGGCGGTCCCAACGAGAAGCAGGTCGGCGACTTCGTTAAGGCGTTCGCCGCGGCGCCGGTCAAGGTCGACGAGACCTACACCGTGCCCGATCAGGCGCACGCGATGATGGAGCCGCATGCCTCGATCGCCGAATGGGACGGCGACCGGGTGACGTGCTGGACATCGATCCAGCAGATGAACTGGGGAACGCGCGATTTGGGGCTGATTCTCGGTATCCCCAAGCAGAACGTCCACCTGATCTCGCCCTACATCGGCGGGGGCTTTGGCGGTAAGGGGACCGTGCAGATCGATCTCGCGCTGGCAGCGATCGCCGCGCGCGTGGTCAAGCGCCCGGTAAAGATCGCGCTGCAACGTCCGATCATGTTCAACACGACGATCCACCGGCCCAAGACGATCCAGCGTGTGCAACTGGGGGCGGGCCGTGACGGGCGGCTGACGGCGATCGGTCACGATAGCCTGTCGGGCAACCTCATCGGTGGGCGTACGGAGCCGACCGTTACCTCCACGCGGACGCTGTACGCCGGCGCGAACCGGCTGACGCGGATGCGGCTGGCGACGCTTGATCTTGCCGAAGGCAATGCGATGCGTGCGCCGGGCGAAGCGCCTGGGCTGATGGCGCTCGAGGTCGCGATGGACGAGCTGGCGGAAAAGCTGAAGATGGATCCGATCGAGCTTCGCGTCTTGAACGATACGCAGGTCGATCCGGAGAACCCAGACAAGCCTTTCTCGACCCGAGCCTTTGCCCGCTGCCTGCGCGAGGGTGCGGAGCGCTTCGGCTGGGACAAGCGCCAAAGCAAGCCCGGCAAGGTCCGCGAGGGACAATGGCTGATCGGTATGGGCATGGCGGGCGCAATTCGTGGCGGCAAGATCGCCAAGGCAGGCGCACGGGCCCGGCTCGACCGGCACGGCGTGGTCACGATCGAGACCGACATGACGGACATCGGCACCGGCAGCTACACGGTCGTCCAGCAGACCGCGGCCGAGATGATGGGCGTCATGCCCGACCGGATCGTCGTCAAACTCGGAGACTCCACCTTCCCTGAAACGCCAGGGTCGGGCGGGCAGCAGGGCGCGCCTTCTGTGACAGCAGGTGTCTATGCGGCGTGCATGAAGCTGCGCGAGACGGTCGCGCAGCGGCTCGGCTTCAACACCACCAACGTCGACTTTGCCGAGGGGCAAGTCCGCAGCGGTAACCGGTCGGTAAAGCTCGCTGACGCGGCGAAGAACGGCGATATTGTGGTCGAGGACCTGATGGAGTTCGCCAAGCTCGCCGATCAGTTCCAACAGCAGACCTTCGGGGCGCATTTCGCTGAGGTCGCGGTCGACGCATACACTGGCGAGGTCCGGGTACGGCGTATGCTCGCAGTGTGCGCGGCGGGGCGAATCCTCAACGCAAAGACCGCACGAAGTCAGGTGATCGGTGGGATGGTGATGGGCGTCGGTGCGGCGCTGATGGAGGACATGGCGATCGACAAACGCTTCGGTTTCTTCGTGAACCACGATCTCGCTGGCTACGAGGTGCCCGTGCATGCCGATATCCCGCATCTCGACGCCTTTTTCATCGACGAGGTCGATCCAACGATCTCGCCGGTAAAGGCCAAGGGCGTGGGCGAGCTGGGTCTGACCGGGGTCGCGCCCGCGGTCGCCAATGCGATCTACAACGCAACAGGCGTCCGCGTGCGCGAGTATCCGATCACGCTCGAGAAGCACCTCGACGCGCTGCCGGTGCTAACGTGATGCGCCTGCTGAAATTCGGCACGGTCGTCGGCTTGCTGCTGCCCGTCAGCTTCGCTCAAGCCCAAAGAGGACCTCCCGACATGACCATCGCCCGCAAATCCGAGATGAAGACCGTCGACGGGCCGGAGGCGAATTTTACCGGCAAGGTTACGATCTCCGGGCGATTCCAGCGCGACGACCCGTCGCGCGTCTCTGGCGCGATCGTCCATTTCGAGCCCGGCGCCCGGAGTGCCTGGCACACGCACCCCGCCGGCCAGACGCTGATCGTGACCGAGGGCATAGGCTGGACGCAAATCGCGGATGGCCCGAAGCTGGAGTTCACCGCGGGCGACATCCTGTGGTGCCCGGCAGACCGGAAGCACTGGCACGGCGCGACGGCGCATCAGGGCATGACGCATGTCGCCATCCAGGAGTCGGCCGACGGCTCGGCCGTGACCTGGATGAACAAGGTGACGGACGCCGAGTATCTCGCGCCGCTCGGAACCGAGTGAACGGTCGCCCCCCCCATCAAACGCGAGTATCTTCCATGACCAATCCCCATCGCTTTTCCGGCAAGGTCGCCTTCGTCACCGGCGCCGCCAGCGGCATCGGCCGCGCGACCGCCGTCGCCTTCGCAACCGAGGGCGCGCAGGTCGCGATCCTCGATCTGACCGAAAATGCCCTGTCCGAAACCGCGGACGCCGTCAGGAACGCCGGCGCACAGGTCCTGGTCCTTGCCTGCGACGTGTCGAAGCCGGACCAGGTCGAGGCGGCGATCGGGCGGGTGATCGAGACCTTCGGCAGTCTCGACATCGCCTTCAACAATGCCGGAGTCGAGAACAACGCGGCGCCGGTCGCGGCGATCGACCTCGCCGAATGGGACCGGATTCTCGACATCAACCTGCGTGGCACGTTCGTCTGCATGAAGCACGAGCTTGCGCAGATGGTGCGTCAGGGTAGCGGCGTGATCGTCAACACGTCGTCGGGGGCTGGTGTCCGGGGGGTGGCGGGCGGAGCGTCCTATGCCGCTTCCAAGCACGCGATCATCGGCCTGACGAAATCAGCCGCGCTCGACTATGCGAAGCAGAATATCCGCGTGAATGCGATCCTGCCGGGCAACATCGAGACGCCGATGATGGATCGCTTCACCAACGGTGACATCCAGAAAGCCATCGATCTCGAGCCGGTCGGTCGTCTGGGAAAGCCCGAGGAGATCGCCGACGCCGTGCTGTGGATGAGCGCGGATCTTGGCGGATTCGTCACCGGTGCCGCAATTTCCGTGGATGGCGGCTGGTCACTTTAACTGCCCAAGTAGAGGCAGACTCAAGACGGTGAGCGCGACAGCCGCTATCAATTCCTGTCTTGCGCCATTTGCTCTTAAATGGAGCGGCGTCGCGAACGGAAAATGAACGAACGGCTGATCTGGAGTTCGCAAATACTGTCGCAAACGTCCGCTTCTGGGTCCGAGCCGACGTGGTCAAACGGTCTTAGCTCGGACATCGCAAGCCTTATCGGCGTGACGGACGGAGGCATCAGAACAAAGCCGTGTCCCGCAGGCGTCGCACTGTCCTCATGCACCGACGGCAGGTGGTTCGTCCTTGTCGGGGTCACGCCCATGCTGTCGGTCGAGGAGACGCATGATCGGCGTCACCGTCAAACCGTGCAGGACGATCGATAACAGCACGACCAGCCCAACCAGCCCCCATAGGCGTTCGGCTCCGACAGCATGGATGTGGTTGAGGCCGTAGGCGAGATAGTAAATCGAGCCGACGCCACGGATACCGAAGAAGGCCAGCGTCAGCTTCTCCGAACGGTCCGCCTCATGCCCTGCCAAGCCAATCATGCCCGTGATCGGCCGGATGACCAGCAGGATCACCAGCGCCGCGAGGACATCCGCCACCGATATTTTCGCCAGCAGCCCATTCACCAGCGCACCACCAAACAGCAGGAGCAAGACCATCATGGCCAGCCGTTCGATCTGCTCGGTGACGTTGTGCATGTCGTGATGGAAATCATGGCTGCGATGCGTGCCGCGGAAGCTGAGCGCGGTCACGAATACGGCCAGGAAGCCGTAGCAGTGGATGATCTCCGTGACGCCGTATGAAATACATGTGGCAGCCAGCGCGATCAGGCCATCGCCGGTTTGGGCGAGCTTGGTCTGCGCGGGCACGTGAAAGGTCAGCCAGCCAAAGCCGCGGCCGATCAGCCAGCCGGCACCGACGCCCGCGCCGATTTCCCACAGCACCCGGTAGCTGAACCATTCGCCCAGCCATGACGTGTCCGTCCCGGCCGCGGCAGCGAGCATGATGGCGAGGTGCACGAAGGGGAATGCCAGACCGTCGTTGAGCCCCGCTTCCGACGTCAGCCCGAACCGAACCTCGTCCTCGTCCTCGCTTTTCGGCGGCCCGACCTGGATATCCGCGGCCAGGACGGGATCGGTCGGCGCCAGGCTCGCGGCGAGCAGAATGGCGATCGCCCAAGGCAGGCCAAGCCCCCATGCGGCCAGTGCGGCGATAGCCAGGATACCAAGCGGCATGGTGATCGCCAGCAGGCGCCAGGTGACCGTCCAGTTCCGCCAGTTGAATACGCGGTCGATCTTCAGGCCTGCCCCCATCAGCGCGATGATGACCACGAACTCGGTGAAGCGCTCGGTGATCTCCGGATAGAGCAACGGCAGCGGCTTCAACGTGACCTGCGGCAGCGAGAACAAGGCGGCCCCGAGCGCGATACATACGATCGGCAGCGACAAAGGTAGCTTGCGCAGGGCCAGAGGCAGCCAGACGACCAAAGCCGTGAGCAGGCCAAATCCCGTCAGGATCAGGATATAGGTATCGGGCAGGCCGGCAGTCGTGGGCATATGTGATAATCCGGCAATCGAAGACGCTGTAACGCGGGAGGCCCGTTCATAGTCGTCCAGGCCTATAGGCGGCGTCTGCCGAGGCGGGTCATCGACACCGCAACACCGGCAGCCAATATCCCCAGAAACAGCCCGGCCGGTCGAATCTTCTGGACCTGCAACACCGTGCTCGAGTCGCGCGCATGGACGGTCTGGCTTCCGCGCAAGGCATCGTCGCGCGGCACGTAGAGGTTGTCGCGTCGGGCCGGGTCGCCGGGATCTTTGGGCTTTTGCTGCAGGACCGTGCCGAGCTTTTCCATGATCCGGTCGCTCAGGCGCGGTGCCGCCCGCGATAGCAGCGAAGACAGCCAGCCGCCGCCACCCGCATACAGCGTGCGGCGCTGCGTCTCGCACGCGAACAATATGGCATCGGCGACGACGGACGGCGCGTATAGCGGCGGCGGCAGGCGCGGCGGCTGATCCATGAAGTTGCGCGCGTGCTCGGGAAACGGCGTATCGATCGCGCCGGGCTTGATCAACGTGACCGAGATACCCGCATCCTCCCGTTCCAATTCCATCCGCAACGTATCGGTCAGCGCCTGAACGGCATGCTTCGTCGCGCTATAGGGGCCCTGCTGGACGATCGTCCGATCGCTGAGAATCGACCCGACATTGATGATGGCCCCGCCGCGTCCGCGCAGATGCCGGGCCGCCACGAGCGAGCCATGCAGCACGCCGAAATAATTGACGTCGAACACCCGGCGGTGATCCGCCAAGGGCACCCGCTCGAGCGTACCATAGGTGCCCGCACCGGCGTTGTTGACCCAGCTATCGAACCCGCCGAACGCGTCATTGGCGACGGTCGCAATACGCTCCACCGCGCTGGGGTCGCTGATATCGGCGACACAGATCGCAATGCGGCCGCCGCCAGCCGACATGCCCTCCGCGAGCGCCTCTAGGGCGGCTGCATTGCGTGACGTGGCGACCACTGCGGCGCCGCGACGTATCGCTTCCTCGACCGTTGCAAGGCCGTTGCCACTGGTCGCGCCGGTAACGACGATGATCTGATCGCGGACGGGCTTCAACCGAACGGCCATGGCGCTCAGCGACCCAGCGGCGAGGTTGCGAAGTCCGCGAGCAACGCCGCGACATCGTCGTAAAGCGCGATCGCGCCCGCAGACTGCAATTGCTCATCGGTGAACTTGCCCGACCGCACGGCGATCGCGGCGATACCGCATTTCGCAGCGGCCTCGACGTCATAGGGCGTGTCGCCGACGACGATGACGTCGGCAGGGGCGATCCCCGGCAGCTTCTGCATCGCGACCGCAAAGATATCCGGTGCGGGCTTCGTCTTCTCGACGTCGTCGCCGCTGGTCGTCGCATCGACCAGATCGCGTGCGTTCAGAAGGTCGATATAGTGATCGACCTCCGCACCCGACGCGGACGACGCGAGGACCACGCGCTGGCCCCGGCCATGCGCCTGCGCCAGCAACGCGTGCGCCTGTGGGAACGGCCTGATCGCCCCCAGATACTTTGCCTTGAAGATCGCGCCATGCGCATCGCCGAGGTCCTTCTGCTGGGCCCCGTCCGTATCGGGCAACAGCGTCGGCACGAGCATGTCGGTACCTTTGCCGATCTGGTCATGGATCACCTGCCGGTCGAACGACTTACCGATGCCCGCGAAGGCTTCCTCCCAGGCGAGCACGTGCATGTCGTTAGAGTCCGCCAGCGTGCCGTCGATATCGAAGAGGATCGCTTTGATCTGCATGATGGTATCCCAAATTCTACGGACGCACCCGCTTGTCCCGATCGTCTGGTCTAAACGATGAGCTTGCCAGCGATGCCGGTGGATAATGATTTCCTCCAACGCGTCGCGGCAGAAGGAGGCCCCGAAACTCCTGCGCATTAATGTCGATTAATGCGAAATATAAGCGCGATCTGCTGCACGGATAGGGAACGATGGGGCTTTCAGATCGCTATATCTCATAATTGAGAATCCGATCCGATAATCTCAATATTTGTTGTATGGATGGGTTCTAAAATCTGCCCTATATCAAGTATAGCTTATTCATGCTTGACGTAGTTTCGGCGATCTTATTACGATCTGCTATGGAAAGTGGGTCGAAGTCATGGGCTCGTGCGACATATATGTCGGTTTTATTGGAGATCGGGTGCCGCCGTCGTCGCTACGGTGTCGGAGGCAGTTCACGCACTTCCGTGGCGCCAGATGCTGCATCTTCACCTCCGCCGGGCTCGTCCCGTACGTTCAACACTGAGGATATTTCATGGCCGACAAGGTTCCGATGCCGGTGAGCGGCAACCCCGATACCAAGGGTGCGCCAGACGGCGTGTCCGGCGTTCCGGAAGGCGATGGCGGGGCTAACGTCCATGGCAGGTCGGCCGGCGGGGAGAGCGGCGGCGGTGCCTATCCCAACCCGCACGCCGGGAAGGTCGCCACGAACACCGGCTTGATGGCGCACGGCGGCCAGACCGACATCGCCTATCACGGCGGTGGCCAGGCCGGCGAAGAGGGCGGTAGTGCGCCGAACGGGGTCGCCAGGTCCGGTGACGGCGCTCGCTCGACGATCGCCGCCGACCCCGATGCCGACCGTAAGCCGCACGCGCTGGCGGACGATGAGAGTTCGATCGACGTCGTCGAGACGTCCGGAATCGCGGAAGCCGAGGCCGAGGGGAAGGTCGGTACCGACGCCCGGTACGAAGCCGAACAGACGCATCCCGGTTCTGGCTGAGCCAGCCGGCACATTTCCAAATTTCCCCGTTGAACCCAGGCAATGGGCCTGGCTCCCGAAAGGACGATCACCATGTCGGCACCCGAAGATCTGAAAGACATCTATACCGACGAACTGAAGGACCTGTGGTCCGCGAACGACCAGATGAAAAAGGTGCTCAAGAAGATCACCGCCAAGGCCAGCGACGATGCGCTAAAGTCGATGCTGACCGATTCGCAGGCAGGCATCGAAAAGCATACCGACGTCCTCAAGGAACTGATCGCGGCCAACGACGAGAAAGTTTCGAAGGAGCATTGCAAGGGCATGGAAGGCCTGGTCGCCGAAGCCACCAAGCATGTCCTCAAGGAAGGGCCGGACAAGGGGCCGTTGCTCGACGTCATGATCATCGCGCAATATCAGCGCATGACGCATTACGGCATTGCCGGCTTCGGCACCGCCGCGGCCTATGCCAAGGCGCTCGGCCTCAAGGACGACCACAAGAAGCTGACCGCGGCCACCAAGGACATCTACGGTGGCGACGAGTATATGACGAAGCTCGCCGAAACGAGCGTCAATCTCCAGGCTGAAGACGCGTAAGTCCGAGCCCGCCGGCCATAGGTCGACGGGCAAACGCGGTTCGCGCTATTAACCCGTCAGGCGGGGCGGCTTGGCTGCAAATCGGATCGACATGAAGATCTCACCGATTCACCCGGAACGAATAGGGGCTTCTTCGTAGTCCCGCGTGCGGTGCGAAGGCCGCGACAGAAGCTCTCTGATGACGACGTCATCCTCGCGGGCCTCGACCGTTACCAGCAATTGCACCTAATGTCTTTATCGTTGAGATCAAACGGATTGATCCAGATTGAGAAGGCGAGAACGTTAGGAACATTGGCGGGTGGCGTCGGTTCCACTTGAAGCTGCGGGTCGCGATTGCCGCAGCATTCTCAGGAGAATGTCATGACCAAGCTTTTCGCGCTGGCAGCGATGATCGCAATGCCGGCTGTCGCAGCCGTGGCGCAGGCGCCGATGGCCGCGCCGACCTATGTGATGAAGGCTGGTGCCGGCGATCAATATGAAATCCAGTCCAGCCGTCTGCTTCTCGCATCGACGAAGAACGCCAAACTCCGGTCGTTCGCGTCGATGATGGTCGCCGACCACACAAAGTCGACCGCGGATGTGAAGGCCGCCGCGATGCGCGCAGGCCTGCACCCCGCGCCGCCCAAGCTCGATGCGATGGGTACCAAGGACGTCGCGGCATTGCGCGCAACCACCGGGACGGCGCGCGACCGGTTGTACGTCGAACAGCAGAAGGCTGCGCATCAACGCGCGCTGACCCTGCACCAGACCTATGCGCAGACTGGGACGGCCGCGCCGCTCAAGACGATCGCGGCATCGATCGCGCCGGTCGTTGAGACGCACATCGGTGAACTCTCCGCGATGTGACTCATGCACGGGCCGGCGACTGCATCTGCACGCCGGCCCGCGTTGCGACTGAGACTTGGCGCCGCGCGTAACCGGCAGGAGATTCGACATGAATGATACCAATCTGCATGGCGACGACGCGCCGCCAAGCACCTGGAAACAAGGCGAACCGCTTGCCGCGAGTGGTATCCCCGAGCGCAAGGGCGACTCGATCGTCGCGCGCGCGGTCACCATCAACCGGCCCGTTGCCGAGGTGTTCGCGTATTTCCGTAACTTCGCGAACCTGCCGACCTTCATGGAGAATGTCGAACGGATCGATACGCTCGACGCCATGCGGTCGCACTGGGTCGTGAAGGCACCCGCGGGAAAGACGGTCGAATGGGATGCCGTCATCACCGACGACGAAGTGGATCGCGTGATTGCATGGACCTCCGAGCCCGGCGCGGGCGTCGCCAATAGCGGGCGCGTGGAGTTTCGCGATGCCGGCGCACGCGGCACGGTCGTCGTCGCGACGATCGCTTATGATCCGCCGGCCGGTATGGTCGGCAAGCTGATCGCCAAGATGTTCCAGCGCGAACCCGCAATTCAGGCGCGCCGGGACCTGCGACGCTTCAAGCAACTGTTGGAAACCGGCGAGATCGCGACCGCGGCGATGAATCGCAAGCAGCACGAAGAGGAACTCTCCTGATGCGCGCACTGGCATGGCACGGTAAGCACGACGTCCGCGTCGACACCGTCGACGACCCCGAGATCGTCAATCCCCGCGACTGCATCATCAAGGTCACCGCGACCGCGATCTGCGGCTCGGATCTGCACCTCTACGACGGCTATATCCCGACGATGCAGGCGGGCGACATCCTCGGCCACGAGTTCATGGGCGAAGTTGTCGAGGTCGGCGCGAAGTCGACGCTGAAGAAGGGCCAGAAGGTCGTCGTGCCGTTCACGATCTCGTGTGGCAGCTGTTATCATTGCGGCAAGCATCAATATTCGGCCTGCGACAACGGCCTGCCTACCGACAACCAGGACATCGCGCAGGAGCTGTATGGTCAGCCGATGGCAGGCCTGTTTGGCTACAGCCACATGACCGGCGGCTATGCCGGAGGCCAGGCCGAATATGTTCGTGTGCCGTTCAGCGACATCGGCCCGATCGTCATTCCCGACGGCGTCGAAGACGAGAAGGTGTTGTTCCTGTCGGACATCCTGCCGACCGGCTGGATGGCGGCGGAGAACGCACAGATCGAGCCGGGCGATACGGTCGCGGTCTGGGGCTGCGGTCCGGTCGGGCTGTTCGCGGTGCAGTCGGCATTCCTGATGGGCGCCGAACGCGTGATCGCTATCGACCATTTCCCGCGCCGTCTGGAACTCGCCCGCAAGTTCGGTGCGGAGACGATCAATTACGAGGAAAGCGCGGTCTATGAGGCGCTGATGGTGATGACCGGCGGGATCGGTCCCGACGCGGTGATCGACAGCGTCGGCTTGGAGGCACACGGCGTCTTCGTCGACAATGTGGTCGACCAAATCAAGGCGTCGACCTTCCTCGGCACCGATCGGACGCACGCGATCCGCCAGGCGATCATCGCCTGCCGCAAGGGCGGACGCGTGTCGATGCCCGCAGTCTATGGCGGGTTCGTCGACAAGTTCCCGCTGGGTGCGTTCATGGAGAAGGGGCTGACGCTCAAGACCGGCCAGACGCACGTCCAGCATTATATGCCCGCGCTGCTCAACGCGATTCTGGAGGGCAAGATCGACACGACCTTCCTGATCTCGCACCGGATGGACCTGGAGGACGCCCCCAAGGGCTATGACATGTTCAAGAACAACCAGAACGAAGTGACAAAGGTCGTGCTCAAGCCCGGCTTCAACTGAGAGGATTCGACATGGCTGAGAAGTTTGCAATCATCACCGGCGCTTCGACGGGCATCGGCTTCGAACTTGCCACCCTGGCGGCCAAGGATGGCTACGACATTCTCGTCGTCGCCAACGAGGCGCTGATCCAGGCCGCTGCGGCCGACTTCAGGCAGTTTGGCACCGAAGTGACCGCCGTCGAGGCGGATCTGTCGACGATCCAAGGCGTCGACGCGCTGCTCGCCGCGACCAACGGCCGCAAGGTCGACGTGCTCTGCGCGAATGCCGGGCATGGCCTGGGCCACGGCTTCCTCGGCCAGCAGGTCGCCGACTGGCGTTTGGTGGTCGACACAAACATCACCGGTACGATCTACCTCGTCCAGAAGGTGCTGCCGGCGATGGTCGCGCGTAACGACGGCAAGGTGCTCGTCGTCGGCTCGGTCGCGGGCTACATCCCCGGCGCCTTCCAGGCGGTGTACAACGGCACCAAGGCGTTCATCGACAGCTTCACCGAGGCGCTGCGCAACGAGATCAAGGACGCCGATGGTGTCACGCTGACGACGCTAATGCCCGGCCCGGTCGACACCGAATTCTTCGACCGCGCCGACATGAACGACACAGACGTCGGCACCGACCCCAACAAAAGCGATCCGGCCGATGTCGCCAAGGATGGCTGGGACGCGCTGATGGGCGGCAAGGCCTCGATCTTTTCGGGTTGGAAGACCAAAGTCCAGGGCGTGCTGGCTAACGTCATTCCAGGATCGGTGCTCGCCGAGCAGCATCGTAAGATGGCGGAGCCGGGCAGCGCCAAAGACTAGGGTCAGCACCATCGATGTTAAACGCGCGATCTGACTCAGGCTCCGCGAGGAGACTGAGGATGAGCGACGGACGGCTGAAGGACTGGCGCCGCGTTGCGGCCGTTCCACGTTCCTCTCCCGATTCACGACAACGATGACGGACGATCATGGGCCAAGCGAGTCAGCGCGGGGGTGAACGAATGTCTGAAGTTGGAAAGCGGGAAAAGGTGCGCGAATGTCCGGGTTTGGGTCGGTAGCTCTCGCGATCAAGAAGCGACCGCGGGCTGCTGCTAAGACCTGAAGGTGACTAACTCGTATGGTCTCGCTGCCCACCTCACAGGTCATATTGCGCCGATCGACTCGCTACTTAAGCGGGAGCGGCTCGGTCGAGCCCGCCTAGGGCGCCACAACCCCAAATACCGCGCAAGAACCCCCGCCTCGCCCGCGCGCTTTTTAGGTGGCTTAGGATGCAGTTCGCGGATCTGGTGCAGCCCGGCGAAAACCTAGCTTTTGTGGGCACTTTCGAGCGTGGCGGTTGGATGCAGATTGCTGCACCTAGATGCAGATATTCGACATGGCGGGGACACGCCCGCGCTGCCGCCTTTTTAGTCGCAAAATCGCGCTAGAATCGGTCTGAGCTGTGGCGTTTTGCGACCACGCTTTCCCATCAGGCCAGCCTGCCGCGCGGGAAAACCCTAATCTCCCTAATCTATCCGGCATATCTCGCATAAGTGTTTACGATAGCACGATATATTAATCAGGGTCGGACCCTTACCTGACCTAACCTTTTCATCCCGAAAACCTAATCCCATTGAAAATAAACGATTTTCCTAACCGGGATTATCTCGGTCATTGGTCATAATCTGATTATAGTAATGTTAGGGTAAAGGTTAGGCCAAAAACCGCAGAAATCCGCCGATGTTAGGCAGGTTAGGGTTTTCCCGCGCCCTACTTTATATTCTGCGAGCCGCCCCCTGCTCGTGCTTTCGAGTATGGAATGCCACTAGATCTTCGAGAAAGAACGCTCGTAAAGTTCGCTGTCGACGTCGCTTGTGAAGCGACGGAAGCGGCTGGCACCGTGCGCGGGGATAGCTCAGCCGTTCGGTTGGCCTTGCGCGTACTACCGCCGCACTGCCCTGAACGCCCATATCCGGACACCCGGGCATGCGATCCAAGCTCCCTATAAAAGCCACTCGTTCAGCGCATCTTTCTCGGTTTGGAGTTGCCCAATATGCCCCAACCTGCTGCCCCAACTTTCACTGTCCCATGAAAGTCGTCGTGCAAACTAACTTAAATCAAGTTCTGTTCGGCAACCTATGGTATAAATCATAAATTGCTGACCGATCGCGGCCCTTGGCAACTGAGAGACGCAATGCTCCCGCCAATATACGGGAACCCTGTTTTGATCTCGGAAATTGACCCTCATGGTCTGATTGCGAAAAGCCTATCGGCGTATTCGCGGATACAAGTTTTTGACAGCGAAGCTTTAGGCCGTCTGAAAGCTCGAACAAAAACGTTTGAGTCGGGAAGCTACGTATTCAGGGAAGGCTTGTCATCTTCCGACTATGTGTTTGTAATATCGGGCTATCTATTTCGTCAAAAGCAAACATTGGACGGTTATCGACAAAATGTATCGCTGATAATTCCCGGAGACATGGTTAATCCGGAAAGCAGATTTGTGAATAGTTTGGACTACAATGTGGTTTGTGCAGAAAAATCGAGCATCATCTACGTTCAAAGATCCGAGTTTGAAGAATTAATAGATTCACACCAATCCATTCGGTTGGCTTTGGATCTAAGAACAATTGCGGAGTCGCGACAACTGCGGGAGTGGTTGTTGAATATTGGTGGGCGTTCCGCACGGACTCGTGTAGCTCATTTTTTGAACGAATTTGCCGCCAGGACTAGGTTACGGGGCTTAAGTGATGGGTTGCGTTTTTCCTTACCTATGTCGCAGGAGCAGATGGGGGATAGCGTCGGAATCACACCTGTCCACGTTAATAGGTCTATCAGGTCGCTAGTCGAAAGTCGCTTAATCAATCACGCCAACCGAAAATACGAAATAATTGATCTCGACGGCTTTAGGCAAGCTGGTCAATTCTCGGAAAGGTTTCTTTTGGTCGATGATTTGCCTCATTAATTTGCCATGTGGTGGATACCATGATGGCCGACGTTCGACGAAAAAACGCCAGTAATGTGTTAACTGCGTTCGGCCGGTCCCTGGACCCATCGAAGACGGCGCCATAGTCAACCGACTTGATCCAGATTAATCCTATATTGGTAGGGTCATCTCGCTTTCTTAATCTAGGTTATTTCCGGTGCTCACGGTACATGTCGGAATACTAGATAGGAGGCCGGGGATGACGTTCGACCAACAGGAAAAATTGAAAGCGCTCCTGCTGGAAGCGCTGGTCATAGCCGACAAAATGGAAGGGCGTGGTGTTCTCGCCCTCTACATTGTTCAGGCACTAGATACCCTGACGCCCAAGGTTCGGCGTTAAGCGGTTTAATGTCCGTTATCGCCGCCTGCCTCACGATAAGAGGACGGTCCGTTTTCCTTCCCGTTCCTTCCATTCTACTATCGCCCCGTCTCAGCGGTTCCGCCATGTTCGCGCAAAGATCGGAGATTGCTCTACCTTTCTATCAGTTTTATGAGGCGATATCGGTACGTCTGGCCTGGAGCACGGTGCCGATGGAGGCACCTGACGTGTCTTCGCTCAACATGGAGCGAAACCATGTCCGAAGTAATGGGACGCGCTTATTTCAACGCTCGCGGTGCTAAGGCGCTTCAGTTGGCTCGAAAAGCAAAAGACTCGCAAATAGCAGAAATTTACCATCGGATGGCGAAAAGCTATTTCGAACTCGCAGAACTCGCGCCAGAGGAAAGCTCGCTGCCAACTCTCTCCGCTGAGCAGTTAGGTAAATCCCAGTGAAGTTGGATATAGAACCTAAGATTTTACGTGTATCAGTTGGGGGTAATGTAACGATAGGTGCTAGAAAGTTGCTGCGTGATATATTCTGCCGCTCAGTTGAGCTTGGTTATTATCCTACAGCTTGGTCGCTTCGAGTCGGCTTCGTTGAACTGATGCAGCGAGATGCGTACTTAGTGTTAGGATACATACCAGCCAGGATCGACAGTTTCATGGGGCTGCCGATAACCATATCCGGCTCGGGTTTGCAAAATCGCCTCATAACGGCGACCGGCAGTATGGCCGTTCCAGAACTTGAAGACGTTCCGCGGACTAGATCGTATGCCAACGATTGAATTGCGAAGTGGCTCACCGGCCTTAGCGTTTCAGACCCGGCTCTGAAGCCGTCTGTCAGCTATTGCCATCCGGCTTCCCGAAAGCGGAAGGTCCGCTTTCCTTCCCATCCCGGCCATTCCGATTACGCCCACACCCGGACGTTCCGACCGGCAGCTCGCAGACCCGAAAGCGGACATTCGTTCATCGCCGCTATCACTGATGCAAGAATCAAGAGTTCTGCATCAAGCAGTGGTGCAAAGCAGCCGGTCAGCTGACGCCAAATCCTTGCCCTTTTTTGCGTTCACGAAATCTCTTAAGAGCGGTCGTTTGATAGGGAGACGCCGGCAGTGTTTGGCAGGATCTTTAGCTCGGTTTTGATGATGATGGCTTCGCCCATTGGCGCGGCACAACCACCCTTGCCATCATCGACCGGTGCGCCGCTGCTACGGGTAGCAAACGGAAGGCTAGACCATGTGTTCAGCATCCCATTCACGGGCAACCCAGTCGTCGTATCGATGATCAATGGGCTTGAGTCACCGACGGTTGCTCGGACCTCGGACGGTGGCGGGATCAAGATCGTGCTGGACGATGCAGGGCCTTTTCCAAGCAAAGTGACTGCGGTGAAGGTTATCAAGAACGCAGGCGTAGATGCGAGCCAGGTGATTGACCCGCTACGACCGCCCTCCACAATGCCGCACCGCCCCGGATACCGATTGGTCAGTACTTTTTGGGTGCCCGGTAAAAACAGCTATCTTGCTGCTTGGCGCAAACTGCGCTCAGATGAGGGCAGTTTGACCTTTGAGACTGAGAGCGGTCAAGCTGGCAAACCCATGCTCATTGCCACGTCCGGCAGCCCTATTCTTGGCGCAGCTGTACAACTTTCTGTTCATAGTCCGGACCTGACGATTGCCGTATGGTCCAAGGGGAGCGCCGCTGGTGATGTGGTCGTTGGCATGTATCGTTGGACAGACCACAACTGGTAGTCGTCAGAGCAAACGGCAGTTTGCAGGTATGGGCAACCCAAAACCCGCCAGCCCACAGGTCGCCATTTTTACCGTTCGTGATGCAAAAACTCACGGATTTCGCATCAGCTCAAAAACGGCAGGAAACTGAGGGCTCCAGCCAAGCAAAATACTGATGCATCTAGGATACCCGTTCAGTGGTCGATTTCCTGGGGTGTGGCCTCCAAAGCGGACGGTCCGCTTTCCTCCCCAAACCAGCCGTTCGTTCGACGGCAAGAAACGGCTTCATGCCCGGACTGTTGGCACCTGTGCGATGTCGGTTGTCCACGCCGGCGATCGCATCTCCGATCGCATTTTCCACTCGCGCTTAAACCCCTGCGACGCAGTCACTGCCGTCCAAGTGCCAAATCTGCCGTTGATCGCATCGAGCGCGCTCATCAGCCGGTCACGCTTTAACGTGTCCTCCTCAAACAGCGTTCGCGGCCGTTCATCCTCTGAAAGAAGATCGTCGAGCATGATGCCGGCCTTCGTATAGGCGTAGCCATCGCGCCATGCTTTCTCGGCGCCGCGCCTGGCCGCCGCGATCAGCTCAAGGCTGTCGTTCGTCATCGGATGCAACGTCACCATGCGCGATGCACCGTACTGGGGCCGGTCGGGCTTGTGCTTGTTCGTGTGGAAGAACGCCGTTAGGCGGGCCGCAACCAACCCGTGTGATCGCAGCTTCTCGCCAGCCCGCAGCGCGTATTGCGACAGCGCTCCCATCATCTGCTCGAAGTCGCAGATCGGCGTACCGAACGATCGGGTGACGGCCATGCCCTTCCGGCGCGGCTCGACTGCCTCGACCGCGTTGGACGGGACGCCGCGCAGTTCGGCAACCAGACGCTCGAGCACGACGGTACCGACGGCACGCGCCTGCTTAATCGGCATGTCACGAAGCGCCCCAGCGGTGTGTATACCGAGAGCAGTCAGCTTGTGTGCCGTCGCACCGCCCACGCCCCACACGTCTCCGACCGCGAAGGCGTGCATGACATCGCGCCGTACGTCGTCGTCCCGGAGATCGGCCACGCCAGCGAACTGCGGGTCCTTCTTAGCCACAGCATTCGCGAGCTTCGCCAGCGTCTTGGTGTCGGCGATGCCGACGCAGGTGGGGATCGTCGTCCATAGTTGGACCTGGGCACGCATCGCATTGGCGTGGACGACGAGATCGCGCCCTTCGAAACCGGCAAGATCCAGGAACGTCTCGTCGATCGAGTAGATCTCGAAGTCGCGGGCGAAGGACTCGCAGGCGGCGATCACCCGGCGCTGCATATCGCCGTACAGCGCATAGTTCGACGACCGCACTTGGATGCCGTGCTGTTTCACCTTGTCGCGCAGGTGGTGGATCGGATCGCCCATCTTGATCCCGAGCGCCTTGGCTTCCGCGGATCGTGCGATCGCACAGCCGTCATTATTCGAAAGGACGATGACCGGCACGCCTACAAGACTGGCGTCGAAGGCGCGTTCGCAGGATACGTAGTAGTTGTTGCAGTCGATGAGGGCGATCGGCGTGTTCATGCCATTTTGCGCGCAACGCCGACGACCGTACCCCAGATCTCAACATGTTCGTCCACGAGGATGTCGGAAAACCCTTCGGCCTCGGGGACGAGCCAGTGTCGGCCATCGATATAGCGCAGCCGCTTCAACGTCCGATCACCATGCACTAGCGCCACGACGATCGCGCCGGTCTTCGGCTTCTTGGCGCGGTTGACGACGATCAGATCACCATCGTTGATCCCGGCGCCAGACATTGATTGGCCATCGACCCGCATGATGTAGCTCGCGGCTGGATGCTCGACGAGCCAAGCCCCCAGATCGATCGGTTCCTGCATGTCGTCCTGCGCAGGCGAGGGAAACCCGGCCTGCGTATGGACGAGGAAGAAGGGCACCTCGCACGGCACCAGTTCGAACGCGACGTCGTGAAGCCGTAGCGCATCGTTAGGGCGGTTCAGCGGGACGACGACCGAGCGATCTCGATTTGTCGCAGACACGGTCTAAAGGATCGCCGCGAAGAAGAGCTGATCATGCTGGGCGGCTAGAACCGACTGGGCATCCTGGGCTGCGCCAACGGCTTGGCGGTACTCTACGGTCCCGAACCGCTCGGCCTCGTCGAAGCTGAATTGCACCGTGGCAGCAGGTGGATAGACGTTGTCGTATATCACGCGGGCAGCTGCTCTCAGCCGCAGATCGTGCTCCATTTCGTTGCTCCGTCAGTATCGAGTCGCCGGTCGTGGCGTGTCCCTAGCTAGGCCTGATCCAGATTGATTCGCAAGAACATTGCGGGAACATCAATCTGATGCGATGAGCAGGCCGACGATACGAAGGACAGGATGATGGCCGACTACGACGACGACCAGCAGGAGCCCAAGCCCGCGTTCGGCCAGTGGCTTATCACGCAAAAAGACCGAAGCGATCTGGTCGGTCAGCTCGCGGCCGGAGCCGTTGCCGATCGCCGCTTTCCCCGCAACGGGAATCCGGAAGCGGTGCGTAAGCATCTCAGCGCCATGCAGGCCGAAGGGGATATGTTCGCCGCGGTCGACGATGCCGAGTCCGACTGGTTGTCCGCTTGATGCAGGACGCTTGGCAGCAGGCTTTCGCGCTGATGGCTGATCATGGGCAGCTGGGTGCGTGCCAGTTCGTCGCGTCCGGTATGCAGAAGACGCCACCAGGGCAGCCGTAGCAGTACCGACAGTGGGAGGTTTCAGCTGACTGCCTGAACGCTGTAGCAGATGCCGGTCGGACGAAGCACTGATCCGAGTGGTTCGATGATCGCGCTTGCACCAGCGTCGACGTCCTCTTGCACGGTCACGCGCGTACATGACGGCGACGGACCGATATGGTGCTCGAACGGCGTCAAGGTCCGGATTGCCGGCGTCCAGGCGCCCGACTTCGAAAGCGCATCGCCTCGTCGCGCGGCAGACCCGAGGCGGGTAAACTATCGCTGTAACAACACGGCGGCGCAGCGAAGCCAGCAGATCATCGAACGTCTGGTCCTCCGCAGAACGTTGACATGTGAGGCGACCGGTAAGAGCTACAGCCGCGTTGTGTCCCGGTGCACGCTGCCGGACGGAAGGTCGTTGTCGTGTGCTGCGATCGCGTCCGGGGCGGCGGTTCGTTGGGATCGATACTGCGTCAGTATCGCATGGGTGAGTGCCGCTAACTTCCCCTCTTAATAACACCGCGGTATCGATCGTTATGGCACGTGCGCAAAAGCTAAAAGTTTATCGGACGGTTGCAGGCTTCAACGACGCGTATGTCGCTGCCCCCAGTCAGAAAGCTGCTTTGGAGGCTTGGGGCAGCGAGCGGGACCTATTCGCGCGAGGAATCGCAGAGCTCGTCACAGACCCGGCACTGACCGCAGAGCCATTGGCGTCGCCAGGCGTGGTCGTGAAGCTTTCCCGGGGCACGACTGCCGAGCAGATCAAGGCCATGCCGGCCCCCGAACCGAGAACAACACATCGAGGTGGCTCGGATCACACCGAAGCGTCCGAGCAGCCACGGAAACCAAAGCCGGCACCGAAGCCGAAGCCTAGCAGCGCCAAGCTCGAGGCGGCGGAGACTGCGCTGGAAACAGTGACGGCCGACTACGCCGGCAGGATGAAGGCGTTGGCGAGTCGGGAGGCGAAACTGGCGCGGGAGCGGCGCAATCTCGAAACGCGGCAGCACGGCGAGGTGGGGGCGGCAGAAGCTGCCGTCATAGGGGCGCGTCAGGCATACGACGGAGCATTGCGACAATGGCGAAAGTCAAAAAACAACTCCTAGTTCGTCGCGGCCGATGTTCATGTTTGACGTCCAGACAGTCGCCACCTGGTCGCGATGTCATCGGCAAAGCCGGTACAGACGGCCGCCCGCAAGCCGATCTCTACGGACGAAGCCTGACCGCGCAAAACTATTCAAGGTTACCGCACCGCTAACCCTCAATATCCGGAACGATCATCTTTCGACACCGCTTCTAGGGGCATCTGCAACCCAAGACATCGACAGGAATCATAATGAGCACGAACCTAGTATCTGCCGTTTTCGATAATCATACCGAAGCAGAGCGCGCTGTATCCGAGCTTCGCGCCGCAGGTGTCAATGACAGCGCCATTTCTGTCGTAGCTCAACATGATGGGAAGAACACGGCTACCGACGGCAGCGGCAACGACACGCAGGAGTTTGTCGGCAAGGTCGCGGCTGGTGCTGGCATTGGCACTCTCTTGGGTATTGCTGCCCTTGCTATCCCCGGGGTCGGTCCGTTGGTTGCCGCGGGGGCAATCGCCTCGGCCGCTATCCCGGCTGCTGCAGTTACCGGCGCGGCTCTTGGCGGCGCTGTGGGTGGCCTCGAGAAGGTGATGACCGATCACGGCGTTAGCCGCGTTGATGCCAGCTACTACGAGGGTCGCATTAACGAAGGTGGTGTGTTCGTGTCTGTTGATACAAGTGCAGCGGGCATTAGCGCAGAAGATGCCGCCGATGTGCTGTATCGTTCGGGCGGACATACCTCGACGCGCACTAAGGTGACGATGGCGTAACCGCCGACGTCCTTAAGTTTGCATCCAAAAGGGGCGTTCCGGTGACGGGACGCCCCATTTTGTCCTGACGTTTCCGTTCCGGTGCAGGAGGGAAGTCGCGCTTGCCGGCGGCGACCGCCCATTTGCAGACATTCAAGGTGCATGTGAAAGTAGCGTCGATGGAGGGTGTCTGTGACTGTATCGGCCAGTTCTCGAGCAGCTAATCTCGGCCGCTCGCGTCTAGCCCTTTGGGCTATCCTTGGAGTCTTAATCCTCCTTCCGGACATCGCGATGTTGTTCACCGACGAGGTGCGTTGGACAGGTGCCGATTTCATTGCGGCTGCCGCCATTTTCGCCGTTTTCGCCTGTGCGATTGAGCTAATTGTTCGGTTCGTTGACCGGTCGGTTTCACGGCTGGCTCTCGTTTGTGGAATAATATTAGCTGCCTTGGTGATCTGGGCCGATGGTGCAGTCGGCATCCTCTAGCTTGTTTATCGGGACGGCGACTTTCCTTCCCTTGTCGGACGCTCGGGGTATCCGCAGCGCGGCCACTTGGACCCCCAAACTAGATCGGGAGTTTTACGTAACCTATGCCCCCCCTTGTGCCCACGCAAACCGTAGCTACCCGCGCGTTTCGTGTGTTTGCAATGGGCCTAAATCTCAGCAAATGGCGGGAAAGATGGCGCCCCCGGCGAGATTTGAACACGCGGCCTACGGTTTGGGAAACCGTGCCTTTCTCGCCCTCTGATATCCTGCACACATCCGAACCAAATATGGGTTGAGCAAAGGGATCCAGTCATCTTTCCCAGGATGCACGGGACGGCGCAAGCCGGCGCGCTCCCCCGCGGTCCCTGGATGAAGAACATGTTGGGTTCAGGGCCTTTGGGGGCTCGCTGGCGCTTCAATCTGCGGACGCCATAGGCGTTCCTCTTCTAATTAGATCTTACAGGGCCTCTGTGTGACCGCTCGGCGGATTTGCACTATCGACAGAAGCACGGACGCGGGCGAGGATGGCGCGCAACTCGGGACTTTGCACCTCGGCAATCACGTCATCAACCGTTGCGGCGTCCAGCTTCTTCTGGCGTGCCAGCTTCTCAGCAACCGCGCGGACGAACTCGCTTGGCTTGCGAAGCATGCGGCGCACACACTCCCGCACCGTTGGGGGTTGTAGCAGGATGAAGGCGTTGGAGATTTGCTCGCTCTGCTGCTCGTCGGGCTGGGCGCCCTCGATCGGCACGCATCGCCGGATCCAGTCGAGGAAGCCGCACGCCTTTAAGCGCGCGACGGCTTCGACGACAGCACTACGCGATCTATGAATTTTGTCGGCTATCCACTGATAAGTCGGATCGAGCCGGCCATCCTTACGGCCTCGCAGCCGAAGAAGGCAGCGCAGGACATCGAGGCCGATCCCACCTAGGGCACCGTTGCGCTTGCCCGGTAGCTTGGTCTCATGCTCGAACGCTTCTGCCGCGCGCATACGCGCGTTATGCTCGGTCTTTGGAAATGTGTTGTGCGTGCGCCAGAGTGAAACCTCGGCACCACCAGCGTTCTTACTGTGACGGCGAACATGCGAGTTCGATCGCGCGCGATCGCGGACTCCCGTTGTGATCTCGCTAAAGGAGCGGGCGATATTGCCCGCGCCGGAGGATGCGCGGGCGGACGTTGCGAAGGGCAGTGAATTCGACATCTTGTCGGCTCCCGAAGGAAGTCGATGGCAAGCATTTGGCCGGCGCTGATGCGTCCGGGCGAGTGCTGTTGCGATGAGCCTGAGGGCTCGATGTCGGTGATTTCCAGCTCCGGTGCGGTTCCGGTGCAGTCCGCTTTTGGTAACGGAATTCTGCGGGCTAGAAGCAGTGGGCCTCAACCGTTTCCCGAGCAAAAACGTTGGAAGACCGGGCTAACGGCTTCGTTCGTAATGCGGGGGTCACAGGTTCGAGTCCTGTAAGCGCACTATTTAGACCTTATAAACTGATTGTTTATGCCACGGTCCCGAGTTGGTCGTTGCACACCGATGTCGCGCACCCTCCGGATCACCTTCAATCTGTTTAAATTGTGCAATTTCACAGGCAGCACTGTGGCACCCGCTACTTGACCGGTGGACGGATCGAAGACGCTGCCTTCGGCGCTGCCCCACCGGGCGGGGTGGCCCCACGCGGCGGAGCCAACCGCTATTACCATATGAAAAAATGGTGCTGCCGGTGAGGATTGAACTCACGACCTCAGCCTTACCAAGGATGCGCTCTACCACTGAGCTACGGCAGCACTCGCTGGCATCGCTGCCGGCGGAGTGGGGCTAAGAGACGAGGGCGGGGCGATTGTCAAGCGGTCCCGCCAAGATGTAGGGCGTATTTATGGACGATCGGGATCGAAAGGCGGCGGAGAAGGCCGAGCGCATGGCCGCCGCGCTGCGCGAGAATTTGCGGCGGCGTAAGGCGCAGGCGCGTGCCGTCGGGGCTGCGCCTGCGCCTCGGGACAAACCTTCTAACTGAGAGGCGCGCACTTTGCCGCGAGCCACGCGCGATCGTCTGCGTCGGTCATTTCCGGGGTGAGGACCGCCAATACCTTGGCATGATAGTCGTCGACCCATTGGCGCTCTTCGGCCGTCAGTAGCGCCGGCACGATCAGCGTGCGTTCGATCGGGCAGAAGGTGAGCGTCTCGAAACCGAGCATTTCGCGGTCGGCGCCGGGGATCGTGCGGGGTTCGATCAGGATCAGGTTTTCGATGCGGATGCCGTATTCGCCAGCCTTGTAATAGCCGGGCTCGTTGGAGAGCATCATGCCGGCGCGCAGGGGCTCCATCGCTGCGCCACCGGGGTAGTTGGGTGCGGCGATGCGTTGCGGACCCTCGTGGACTGCGAGGTAGGCGCCGATGCCGTGGCCGGTGCCGTGGCCGAAATCCAGGCCTGCTTCCCAGAGAGGACGGCGCGCGAACGCGTCGATCTGGCCGCCCATCGTGCCGTCGGGGAAGACCGCGGTGGCAATGCCGATATGGCCCTTCAGGACGCGGGTGAAGCGGTCGCGCATTTCTGCGGTCGGTTCGCCGATCGGCATCACGCGGGTGACGTCGGTAGTGCCGTCGGCATATTGGCCACCGGAGTCGATCAGGTAGAGCTGGCCGGGCTCGATCGGGGCGCTCGACTCTTCGGTGACGTGGTAATGCGGGATCGCGCCGTGCGGGCCGGTCGCGGAGATCGTGTCGAACGAGGTGTCCTTGAGCACGCCGGTCTCTTCGCGGAAGGCGAGCAGCTTGGCGGCGGCGGAGAGTTCGGTCTGGCCGCTTTTTACGCATTCGGTTTCGACCCAGCGCAGGAAACGGGCGAGCGCGGCGCCGTCGCGGGCGGAGGCGGCGCGGTGGCCGGCGATCTCGACCGGGTTCTTGATCGCCTTGGCGAGGACGACGGGGTCGCGCAGGGGGAGGATCTTGGCGCCGCCGGCTTGTAGGGCTTGCGTGATCGCGGCGACGGCGCGCTCGGGATCGGCGGCGACGCGCTTGCCGGCGTAGGTGGCGAGGGCGGCGGCGAAGGCGGTGCGGTCGTGGAGGCGGACGGCGTTGCCGAGATGCTGGCGGACCGCGTCGTCAAGCTTGTCGGGGGCGACGAACAGGTCGGTGGTGCCGTCCGCGCTCACGATCGCGTAGGAGAGCGCTACGGGCGTGTGGTCGACGTCGTCGCCGCGGACGTTGAGCGCCCAGGCGATCGAATCGAGCGCGGTGAGGACGACCGCGTCGGCTTTGTGCTCGGCCAGCCAGTCGGCGATCGCCGCGCGCTTCTCGGCGGAGGAGGCACCGGTGAACTGGTCGGGCTGGACGGTCAGTTTTGCTGGCGAGGGGGCGGGGCGGTCGGTCCAGATCGCGTCGATCGGGTTGGCTTCGACCGCTATGAGTGTTGCGTTGCGTTCGGCGAGGGCGATGGTGGCGTCGGCGACCCAGGTTCCGGTGTGGAGCCAGGCGTCGTAGCCGATGCGGCCGCCTTCGGGGGTGTGCTTTGCGAGCCACGCGGCGGGGCTGGTCTGCGGCACGGGTTCGTACGCCCAGTGCGCGCCGTCGACCTGTTCGCGGACCTGGATCGTGTAGCGGCCGTCGGTGAAGATCGCCGCGCGATCGGCGAGAACGACGGCGGTGCCGGCCGAGCCGCCGAAGCCGGTAAGCCAGCCGAGGCGCTGCGCGTAGCCGCCGACATATTCGCTCATGTGCTCGTCGGTTAAGGGGATGACGAAGCCGTCTAGGTTCGTGCTGGCGAGTTGGGTGCGAAGGGCGGCTAGGCGGTCGGTGTGGGTCGGCATGTTGGGGTCTCTCGTCGGTCGATGTCGGGTGATGCGGGGGTTCTGCCAGAAAGGGGCATCGCAGGACAGCGTGGGGAGGGGGGGACACTTCCCAAGGGGCGAGGAGGGCGCAATCGAACGGTGCTCCTCCTTGTTCTCCCGCGAAGGCGGGAGCCCAGTCTGGGTCCCCGCCTTCGCGGGGAAACACATTTCGTGCACATTCGCAGAACTAGCCGCCACCACCCCGGCGGAGGCCGGGGCCCAATTGGGGGACGATGGTAACGGAGGACTGCGCGCAGTTACTGCGACCTTTCCAATTGGGCCCCGGCCTTCGCCGGGGTGGTGGCATTGTGATGGTGGCATTGCGGGTGGGGCGCACTCTTCCTCAGCCGCTCGCCAACGCCACAGCGTTTGGCATCCACCCCCCGCCCCGCTAACACCGCTGCATGACCACGCCCCCTATTGCCGCACAGCGCCCGCACAGCTTCACCACGCATGGCGTGACGATCAAGGATCCCTATGCCTGGCTGAAGGATCCGAACTATCCGGAGGTCGATGACGCCGACGTGCTGGCGTATCTGGCCGCCGAGAATGTGTATTTCGAAGCGCAGATGGCGCCGCATAAAGCGCTCACCGACACGATCTACGAAGAGATGAAGGCGCGCATCAAGGAGGATGAATCCTCGGTGCCGCAGAAGGATGGCGATTGGTTCTACTGGACCGCGTACGAGACCGGCGGGCAATACAAGAAATGGTGGCGGAAACCTGTCGCGGGTGGTGACGACGAGCTGTTGCTCGACGAGCCGGCGCTGGCGGAGGGGCATGAGTATTTCCGGCTCGGGGCGTTCTCGATCAGCAATGACGGGCGCTATCTCGCTTATGCGATTGACGACAATGGGAGCGAGCGGTTCGAGGTTCGGGTCAAGGACCTGGATACCGGCGAGCATCTGCCCGACGTGATCCCGGGGATGCTCAGCGAGATCGTCTGGACCGCGGACGATGCGGGCTTCCTGTACGGGCTGGCGAACGAACAGTGGCGGACGGACAATGCGCGGTTCCACCGGTTGGGGACGCCGATCTCCGAAGACGTCGTGCTGTTCCACGAGGAGGACGAGGGGTTTCGCGTCGGCGTCGGCGAGACGAGTTCGCGGAAGTGGATCGTGATCGCTACCAGCGACCATGTGACGACCGAGCTGTATCTGCTGCCTGCGCACGAGCCTTTGGCGGTGCCGATCCTCGTGTCGGCGCGGAAGGTGGGCCGCGAATATGATGTGGACGAGCATGACGGGACGCTGTTCATCCATACCAACGACGTCGATCCGAATTTCCGGCTGTGCACTGCGCTGGTCGAGGAGCCGGATGCGTGGAGCGAGCTGATTCCGGCCTCGCCGCATTTCTATATGACGGGCGTGGAGTGCTATCAGGACTTCTTCGTGGTCGACGGGCGCGAGGATGGCCTCGATCAGATCGCGATCCACCGGTACGAGACGCCGACCGAGGGCAGGCGGATCGACTTTCCCGAGGCGAGCTATGTCGCCGGGCTGGGGGATAATCCCGAGTACGACATGACGGTGCTGCGGCTCGGGTATGAGTCGATGGTCACGCCGGGAACGGTGTACGACTATGACGTCGATACCGGTGAGCGGACGATGCTCAAGGTGCAGGAAATCCCGAGCGGGTACGACCCGGCGAAATATGCGACCGAGCGGCTGAAGATCGTTGCGCGGGACGGGACCGAGATTCCGGTTTCGATCGTGTATCCGGCGGGGTTCGTGCGCGACGGGTCGGCGCCTTTGTTCCTCTATGCGTATGGCGCGTACGGCTATGCGATCCCGCCGGGGTTCTCGACCGGGCGGATGAGTTTGCTCGATCGCGGGTTCGCCTATGCGATCGCGCATATCCGGGGTGGCGACGATCTGGGTCAGCAATGGTATCTGGATGGCAAGCTGGAGAAGCGCGCGAATACGTTTAACGATTTCGTCGATGTGGCGAAGGCGCTGGTCGACGCGAAGTGGACGTCGGCGGGGAAGATCGCGATCGCGGGGCGGTCGGCTGGCGGCGAGCTGATGGGGGCGGTGGTCAATTCCGATCCCAAGCTGTGGGGCGCGGTGATCGCGGACGTGCCGTTCGTCGACGTGCTGAACACGATGCTCGACGAGAGCCTGCCGCTGACGCCGGGCGAGTGGCCCGAATGGGGCAATCCGATCGAGGACGAGGCGGCGTTCAAGCTGATCCGGTCGTATTCGCCGTACGACAACGTGAAGGCGCAGGACTATCCGCCGATGTTCATTTCCGGCGGGCTCAACGATCCGCGTGTGACCTATTGGGAGCCGGCGAAGTGGGCGGCCAAGCTGCGGTTGATGAAGACCGACGACAATGTGCTGCTCCTCAAGACCAACATGGGCGCGGGGCATGGCGGCAAGTCGGGGCGGTTCGAATCGCTGCGGGAGGGCGCGGAGGAACACGCGTTCGTGCTGTGGCAGCTGGGCGTCGCGGGGTGAGCCGGTTCACGCTCTCGATCACGGCGCAGGACGCGGATATCGACGAGCTTGGGCATGTGAACAATGCGGTCTGGGTGCAGTGGATCCAGGCCATCGCGACCGCGCATTGGGAGGCTGTGGCGCCGGCCGAGCACAAGCTGGCGTATGTGTGGGTCGTGACGCGGCATGAGATCGATTACCGCGGGAGTGTCGTCGCGGGGGAGACGGTCGTTGGTGAGACCTGGGTTGAGGGGGCGCCTAAGGGGGCTCGGTTCGATCGGCATGTTCGGTTTTTGGGCGGTGATGGGAAGGTGAAGCTTGAGGCGGTGACGACCTGGGCTTTGCTGGATCGGGGGACCGGGCGGTTGATGCGGGTGCGCGAGGATGTCGCTGCGCCGTTTTATCCTCCCCGGAACGGGGAGGGGGACCGCGACGCGTAGCGGCGGGGTGGAGGGGGCGTGCCCCAGGCGCGACGGCAGCGGTGGAGGGATCCGGGGTGTTGCGCGTGGGTGACGGCGAGTCTCACGGCTGGTACTTTTGTCGCACCCCCCTCCACCAGCTTCGCTGGTCCCCCTCCCCGTTCCGGGGAGGATTAGCCGCTGTTTCGCAGGGCGGTGGCGATGGCGTTGATGGAGAGGAGGATGCCTTCGCCGATGCGGGGGTCGTCCTCGCCTGCTCGGCGGCGTTTGATCAGTTCGATCTGGAGGAGGTTGAGCGGCTCGATATAGGGGAGGCGGAGGCGGATCGAGGCGTCTAGCGCGGGGTGCTTTTCGAGCAGGCGCGACTGGCCGGTGACTTGCAGAAGCCCGTCGTGGGTCTGGTGCCAGCCGTCGCGGATCGTGGTGAAGATCTCGCGGAGTTTGTCGTCCTCGACCAGCCCGGCATAGCGCTCGGCGATGCCGATGTCGGACTTGGCGAGCACCATCTCGAGGTTCGCCAGTGCGGAGGCGAAGAGTGGCCAGCCTTGCGCCATGTCCTTCAGCAGCGCCTTGTCCTCGAAATCGGCGATCGCGCGGCCGACCCCGTACCAGCCGGGGAGCATGACGCGCGCCTGCGCCCAGCTGAACACCCAGGGGATGGCGCGGAGGTCTTCGATCCGGTCGGACTTGGTGCGGCTGGCGGGGCGGCTGCCGATCTTGAGGCCGGCGATCTCGGCGATCGGCGTCATCTGGCGGAAGAAGGTGCGAAAGCCTTCCGTACCGTAGACTAGGTCGCGGTAGCTGTGGAATGCGGTGTCGCTGAGCGTGTCCATTGCCGCCGAGAAGCTGGCGTTGTCGGCGTTGGAGAGACGTTCGGGCTCGAGGCTGGCTAGTAGCGTGGCCGACGCGATCGCCTCGAGGTTGGTCATCGCGGCATCTCTCGTACCGTATTTGGCGGCGATCACTTCGCCCTGCTCGGTGATGCGGATGCGGCCCTGGACGGTGCCCGAGGGCTGGGCGCGGATCGCGCGGAAGGCGGAGCCGCCGCCGCGGCCGACCGCGCCGCCGCGGCCGTGGAACAGCTGCATGCCGACGCCGGCCTTCGCGAAGACGGGTTTGAGCGCGGTCGAGGCTTTCGAGAGCTGCCAGGTCGAGGTGAGATACCCGCCGTCCTTGTTGCTGTCCGAATAGCCGATCATCACTTCCTGATGACCGCGCGCCTTGGAGATGGTCGCGATCTCGGGAAGTGCGAACCACGCGGTCATGACTGCGGGGGCGGCTTCGAGATCGCCGATCGTCTCGAACAAGGGCACGGCCATGATCGCTGCGGTCGGGGTTTCGCCGGGGCGGTAGAGGCCGACTTCCTTGAGCAGGAGGTTCACTTCGAGCAGATCGGTGACCGACTGCGCCATCGAGACGATGTAGTTGGTGATGCACGCCGGGCCGTAGGCGGCGTGCGCGTCGGCGGCGGCCTGGACGATCGCGAGTTCGCCGGCGGTTTCTTCGGAATATTCGGCAAAGCGCGAGGTGAGCGGGCGGGCGTTGGCGAGCTCGCGACGGAGCAGCGCGACGCGCGCGTCTTCGTTGAGCGACAGGTAATTGTCCTCGACGCCGGCAACTTTCAGCAGTTCGGCGACGACGCGTTCGTGGACGGCGCTGTTCTGGCGGAGGTCGAGTGTGGCGAGGTGGAAGCCGAACGTCTCGACCGCGCGGATCAGCCGGCCGAGCGCGCCACCGGTCTTCAGCGCGATGCCGAGGCCGTGCGCGAGCGTGACGAGGTCGGCGCGGAAGTCGGCGGGGTTGGCGTAGGGTTCGCCGACGAGCCGGCCGGGGCGGGGGGCGTGCTTGCCGGTAAGCGCGTCGTGCGTCGCGGACAGGCGGGCGTAGATGCCGGAGAGCGCGCGGCGATAGGGCTCGTCGCTGCGGCTGGCGGCATCGTCGCCGCTGGCGTCGGCAAGCGCCTGGACCGCGGCATCGGCGGGGGCGTGCTCGGTCGAGATCGAGAGCTCGGCGCCGAGCGCGTGCACTGCGTCGCAATAATAGCCGAGCACGGCCTCGCTCGCCTTCGACAGCGCGGTCTTGAGCGAGTCGGCGGTGACGTACGGGTTGCCGTCGCGGTCGCCGCCGATCCAGCTGCCGGGGCGCAGGAAACTGGGCGTACGTTCGCCGAGTGCGCGGTCCCAGCGCTGGTAGAGCGCGGGGAGCGCGGGGAGGAACACGTCGCGGAGGTAGCTCAGCGCGGTGTCGACCTCGTCGGTGACGTAGAGGCGGTCGCGGCGCAGGACGCGGGTTTGCCAGAGCAAAGCGATCTGGCGGAGGATCGCGTCGTCGACGCTGTCGCCATCCGGCGTGGTGTCGCGGCCGAGATCGCGCAGGCCCATCAGCTCGGCGATGCGGTTGCGGTGGTCGATCATGCTCTTGCGCCGCACTTCGGTCGGGTGCGCGGTGAGCACGGGAGCGATCAGCGCGTGATCGAGCAGCGTACGGATCTGGGCGCGGTCGATGCCTTCGGATTCGAGCTGCGCGATCGCGGAGGCGAGATCGGCGCCGTCTTCCGCGGCGATGCCCTGGCGATCCTCGGCGAGGTTGGCGAGCATCGAGAACAGCATGAAGCCGCGGACGAAGTCGAGTGTCTCGTCGAGGCTGAGCTTTTCGAGGCTGAGATCGACCGCGCGATCGTCGCCGGGCTTGCCTTCGGAGGCATCGCGGTGGCGCTCGACCGAGGCCTTGCGGATCGTCTCGGTGGCCGCGAACAGACGCTCGCCGCCATAGGCGCGGATGACGTCGCCGAGCAGTTTGCCGAGGAAGCGGATGTCGGAATTGTTCGCGATTGCGGGGAGGCTTGCCATGGCGCCTTGCTGCGCTGCGGCAGGGTTTAGGTCAACCCGATTTGGAGCGTGAGCGGCGTGAAACCGAATGCGGAGAGGTCCATTGGCGTAATATTATTATCGTCGGGCGTCACCGGACACCTGTGTGAAACTGCCACTTCTTACTCCGTCATCCCAGCGAAAGCTGGGATCTCACAGTGTGGCATGTGTCGCGAACCCCGAGGGATACCCCAGCTTTCGCTGGGGTGACGGGTGTTTGGGCTCAGCGCTTCCGCGACTCCGCGCGTTCTTCGGACGTCACCGTGCCGTCTCGGTTGAGGTCCATCCGATCGAACCAGGCGAGCGTGCCTTCGCTCCACTCGATCGCGGTGATAATACCGTCATTGTTGCGGTCGAACGCCTTGATGCGCGCGTTCGGCGCGGGGAGTTCGTCCTTGGTTATGCGGTCGTCGGCGTTGCGGTCGAGCGTGCGGAAACGGCGTTCCATGCTGGCGCCGAAATCTAGGCGCGACGTTACCGAGGGGGGTACGAAGCCGACCGCGTTGGCGTCGGCCTGTGCGCGCTGCTCGTCCTTGTCGCCGCACGCGGACATGAAAAGTCCCGTCGCGGCGAGCGCCGCCACCAGTTTCACCTGCATAGAATCTCCCGTCGTCTCGAAAGCCGTTACGCTTCCAGTTCAACGTCCCAATACAGCCAGTCGTGCCATGTGTCGTGCAGGTAGTTGGGCGGAAAGCTGCGGCCGTGTTCCTGCAAGTGCCAGTTGGTCGGGCGGATCGGCTCGAGGTGGAGCGGCATCGCCGCCTGTTTCGGCGTGCGCCCGCCTTTCTTGAGGTTGCAGGGCGAGCAGGCGGTGACGACGTTCTCCCAGGTGGTACGACCGCCTTGCGCGCGCGGCACGACATGGTCGAAGGTGAGATCGCGCAGCTTGCCGCAATATTGGCAGGTGAACTTGTCGCGCAGGAACAGGTTGAAGCGTGTGAAGGCGGGAAATTGCGACGGTCGGACGAACTGCTTCAGCGCGATCACCGAGGGCAGTTTCAGCGCGAAATTGGCGCTGCGGACTTCGCGTTCATAGGTGGCGACGATGTCGACACGATCGAGGAAGACAGCCTTGACCGCAGTTTGCCACGGCCAGACGCTGAGCGGATAGTAGGAAAGCGGCGTATAATCGGCATTCAGCACGAGCGCCGGACAACCATCCGGGTGGCGTATCAGGTCGGGGTGAAACACGGCTCCTCCCACTCAGGCTTCGCTGGCCGCCCTATGGACGACAGCGATGACAAGGACATGACAGCACGGCGCGTATCGTCAGGTCAAGCGCGGTGAGCGGCGAGACGGTTATTACACGGTTCGCGCCGAGCCCGACCGGACGGTTGCACCTGGGCCACGCGGCATCGGCGATCCGCGCGCATGACTATGCGCGGGAGCGCGGCGGGCGGTTCGTGCTGCGGATCGAGGATATCGACGGGACGCGGAGCCGGCCCGAGTTCGTCGCGGGGATCTTGGAGGATCTGGCGTGGCTCGGGTTGCGGTGGGATTTGCTCGTGTTCCAGTCGGAGCGGCTGGCGAAATATCAGGCTGCGCTGGAGACGTTGAAGGCGCGCGGGCTGGTCTATCCGTGTTTCTGTACGCGGGCGGAGATCGCGGCGAGTGCGTCCGCACCGCAGGGGGATGCTGCGCCGGTCTATCCAGGAATCTGCCGGGATCTGACTGTCGAGGAGGTGACCGCACGCGCGCATCTGGCGCATTGCTGGCGGCTCGATATGGCGAAGGCGGTGGCGATTACCGGCGCGCTGGCGTGGCATGATGCGATTGCCGGGGCGGTGGTGGCCGATCCTCTGGCGCAGGGGGATGTGGTGCTGGCGCGCAAGGATGCGCCGGCGAGCTATCATCTGGCGGTGACGCTGGACGATGCCGCGCAGGGGGTAACCGATGTGGTGCGCGGGGTGGACCTGTTCGCGGCGACGGACGTGCACCGGGTGTTGCAGGCTTTGCTGGGGTTGCCGGTGCCTTCGTACCATCATCATCCGCTGGTGGTGGATGCGGCGGGGCGGCGGTTGGCGAAGCGGGACGGGGCATTGTCGCTGGCGGAGATGCGTGAGGGTGGGGAGGATGGGGCGACACTGGCGGCTCGGGTGCGGGGTGGGGATCGGCTCGCGACTTCTTGGTGAGGACCTGAGCTAAGGTGGTGCGACTGTCCTCCCGTCACGGTGGCCTTATAACGGCTGGCGATCTGCACTTCCTTGTTCTCCCGAAGGCGGGAGCCCAGTCTGGGTCCCGCCTTCGCGGGGAAACAGCGAGGAGGTGTGACGCCTGTAAAATGCCACCACCCCGGCGAAGGCCGGGGCCCAGTTGGAAAGGTCGTGGTAACGAGGCGCGTCCCTCAGTTAGCAACGTTTCCCAACTGGGCCCCGGCCTTCGCCGGGGTGGTATTTCTGCTGGGTGGTGGCGCTGCTCGAGGAGGTGCGCGCCGCTATAGCTCGATCCCCAGTCTCGGTGCGGCCCAGGTCATTGCTGCGTACAATGCGATCGTCAGTATGCACCCCGCCACCAGCGACACCCAGAAGGGTACACCGTGTCGCAACAGCGCGGGGATCAGCAGGAACATCGGCAGCGACGGCAGCACGTACCAGAAGGTCGCGCCGGCGTGCGCGGCCATCGTCCGCGGATCGGGTTTGTCGTGCCAGAGCCAGATCATGCCGAGCACCGAAACCAACGGCAGCGACGCCACGAGCGCACCGAAACCGGGATAGCGCTTCGCGAGTTCCGAAGCGGCGGCAATCAGGATACCGGAAATCAGGGCCTTCAGGGCGAGATAGAGCATGCGCCATGTGCGCTACCCACGCGGCAGTCCGCAACATTGCTTATCGGCAACATGGGTCATTTTCCGGCTTCGGGTACGCCATTGCTACCCCGCCGGTGCGCGCTTACATTCGGATCATGAACACATTCCTCGTCATCCTCCTGATCGCGGCGATGATCGCGACCGTCGTGGCTCTGGTGCGGGGCGTCGTGTCGTTCCTGCAGGAGGGCAGCGCGCAGGTCCGCGATGGGAACGGGCCGAGTGCCGCGTCGCTGAAATCGAATCGGATGATGCAGCAGCGTATCTTCTTCCAGGCGCTGGCGATCCTGATCGTGGTCGTCATCCTGTTCGCGGCGGGGCGGACTTAAGCGGCTTTGCACTTGGCGCTATTCTGCCTGCAACTTGCTCCGTCCCAGCGGATGCTGGGATCTCACCGTTTGGCGGATGTCGCGAGCCACGAGGGATACCCCAGCTTTCGCTGGGGTGACGGAGTGTGGTCGCTGGGGCGGGGTTATTGGCACGGCGACTGGGCGTTGATGCGCTTCAATCTGGAACATTCATGGTCAAGCTGAACAAGATCTATACGCGGACCGGCGACGACGGCACGACCGGTCTCGTCGACGGATCGCGCGTGTCGAAGTCGAGCGCGCTGATGCAGGCGATCGGCGATGTCGACGAGGCGAACTCGGCGATCGGCCTCGCGGTGATCGCGCTTGGCGATCAGCCGATGGCGGCGGCGCTAACCCGGATCCAGAACGACCTGTTCGATCTCGGCGCGGACCTGGCCACACCCGCCGGCGCGGACGATTTCACGCCGTCGGAAATGGTGTTGCGGATCGTGCCCTCGCAGGTCGAGCGGCTGGAGCGTGAGATCGACGCGATGAACGCGCACCTCTCCCCGTTGCGGAGTTTCATCCTGCCGGGTGGCTCGGCGGAGGCTGCCGCGTTGCATCTGGCGCGGGCGATCAGCCGGCGGGCGGAGCGATCCGCGGTCGGCGCGAGCGAGACGCAGCGGCTTAATCCGGCCGCATTAGCGTATGTTAACCGGTTATCGGATTTCCTGTTCGTGGCGTCGCGGGCGGTGAACCAAAACGGGGCCGGCGACGTTCTATGGCGACCGGGGGCTACGCGCGACTAGGCGCGTATCGTCGCTTGCGTTCCAACGTCGCATCGGTCGACGTAGAACTGAGGAGAGATCGATGCCGAGTCCCGTCCGTCCCGATCGCGCCACGGCGCCGGAGACCTCTCATCTAGCCGAGCGGTTTGCCGCGGTTCGAGATCTGACGCTCGCACTCGCCGCTCCCCTCTCGGATGCCGATGCGACGGTGCAGTCGATGGCCGATGCGTCGCCGACCAAATGGCACATGGCGCATACGACGTGGTTCTTCGAAACGTTCGTCCTGCGCGATCATGTCGCAGGCTATGCGCTGCACGACGAGCGGTTCCCGTTCCTGTTCAACAGCTATTACGAGGCCGAGGGGCGTCGCCATGCGCGCGACCGCCGCGGGATGGTGACGCGGCCGTCGCTCGACGAGGTGCGGGCGTATCGCGCGCATGTCGATGCGGCGCTGCTCGACGCGCTGCCGACCTTGTCCGAGGATGCGCAGGCGCTGGTGGCACTCGGTTGCCATCATGAGGAGCAGCACCAGGAATTGCTGGTGACCGATATCCTCCACATGTTTTCGGAGAATCCGCTCGAGCCGGCGATGTGGCCGGCGGCGCGCAAAATTCCGGTGGCGATGCCGGGTCCGATCGGATGGATCGAGCGTGGGAGCGAGATCGTGGAGATCGGCCATGACGGCGAAGGGTTCTCGTTCGATTGCGAGGGGCCGCGTCATGCTGCGTTGCTGTCGCCGCACGCGATCGCCGACCGGACCGTGACCAATGGCGAATGGGCCGTATTCATCGCCGATGGCGGTTACCGCGATGCCCGGCACTGGCTGGCCGATGGCTGGGCGTGGGTGAAGGCGGAAGGGATCGTCGCACCGCTGTATTGGGAAGAGCGCGATGGCGAGTCTGGGAGCGGCTGGACCCGGTTCGGGCTCGATGGCCGCCGCGCGATCGATCCGGCCGCGCCGGTGACGCATGTCAGCTTCTTCGAGGCAGATGCGTATGCGAGCTGGGCCGGGGCGCGATTGCCGACCGAGTTCGAATGGGAGGCGGCCGCGGCTTCGCACGACGCCTCCGGTGGCAACCAGATGGACGTCGCGGGTCCGGTCGAACCGCGGCCTTCGCCGGGCGGTCCGGCGTTCTTCGGCGATGTCTGGGAATGGACCGGCAGCGCATATCGTCCCTATCCGAAGTTCGCAAAGGTCGACGGCGCGGTCGGCGAATATAACGGCAAGTTCATGAGTTCGCAGTTCATCCTGCGCGGCGGCAGCTGCGCGACGCCGCGCGGTCACGTGCGCGCGAGCTACCGCAATTTCTTCTATCCGCACCAACGGTGGCAGTTCACCGGCGTGCGCCTCGCGAAAGATATCTGATGTTGAAGCCTGAGATCGAGGACGGCCAGCAGACGCTCGCCGACCCGCAATTCCGCGCCGATGTGCTGGACGGGCTCGCGCGGGTGCCACGGGCGATCCCGGCCCGGTGGTTCTATGACCGGCGCGGCTCGGAACTGTTCGAGAAGATCACCGACCTGCCCGAATACTACCCGACGCGGACCGAGCGCTCGATCCTAGAGACCGTGTGTCTCGAGGTCGCCAGGTTAGCCGGCGAGGGCCGTGCGGTGGTCGAGTTCGGCTCCGGCTCGTCGACCAAGACGCCGATCCTGCTCGATGCGGTCGCGCCGTCGGTGTATGTGCCGATCGATATCTCGGGCGATTTCCTGCGGGAATCGTCGATGGTGCTGGGCGAGCAGTTCCCCGACCTGCTGGTGCTGCCGTTCGAGGCCGACTTCATGCGGCCGTTGAGCCTACCGAAGACGATCACGGATACGCCGAAGCTGGGGTTCTTTCCGGGATCGACGATCGGCAACATGATCCCGTTGATGGCGGTCGACCTGCTGCGCGCGATGCGGGCGTCGCTCGGCGTCGGCGCGATGCTGTTGATCGGCATGGACCGCATCAAGAGCGAGGACGTGCTGGTGCCGGCGTATGACGATGCGCAGGGCGTGACGGCGGCGTTCAACCTGAATTTGCTCGAGCGAATCAATCGGGAGCTGGGCGGCGATATTCCGGTCGAGGCGTTCCGGCACAAGGCGGTGTGGAACGACGATCGTGCGCGGGTCGAGATGCATCTTGAGGCGACGCGCGACGTTGCGTTTAGCGTGGACGGGCGGTCGTTCGAAATGTCTGCGGGTGAGACGATCCACACGGAAAACTCGCATAAATATGGCGAGCGGGATGCGCGGATCCTGTTGCGGTCGGGGGGGTGGACGCCGGTGGCGGCGTGGACCGATCCTGAGGGACTGTTCGGGGTGTATCTGGCCGAGGCTCAGGTGGAGCGGCCGGCGCCCTGAGCCGGGGCGCGGTCGGCTTAATGCTGGTATCGCCCAATCTCGGACATTCGAAGTTCTGCGACTGACGGGTGAGGAGCGTAGCGTGCTTGCATTCGCGGCCGCGAACAGCATAAGCTCGCAGGCATGTGGCGGTTCGTTACCAGGGCTAGAAGGTCTCGCCTTAGTGACCCAGAGACGCCGATGGGAGCCTCATCTACGGATCACCCGCCGCGTGCATATCTTGACCTTCTGATTTATCAAAGTGATCAACTTTGGTCCCTCGAAAACAAAACGAGCATAATAGAACTTGCCGCAGTGTCGGGATGGTTTGCGGTCCACCAGAGCACTGCCGCAAATAGGGAAATACTAAGTTATTGTGTAATATGCGCTGCCTGTTTCTTCCTTTTATTGCAGTTTTTTTTGCTCCGACGAGTAGTTCAATACTTGGAGCATTACAAGAAAGCGTGTGGAACTCTGATCGATGTCCCGCGTGATCCTTGTTCGATCTCTAGCGCGAAGATTGCAAAGTTTACCCCGCTTCTGGCTATAGCCATGAACGCGGCCCTTGTGTTTATAGACGTATCGACCCACCACCCGAACCCCGCGAGCGGCCCGCGACCAAACGCCTCGGCTGCTCTGCGCTGACGCGCAAAATGGTCCGCTCTCCTTCCCAAATTAGCCATCTAACTACTGTTGGATATGCGCGAGCCCGACCCTGCCCTGATGGGTAGCTTATTTGCGCACGACCTTCGCGCGCCATGTCGTGATGTAGTCGATGTTGCCGCGGCATTCGCCCATTTCGGATTGTTCGGACAGGCGCAGGCGGGTGCCGTCCCAGACGAAGCTCTGGATCACGCCGCAGTCGCCGAGGCCGCGGCCCTTGGCGTAGCTGGTCAGGATGCCGTTCTTGAACGCGCCGTTCACGACGGTCTTTGCCTGCGTGCCAGAGTCGGCGCCGGTTTCCTCGAAGCCGGAGGGGGCGTCGGTCTGGGCCGGGGTGATCGTGGCGCCGTCGATGATGAAGAGCGCGCCGATCAGATTGTACGCGCCGGTCGAGCAGGGGAGGATGGCGAGCGACTTGCCGCCGCCCAGCGCGTGGACTTCGGGAGCGAACTGGGTCGGGTCGGCGCCATCGGGGAAGCCACCGAGATCGCAGGAGCCGCGTTTGCGCATCGTCGCGACCTGCGCGGCGGTGAGTTTTGCGGCGCTGCCCGATGGCGCGACTGCGGCGATGACGGGGAGGGCTGGGGTCGGCGCGCGGGCGGGGTCGGGGCCTTTGGCGACGATCGCGTTGGTGGTGCCCGCGCGACCCTGTTGCGCGTCGATGTAGCGGAGCGCGGCGGCGGCGCCCTTTAGCGAGACGGTGGCCAGCGTGGCACCGTTCGCGTCGAGGATCTTCAGCGACTGGGCGTTGGCGATCGCGGCGGCGAGGGCGGCGGCGTCACGCAGGGCGATGGGCTTGCCGTCCACGATGAAGCTGGCGGGCGGGCGCTTGGTGGCGACCTGGTCGTTGCGGGTTTCGATCGCCAGGGAGACCTTGCCGCCGCCGTTCGCGACCGGGCCGGGCTCTCGGGTCAGGTTGAGGGTGATCGTGTCCTCGCCGATGCTCGCGTCGGGGAGGAGCGAGCCGAGCGTGCAGCGTAAGCCGTTGTCGCAGCCTACGGTCCAGTCGGTGAAGGTCTTCGTGGCGCCGGGCTTGGGTGGCGCGTGCGTGTCGGTCGTGGGGGTCGGCTGCGGTGCTGTCGGGACGACGGGGGCGGGCTCGGTGCTGGCCTGGGGCGCGGAGTCGGCCTTGGGCTGCGGCGTGGGCTGGCTTGGCGAACAGGCCGTCGTCAGCGGGAGCATGACGAGGGGCGCTAGGAGGGGCGCGAGGGCGGAAAAGATCGGTTTGCTCAGCATGTTTGCAGCCTAGCGCGCTGGCAGCGCGGGGAAAAGCGGCTAGGGAGGGGCAACGATTTTAGGAGAGAGATGTGCAGACGATCGGTGTGATTGGTGCAGGCCAGATGGGCGCGGGGATCGCGCAGGTTTCGGCGCAGGCGGGGTACCGTGTGCTGCTGGCCGACGTGTCGCTGGAGGCGGCGAGCAAGGGCAAGGCGGGGATCGCCAAGGCGCTCGGCCGGCTGGTCGAGAAGGAGAAGATCGCGGGTGAGGCGCGCGATGCGGCGCTGGCGCTGATCGAGCCGGTCGCGAGTGTGGCGGAGATGGGCGACTGTGCGATCGTGGTCGAGGCGGCGACCGAGCGCGAGGCGGTGAAGCGTCAGATCTTCGCGGAGGTCGGCAAGGTGCTGGGGCCGGATGCGATCCTGGCGTCGAACACCTCGTCGATCCCGATCACGCGGCTGGCGCAGGCGGCGCCCGATCCGGCGCGGTTCATGGGGGTGCATTTCTTCAATCCGGTGCCGGTGATGCGGCCGATCGAGCTGATCCGGGGGCTGGCGACGTCGGACGCGACGGTGGCGGCGGTCGAGGCGTTTGCGGAAAAGCTCGGCAAGCAGGTGGTGCATGCGAACGACGCGCCGGGCTTCATCGTCAACCGCGTGCTGATGCCGATGATCAACGAGGCGTGCTTCGCGCTGGGCGAGGGCGTGGCGAGCGTGCGCGACATCGACCTCGCGTGCCAACTCGGGCTGAACCATCCGATGGGGCCGCTGACGCTGGCGGACTTCATCGGGCTGGATACGTGCCTGGAGATCACGCGGGTTCTGTTCGAGGGGACGGGCGATCCGAAGTTCCGGCCGGCGCCGGTGCTGGTGAAGTATGTCGAGGCCGGGTGGTTTGGACGGAAGACGGGCCGCGGGTTTTACGATTATTCGGGGGCGGAGCCTGTGCCTACGCGGTGAGGGGGTGACGCAGTCGTTTCGGTGGGAGCGGCTGCGGTTGGTTCCGCAGTCGGTCGGGTTCGCTACGCCATGATGTGCAGTAGCTTCAGTGGTTAGTGATTTGGGCGGGCGGGGCCGTAGTCTGCCTTTCGTTCGGCTTGGTGATCGGCAGCTAAGCGCCCTGAACTCGACCATTCCGACAATGAGTCGCGACGTTGGAAGGCGCCCTTCATATGAGTGGCACCTAAACGTCCGCTAGTCCTGTATGGGCGGCTACGCATTCTGGCACCAAATTGAATAGCAGAGGGCTCGCTTGATAAACGAGCCCTCTGCGTCAATTGAAGAAAGAATGCCGAGGTGGGGCTGCAGCCTCGGCAAACTCAATAATTCTATGATTAATTCGACCTCCTATCTCAGCAGTAACTGCTTCGAAAGGAAGTGACTTTATCTCGTTCATTGCTTCCGTGTAGGCGCTCTGAAGTGACCTGCTTGCATCTGCTACTGGAGGATCTACAGCCAAAAGAATAGACTTATCCTCAATCTTTCCTTGGTCTAGAAGATACATAAGGCGTCGCTTCCACATTGCGCCGTGATCAAACACAGCCAAGGGAGTCTTTTGTGTAAATACCATAGGTTGAATAGCGTTCAGCTTGCCGTTCCTATGGGCAAGCGGGAAAGTCACAGGAACGACATCATCTACCACGCGAATCGCGCGAAAACCCTTAATGCCGTTAGCTACGAGTTCATGCCGAATATCTTTGATAAGATCTAAATCATGAGCCTCTTGGCGCTGTCGTTCAATTAGCCTGGTAAAAAGCATATCGACGACATCGCCTATATGATCCTTGGACAGCAGGGTTCGGACCTCGCTGAAAATAATGGAAGACTCATGTTTGCGTGTCAGATGAGAAAATGCTCGTTCAGGATTCCAGTTCGCCCAGAATCCGCCGCTCATAGTAAAAGATGCCAATTCCAAACGTAAATGTTCAATGGCCGCACCATAGGCGCGGTAGGCATCCTCTCCAAAAAACTCACGAAGTCGCCGAAATCTCGAGCGAGCAAGCCGAAACTCAAGTATTTTGTTTTGGCTATCTAGAGCGACGATGCCAATGTTTGCAAACTCGCCCAAATCCGCGAAAGGCAAAAAGCGGATGATGGAATATTGATAGATCGCGCTCATCCGAGTTCAGCCCAAAATTCAGGTGTATCGCACCTATCCAACATGGCGGCAGCCGTGACTAAAAAGCTCGGACGGTCCTCCACCCATTCATAGGGCAAGTCACTTACCAACGCATTAAGTGCGAGTCGTGCTGTTACCATTTTACCTAAAAGCCTTGGTATGAAACCGCCGCTTTTGCCAATCGCCTGCCAGCTCCGCCTACCCGCATGCACAGCGAGTTCAGCGGCGCTATAGCCTTTGCTGAAGGCCAAATTATGATCGAACACAACAAGTTTTTTGTCACTCAAATTATACAGCAGATTAGGGTTGCCGTCTTCATCGCCTAGCGATCGATCGCCGTTGGCAATCCAGTGATCGAACGCATAGAGCGTCGCAAGAAATTCCGGGCTTTGCCTATCACGCATCGTGGGGGTTAACGGTTCGCAAGCGTTCTGCCAATGCGAAGCGAAGCCCGTGCCCACACCCAAAGAGTGAGAAACCTCGGCGTCGGTGGAAACCTTGATAAGGGCTGCAGGAATCTCAGCGATTACAAAGTCGGGAATCGGTAGGCCCATCGCTTGGCCGAGCGATGCAGCGCACACTTCCGACAGCAAACCCTCAGCTAAAGCTCTACGACCTTTGACCGCATAGATTTGGTCATCTTCAAGTCTGCACTGGTAGGGCTGCGTGAACCCGCTCTTTATAGGCCGAATTATCTCCACAACCTGCAATCGATCTCGGGCGCCCATTAGTTATCAGTCCCATCCACTAACTGTGGCCTCCAAACGTAGAAGTCAGGAATACGTCGGAGCCGAACTGGATGGCGTTCATGCCATTGCCGACCGCTGAGCATAATTCCGATATCGATTTTCTCGGGTCATTTCATCGTTTCAAGGAGAATCGTTAATGTTATTTAGAGCCCGTTTCACGACGGGAGCATACTCACTCAACGCATATCGTCAAAGCGGTGAGCTGGGCTGTCGCTTCAAGGAAGCGACCGATCCTCTTTAAGAAGCCGGCTCGCGATGTTCACCGCTATTACTCTAGGTAAATGTAAGCGACCTGCTAGTCTGACCGAACCATATCGGTTAATCTGCTTGACATCGTTACGCTCGTTTGGTACATAACAGGAACGCTGAAGAATTGCGGGTCGGGCTGGTGGCTCGGGGGGAGAGAGGCCGGGACGGTCGGGGTGGGAGCCTCGGGTGTCGCCGGCCTTTTCGCGTTCTGGCGTCCTATCGGGAGAGCGGGGATGGTGCGGTTGGTGGCGGCGGATAATCGGGTCGTGCAGTGCGCCGCGGTGCGCAAGGATGGGTGGACCAAGGCGCGACGTGAGGGGTTTTTCGCGATGCTGAGTGCGACGTGCAACGTGCGGGCTTCGGCGGCGGCGATGGGGATGACGGATTGCGGCGCCTATTATGTGCGGCGACACGATCCGGTGTTTGCGGCGCAGTGGCAGGAGGCGCTGGCGGAGGGCTATGGGCGGCTCGAACAGGCGCTGATGGCACTGGCGCTGGAGGGGATCGACCCGGCGCCCGCGATCGAGGCGGGGATCGAACAAGCGCGGGCGGCGACGTGCGGCGAGGCGAAGACCGAGGGCTTCGGAGCGGAGCGGCGGCGGGCGGAAGCGGCGGCTCGGGCGGCGGACGGGGGCGGGGATGCGGTTGTTCCCGGTGCCGGGCCCGAGGCTGGCGCTGATGCGGGAGGTCGCGATGGCGTGATCGTGGGGTCGCTGGGTGGTACGCCGACCATAACGAGTGTCGACCTGGCGCTGCGGTTGCTGGCGCGGAATGCGGACCGGGTTGCGGGCGTGGCCGGCGGGCGGGGGCGCAAGGCTCGGGCTTCGGCCGAGGAGACCGATGCGGCGCTGATCAAACAGCTCGATGCGCTGGCGCGGCGGATCGCGGCGAAGGAGTTCAAGCGGGTCGGGGGCAAGGTCGTCGAGCAAGTGTCGATCGAACAGGGGGCGATCGAGCAGGGCGCTATCGAGCATGGCGGGATCGGGCAGGATGTCGTGGCCGGAACTCCTTCGGAATGAGTGCGGACGAGGAGGAGGCTCCGGTGCGCGATCCGGTGGCGGAGCTGGCGATGTTGCCGCGGACGCGCGCGGATTGGGTGTTGGGCATGCTGACCACGGCGCAGCGCCGGGAACTGCATGATCGGTGGGAGGTGTGGGCGCATCCGGGGCAGCATCTCGGGGCGGGGGCCGACCTGCGCGACGACTGGCGAATCTGGGTGATTTTGGCGGGGCGCGGGTTCGGGAAGACGCGCGCCGGGGCGGAGTGGGTCAGTCAGGTGGCGCGGGACAATCCTGGCGCCCGCATCGCGCTGGTCGGGGCGACCGTCGAGGACGTGCGGCGGGTGATGATCGAGGGGAAGAGCGGGCTGCTCGCCGTCGCGCGCGATGACGAGGATCCGGTGTGGCGGGCGGGCTCGGGCGAGCTGCGGTTTGCGAACGGGGCCTTGGCGTTCGCCTATTCGGCGGAGGCGCCCGAGGCTTTGCGGGGGCCGGAGCATCAGGCGGCGTGGTGCGACGAGGTCGCCAAGTGGCGCAACGGGAAGGCGACTTGGGACAATCTGATGATGGGGCTGCGGCTGGGCGATCTGCCGCGGATCGTGGTGACGACGACGCCTCGGCCGGTGGCTTTGCTGCGGCGGATACTGGCGTTGCCGGGGGTGGTGCGGTCGCAGGGGCGGACTGCCGATAACGTGCATCTGCCGGTGAGTTTCGTCGAGGCGGTGACCGCGACCTATGCGGGGACGCGGTTGGGACGGCAGGAGCTCGATGGCGAGCTGATCGAGGATGTCGCGGGGGCTTTGTGGACTCGGGCGTTGGTGGAGTCTCGGCGGGTGGCGTTTGCGCCGGCGGTGACGCGGGTCGTGGTGGGGGTTGATCCTCCCGCTGGCAGCGTTTCCGGGGGGCCGGGGGATGCTTGCGGGATCGTGGTCGTTGCGCTGGGGGTCGATGGGTTTGCCTATGTGTTGGAGGACGCCAGCGTTTCCGGGGCCAGTCCGGAGGGGTGGGCTCGGGCGGTGGCCGAGTGCGCCGAGCGGCATGGGGCGGATCGGGTGATCGCGGAGGCTAACCAGGGGGGGAAGATGGTCGGGAGTGTCCTTTCCGGTGCTGATCGGGCGATGCCGGTGAAGCTGGTGCATGCGTCGCTGGGGAAGGTGGCGCGGGCGGAGCCGGTGGTGGCTTTGTATGAAAGCGGGCGGGCCTGGCATGTGGGGGCGTTTCCGGATCTGGAGGATGAGCTTTGCGGGTTGATTGCCGGCGGGGGGTATGAGGGGCCGGGGCGGTCGCCGGATCGGGCTGATGCGCTGGTTTGGGCGATGACGGAGGTGATGCTGGGGCCGCGGGCGCGGGTTTCGGTGCGGGTTTTGTAGGGGGTGGCCCTCTCCCCGTCGGGGAGAGGGAAGGAGGAGCACTTGCGACGGGAGGGTGAGGGGTGGTTGGGGCTGGCGTTCCTAGCCTCACTCCCCTCTCCCTCCCACGCGCAAGGGCGCGCGGGCCCCTCCCTCTCCCCGGAGGGGCGAGGGAATTTACAGGAGATCATCGATGAAATTGTTCGGGTGGAAATCCGGGCGCGATGAGTCGCGGCCGGTGTTGTCGCGTGCGCTGAGCGCGCCGGGGTTTCAGGGGGCTTTTGGGGATGTGCCGTACTCCTACGAGGCGCAGGTGCGGGCGGGGTATCTGGGGAATGCGATCGTTCAGCGGGCGGTGAAGCTGGTGGTGGAGTGCGTTGGGTCGGCGCCTTTGCTTGGGTCTGATCCGGCTTTGGTGGCGCTCGTTACCGCGCGGTCCGGGGGGCAGTCGCTGGTCGAGACGGTGGCGGCGCAGATGCTGTTGCATGGGAATGCGTATGTGCAGGTGCTGCGCGACGTCGATGGGGGCGCGGCGGAGTTGTTTGCGCTTCGGCCAGAGCGGGTTGCGGTGGAGGCGGATGCCAGCGGGTGGCCGGCGGCGTATCGGTACCGCGTCGGGGAGCGGGTTACGCGGCTGCATGCGGATCCGGTTCGGCCCGAGGTGATCCACCTGAAGAGCTTCAATCCGGTGGATGACCATTATGGGCTGGGGTGCCTGGGGGCGGCGTCGAGCGCGGTGGCGATCCACAATGCGGCGGCGCGGTGGAACAAGGCTTTGCTGGATAACGCGGCGCGGCCTTCGGGGGCGTTGATGTACGATCCGAAGGATGGCGCGACGCTGTCGACCGAGCAGTTCGAGCGGTTGCGGGGGGAGCTGGAGGCGTCGTTCTCGGGGGCGGGGAATGCCGGGCGGCCGATGCTGCTGGAGGGGGGCCTCAGGTGGCAGGCGTTGAGTCTGTCGCCGGCGGATATGGATTTCGTGGGGACGAAGGCGGCGGCGGCGCGGGAGATCGCGCTGGCGTTCGGGGTGCCGCCGATGCTGCTCGGGCTGCCGGGGGATAATTCCTATGCGAACTACCGCGAGGCTAACCGGGCGCTTTGGCGGCTGGGGGTGCTGCCGTTGGCGTCTTCGATTTTGACGGGAATCGCTCAGGGGTTGGCCGGGTGGTTCGAGGGGGCGGCGATTTCCGTCGATCTCGATCGGGTGCCGGCACTGGTCGAGGATCGGGAGCGGCTTTGGGGGATGGTGAGTGGGGCTTCGTTTCTTAGCGATGCGGAGAAGCGGGCGCTCTTGGACATATCGGAGGTGGTCTGATGGATGGGGCGGTTTTGGCGCAGTTGATGCGGCAGGGGGCTGAGCGGGGCGTCGACCTCGTGACTCTGCGGGCGATCGTGGAGGAGGCTGGGGAGCTGGGGGCGGCTCGGGCCTTGGCGCGGGTGGCTTTGAGCGACGAGCGGGCTCGGGAGGATGTGGCGGAGTTGCGCGAGCTGTTGGCGGCGTGGCGGGATGCGAAGCGGTCGGTTTGGAAGGCGGTGGTGGGGTGGATCGCTCGGCTGGCGATGGCGCTGATGTTGGCCGGGCTGGCGGTTAAGCTGGGGTTTGCCGCGTGGTTGAAGTGACGGGCGTCGGGACGGTGGCGTTTGCCGGGTATGCGGCGGTGTTCGATGTCGTCGATCGGGCGGGGGATGTGGTGCGGCGGGGGGCGTTCCAAGGCGCGGGCGTGGTGCCTTTGTTATGGCAGCATCGTGGGGGGGCGGTCGGGTCTCTGTCCGTCGTTGTGGAGGACGCGCGGGGGTTGCGGGTCGAGGGGGTGGTGGAGGATCTGGCGCTGGCTCGGTTGGTGCGGGGTGGGGCGGTGGCTGGGTTGTCTGTTGGCTATCGGGCTTTGTCTGTGCGGCAGGGGGTGCGGCGGGAGTTGCTTTCCGTGGAGTTGGTGGAGGTTAGTTTGGTGGCGGTTCCGATGCAGAGCTTGGCTCGGGTTGAGATCCTCCCTCTCCCTGACGGGGAGAGGGAGGGAGGAGCTCTTGCGACGGAAGGGTGAGGGGCTTTGGGGCGGGTGTTGCATGCCTCACGCCCCTCTCCCTCCCACGCGCAAGCGCGCGCGGGCCCCTCCCTCTCCCCGTAGGGGCGAGGGTTTTCGGTGAGTTTCATGAGGCGTCCTGCGGGGCGCCTTTTTTCGTTTCATGCGAGGAGATGGACATGAGTGTTGTTGACCGGCCGGTTCTGGAGGGGGCGGCGCCTCTTGGGGTGAGTGCGGCGTTTGCGGGGTTCGTTCGGACTGGCGCCACGCTGGAGATGAAGGCGTTTACGGGGGTTACGGGGGACTCTGGCGGCTTTGCGGTGCCGCGGGAGATCGATGCTCAGATCGATACGCTGCTGAAGGCGGTGTCGCCGATCCGGTCGATTGCCAATGTGGTGAAAGTTGGCTCGGCTGGGTATCGGAAGCTCGTCACGACGGGGGGGACGCCGTCCGGGTGGGCGGCGGAGAATGCGGCTCGGCCAGAGACGGCTTCGCCGGTGTTCGTCGAGATCGCGCCGCCTACGGGGGAGCTGTATGCCAATCCTTCGGCTAGCCAGGCGATGCTCGACGATGCCGCGTTCGATGCCGAGGAATGGCTGGCGGGCGAGATCGCGATGGAGTTTGCGAAGGCCGAGGGGGCGGCTTTCGTGTCCGGGTCGGGCGTGTCGCGGCCGAAGGGGTTTCTGACTTCGGCTACCGCGGCGACTGCGGATGGCGTTCGGGCTTTCGGGACCTTGCAGTATCTGGCGAGCGGGACGGCGGGGGACTTTTCGGCGAGTCCGCAGGAGCGGTTGATCGATCTCGTCCAGTCTCTGCGGGGGCCTTATCGGCAGGGCGCGAGCTTCGTCATGAATGCGGCGACTCTGGCGCGGATCCGGAAGTTCAAGACGACGGATGGCGCGTTCGTGTGGGCGCCGAGCCTGGCGGCGGGGCAGCCGGCGACGCTGCTCGGGTATCCGGTGGTGGAGGCCGAGGACATGCCGGATATCGCGGCGAATGCGCTGGCGATCGCGTTCGGGAACTTCCGCGCGGGGTACATCATCGCCGAGCGGACCGAGACGGGCATCCTGCGCGATCCGTATTCGAACAAGCCTTTCGTGAACTTCTACGCGACCAAGCGGGTCGGTGGGTGCGTGACGAACTCCGAGGCTATCAAGCTGATGAAGTTCTCGGTGGCTTGATCGACGGGGGAGGAGGGGTTTGGGGCGGGGGTTGCTCGTCCCAACTCCCCTCTCCCTCCCACGCGCAAGGGCGCGCGGGCCCCTCCCTCTCCCCGGAGGGGCGAGGGAAATAGGAGAAATTCCATGGGTGGGTCGGCGATTTCTGCCGGGGTGATCGCTGAGGTGGTCGTCGCGGCTAGGGCTTTGTTGCGGGTGGAGACGGGGGAGGATGTCGTGTTGGCGCGGTTGGCGCAGACGGCTTTGCTGCTGGGGGAGGCTTTCCTGGGGGCGGCGGTGATCGGGCGGCCGTTCGAGGATGTGGTGACCAGCGCGGCGGGGTGGCAGCGGTTGTTGGTCGCGCCGGTTACCGTGATTTCCGGACTGACCGGGTTGCCTGGCGAGGGGGCGCCGTTCGTGTTGGCTGTCGGGGCGTATGCGGTCGATATCGATGCGGATGGGTTCGGGTGGGTTCGGGTTCTTGCCGCGGGATCGGCTGGGCGGGTGGCCGTGGCGTACTCGGCTGGGCTGGCTTTGACTTTCGAGGCGGTGCCGGCGCCGATCGCGCAGGGGGTGGCGATGCTGGTGGCGCACCTCTTTGACCATCGGGAGAGCGATGTCGCGCCGCCGGCGGCGGTGGCGGCTTTGTGGCGGCCTTATCGGCGGATGCGGTTGGGCCTCGAGGTGCATTCGTGAGTGGGCGGGTGGTCTTGCAGGCGGCGATCGTGGCTCGGCTGAACGCGGTGCTGGATGTGAGCGTGTTCGATGCGCCGCCGGTGCGGGGTGGGCTGCCTTATGCGGTGGTCGACGAGCCGGTGTTGTCGGACTGGAGCACGAAGACCTGGGTCGGGCGGGAGGGGCGCGTTCTGCTGACGCTGTTCGATGGAGGGGAGCGGCCGGTTCGGGTGCGTTCCTTGCTGGCTGCTGCCGAGGAGGGGCTGGAGGCGCTGCCGCCTGATCTTGGCGAGGGGTGGCGGGTGGTTCGGCTGGCGCTGGTTCGGTCTCGGGTGCTGCGGGTCGGGGATCGGTGGCGGGGGACGTCGGAGTTTCTGGTGCGGATGTACCGGGAGAGTTGAGATTTTGCGCCGCGAAGACGCGGTGCAGGTTCCCGCCTTCGCGGGGAAACGTCTTTGGGGGAGATCGACATGGCGGTGGAGAAGGGGAGTGCGTTCCTGCTGAAGGTGGGGAACGGGGCGGCGCCGGTGGTTTACGCCACGGTCGCCGGGCTGCGGACGACGCAGATGTCGGTGAATGGCGAGGCTATCGTTGTCACCACCAAGGACTCTGGGGGGTGGCGGCAGTTGCTGTCGGGGGCTGGGGTTCGGAGCGTTTCGGTGTCGGGGGCTGGCGTCTTTACCGGCTCGGTGGCGGAGTTGCGGGTGAAGGCTAGCGCACTGACCGGGGTGCTGGATGATTATCGGCTGGCGTTCGAGGGCGGGGATACGATGACGGGGAAGTTCCTGGTGTCTCGGCTGGACTATGCCGGGGATTTCAATGGGGAGCGATCTTATACGCTTAGTCTGGAGATTTCTGGTGCGGTGGTGGTGGGGTAGCGGCTTTCCCTCGCCCCTTCGGGGAGAGGGAAGGAGGAGCTCTCGCGACGGGAGGGTGAGGGGCTTTGGGGCGGGTGTTCCGTGCCTCACTCCCCTCTCCCTCCCACGCGCAAGGGCGCGCGGGCCCCTCCCTCTCCCCGGAGGGGCGAGGGAATTTTGGAGATATCTTATGACGGATCTGGCGAATTCGGTTCGGGGGGAGGGTGCTCTTCGGGTCGGGGGGGAGACTCTTGTTTTGCGGCCCAGCTTTGCGGCTTTGGTCGCGGCTGAGGGGGAGTTGGGGCCTTTGTTTGCGCTGGTCGAACGCGCGGCGGAGGGGAAGCTTGGGATTGGGGAGATGGTGGGGCTGTTCTGGCATTGCCTGCGCGAGTGCCCTGAGGGGGTTACTCGGGAGCGGTTGGGGGAGGCTGTCGTCGAGGCGGGGCTGGCGGCGGTGACGCCGGTGTTGCGGGTGCTGTTGCGGCAGATCCTGGCGGGGAAGTGACGTTTTCCGATAGCGCGGCGCGGCTCGCCGGGTTCGCGGGGGCGGTGTTGGGGTGGGCGCCGGAGGTGTTCTGGCGGGCTACGCCGGCGGAATTGGCGGGGGTCGTGGGGGCTTTGGTGGGCGACGTGCAAACGCCGCCGGATGCTTCGACGATCGCGCGGTTGAGGGGGGCTTTTCCTGATGGATGACGATCTGGAGCCGGCGCTGCTGAGCGTGCGGGTGGGGACGACCGGGTTTGCGCGCGATGTCGCGTCGATGCGGGAGGAACTGGAAAGCGTGCTGGGGAGCGGGGCGGAGCGGGCTTCGCTGCGGGTCGAGGCGGGGCTGTTGCGCGCGGTGCGGTCGGGGAAGCTCGGGTTCGAGGAGCTGAAGGGGGTCGCTCTGTCGGCGCTGGATGCGATTGCTTCGGCGGCTTTGAAGGCTGGGGTGCAGTCTGTGTTGGGTGGCGGGGGTTTGAGTGGGGCGCTGGCGGGGCTGGTTGGCGGGTTGCCTGGGCGGGCGACTGGTGGGCCGGTGTCGCCGGGGCGGGCGTATGTCGTGGGGGAGCGGGGGGCGGAGGTCTTCGTGCCTACCTCCAGCGGGCGGGTCGAGACGGGTGCGCCGGGGGGCGTGCGTGAGGTTCGGGTGGCGATTACGGTGAATGCTGCCGGGGGGAGTGCTGCGGGGGTGTTGGCGCAGTCTGGGCGGCAGGTGGCGCGGGCGGTGAAGGCGGCGCTCGCGGTGGAGTGAGGCGGCAGCGGAGTAGGGCTGCGGCGGATAGCCGTCCTCCGATCCGTCATTCCCGCGCAGGCGGGAAGCCATACTGGCTGGCCGACGGCAATGATCGCTGGCGTTCGAGTTTATGGGTCCCCGCCTCCGCGGGGATGACGAAGAGGTGGGGGCGAGCGTTCCGTGCCTCACGCCCCTCTCCCTCCCACGCGCAAGGGCGCGCGGGCCCCTCCCTCTCCCCGTAGGGGCGAGGGAATTAGGAGGATCTTATGGCGCATTGGCTTTGCTCGGGGCGGACTGTGCAGGTCGAGGGGCTGGTCTCGCGGTTCGATCCTCGGTTTTGGACGGTGGATTTTCCTCGGCCGATGATGGCGTCCGTAGTGACCACCGGTCCCGCTTCGCTGCGGGTGGATGCGGTTTTCTATAAGGCCGACGATCTCGCGGGATTGATCTGGGAGGCGGTCGATCGGTTCGACCATCCGTTGCTCAAATATGAGACTTCGCGGGATTTTCGGGACTGTCGGCTGCGGTTTCGGTGGCGGTCTTCGGGGGTGATGGCGCTGGACGCGATCAATGGCCCGACACTCACGATCGAGGGGCGGGATGCGGCGGGGGTCGCTCGGTCCTGGTATGTGCGGTTGTGGAATTTTGTGGTGGGGACGCCGGAGGATGCGGTGGTCTCGCTCGATTTCGCGGCGATGGTTGGCGGGTTCGAACTGCCCGAGGATAGCGATCCGGTGTGGGCGGGGGATATCGACCGGATGTTCGTGTCGGTGGTGCCGCCTGAGTATTCGGGGGCGGACGTGGCCTTGGCTGCGCCGCGCGAGGGGTGGGTCGAGTGGACCGATCTGGTCTGCGAGGGGCCGGGGTCGGTGCTGGCAATCGGTGACGCCGTCGTGCCGGAGCACGGGGTGCGGATCGCTGGGGGGTATGACGATAGCTACAACCTGACGCCGGCGCGGTTGCTGCGGAATGCGCTGCATCTCGGGTATCGCGGGAGCATGACGCACTATGTGGGGATGAGCCATTATTTCCGGCTCGAGGCGGCTGGGAGCGGGTTTTACGTGTCGCTGGCCGGGGGCGTGCTGAATGCGGCGTGCGCGGCGTGGCATCGGGATTTTGCGGTGCGGGCGAACGCTCTCGGCTTCGACGTGATCTGGTCGCTGAGTTACGAGCTGTTCGATGCGCATTGCTGGGGCGACTGGAAACAGCGCGCCGCCGATGGGTCGCCGGCGCTGACCGGGTGGGAGCCGCCGTCTACGTTGCTGTCGCCGGCGCATGGCGGGGCGATGGAGTATCTGCAGGCGGTGGCGCGGGCTTTCCTGGGGATCGCGGTGGCGGCGGGGTTGGCGGCGAAGTTTCAGGTCGGCGAACCCTGGTGGTGGATCATGCCGGATGGGCGGCCGTGCATCTATGATCCGAGCGCGGTGGCGGCGTTCGCTCCGGTGGCGATCGGTAGCATCCTGGGGGTCAAGAATGCCGCGCGGATCGCGACTTTGGATGCAGCGGGGGTGTGCCTCGCCGCATCGACGGCTGCGCTGGTGGCGGCGGCGAAGGCCGAGGCGCCGGGGTGCGTGACGCATCTGCTGACGTATCTGCCGACTGTTCTGGATGCGGCGGCGCCCGAGGCGAAGCGGGCGAACATGCCGGTGGGGTGGGCCAGTCCTGCGTTCGATGTGTTGCAGCTGGAGGATTACGACTGGGTGACGGCGGGGGATTCCGCGTCGTCCGCGGAGGGCGTGGCGGTGGCGTTCGCGCGGCTGGGGTATCCGGTCGAGAGGCAGCATTATCTTTCGGGGTTCGTGCTCCAGCCAGATTTGGGGCCTGACCAGGCGGTGCAGTGGGGGCTGATCGAGGCGGCGGCGGAGGTGGCTCGGGGGCGGGGGGTGGCGGAGACCTTCCTCTGGGCGCTGCCTCAGGTGATGCGGGATGGGTTCGTGCATTTCGATACCGAACAGGAGGATGCCGTGGACGCGTTCGATGACGTGCTGTTTCCGTTGGCGCTGGGGCGTGAGGCCGAGGTGGCGCCGGGGTTCTCGACCGCGATCCTGACGAGTTCGGGGGGGCGGGAGGCTCGGAATGCGGCGTGGGCGGAGGCGCGGACGTCGTATGATGTCGGGCCGGGGCTTCGGAGCGAGGCGGATATCGGGGTGCTGCTCGCGTTCTTTCGGGCGCGGATGGGGGCGGCGCGGGGGTTTCGGTTGCGGGATCCTTTCGATTTCGACGCGGTGGGCGAGGTCGTCGGGGTTGGCGACGGGGTGGCTCGGCGGTTTGCTCTGGTGAAGTCGTACGGGGCGATGGAGCGGCGGATTACCCGGCCGGTTGGGGGGAGCGTTTCTGTTGCGGTGGATGGCGTTGGGACTTCGGCGTTCTTCGTGGAGGCTGGGGGGTGGGTGGTGCTGGATGTGGCGCCTGCTCTCGGGGCTTTGGTGACGGCGGGGTTTGCGTTCGATGTGCCGGTTCGGTTTGCCGAGGATCGGTTGAGCGTGGCGCGGGCTACGTTTCTGGCTGGGGTGGCGGCGAGTGTGCCTTTGGTCGAGGTGCGGGAGGCGTGATTTTCCCTCTCCCCGTCGGGGAGAGGGAGGGAGGAGCCTCTTGGCGACGGGAGGGTGAGGGGTGGTTGGGATTCTGGTCCTGAGCCTCAC
>NZ_JACONT010000050.1 GCF_014358075.1 Sphingomonas albertensis | reverse complement strand
CGCCGCTAGGGACGCTCATCACCTGCCAACTGGCCGACCCACCCCCTACCCCCCCCTTCCAGGGAGGGGGGCTATGTTAGCTCTCATCGATTATGGCGCGGGGAATTTGCACTCGGTCGAGAACGCGCTGCGGACGGCGGGGTGTGTCGATCTGGTCGTGACGTCGGACGCCGATCTGGTCGCCAAGGCCGAGCGGATCGTGCTGCCAGGCGTTGGCGCGTATGGCGCGTGTGCGGCGGCGTTGCGTGCGGTGCCGGGGATGGTCGAGGCGCTGAACCGACGGGTGCGCGACGAGGGCACACCGTTTCTCGGGATCTGCGTCGGCATGCAGTTGATGGCCGATGCGGGCGAGGAAATGGGGACGCATGCCGGGCTCGGATGGGTGCCGGGACGCGTGCGGCGGCTGGAGCCGGGGACCGTGGAAGCAAAGGTGCCGCATATGGGCTGGAACGACGTCGTTCCATCCACGCCGCATCCGCTGATCGAGCCGGGCGAGGCGTATTTCCTGCACAGCTTTGCGTTCGAAGGGGCGGACGTGCTCGCGACGACCGAGCATGCCGGCGCGGTCACCGCGGCGATCGGTCGCGACACGATGATCGGCGTGCAATTTCATCCTGAGAAGAGCCAGCGCTATGGCCTGGCCTTGCTCGAACGATTCCTGGAGTGGCGGCCGTGAGCCTGATTATTTTCCCCGCAATCGACCTCAAGGCGGGTCAGGTGGTGCGTCTCGCCGAGGGCGATATGGACCGGGCGACGGTGTACGGCGACGATCCTGCGGCGCAGGCGATGCTGTTCGCCGACGCTGGCGCGGGGCATCTGCACGTGGTCGATCTCGACGGCGCGTTTGCGGGGGCTTCGGTCAATGGCGATGCGGTGCGGTCGATCGTCGCGCAGTTTCCGGGGCATGTGCAGCTTGGCGGCGGGATCCGGACGCGGGCCAGCGTCGAGGGCTGGTTCGATCTGGGCGTGTCCCGCGTGGTGATCGGTACGGCGGCGCTGGAGGACCCCGAGTTCGTGCGCGGCGTGGCGAAGGATTTCCCCGGCGGGATCGTCGTCGCGGTCGATGCGAAGGACGGCATGGTCGCGACCAAGGGTTGGGCGGATGTTTCGACGACGACTGCCGTCGATCTGGCGCGGCGGTTCGAGGATGCTGGGGTGGCGTCTTTGCTGTTCACCGATGTCGGGCGTGACGGGATGCTGAAGGGGTGCAACGTCGAGGCTACGGTCGACCTGGCGCGGGCGGTGGACATTCCGGTGATCGCCAGCGGCGGGGTCAAGGGGATTGCCGAGATCCACGTGCTGGCTTTGCATGTGCGCGATGGTGTCGAGGGCGTGATTACCGGGCGGGCTTTGTACGACGGCCGGCTCGATCTCGCGGCGGCGTTGAGCGTGGCGAAGGCAGCAGGATGATTCACGCGGAGACGCGGAGACGCGGAGGAAGCGAGAGCTGTTCGCGCAGAGACGCAGAGAGCGCGGAGGCAGTGCGCGGCAGCATTCACTGTTTCCTCACTGGCGACAGAACCCTGCCCGCCCCGGCGCGCCCCTTCTTCTCTGCGTTCTCTGCGCCTCTGCGCGAAAAATTCTTAGCGGCTTTGCCGCGTCTCCGCGTCTCCGCGTCTCCGCGTGAACACATTCTTCGGCGCGTCGCATGACGGTTCGTGCGCGTGTGATCCCATGTCTCGACGTCGCCGATGGGCGCGTGGTGAAGGGCGTGAACTTCGTCGAACTGCGCGACGCCGGCGATCCGGTCGAGCAGGCACGGGCTTATGATGCGGCCGGGGCGGACGAGCTGTGCTTCCTTGATATCGGTGCGAGCCATGAGGGTCGGGGGACGATCCTCGACGTCGTACGACGGACCGCGGCGGTGTGCTTCATGCCGCTGACCGTCGGTGGCGGCGTGCGGACGGCGGACGATGCGCGCGCGCTGTTGCTGGCCGGGGCGGACAAGGTGGCCGTGAACTCCGCGGCGGTGGAGCGGCCGGAACTGGTCGCGGATATCGCCGAGCGGTTTGGCAGCCAGTGTTGCGTCGCGAGCGTGGATGCGCGACGGTCGGGTGAAGGCTGGGAAGTGTTCACGCATGGCGGCCGGCGCGCGACCGGGATCGATGCGATCGCGCATGCCTTGAAGCTCGCCGAATTGGGAGCTGGCGAGTTGCTCGTCACGTCGATGGACCGCGACGGGACTCGCAGCGGTTACGACCTCGACCTGATCCGCGCGATTTCCGACCGTGTCGGCGTGCCGGTGGTTGCGAGCGGCGGTGTTGGCGGGCTCGACGATCTGGTGGCGGGGATTCGCGACGGGCATGCGAGCGCGGTGCTAGCGGCGTCGATCTTTCACTTCGGGCAGGCGTCGATCGGCGATGCGCATGCCGCGCTGGCAGCGGCGGGGATTCCGGTGCGGACGCCGGTTGGCGCTGCGCTTCCCCCGGGCGCCTGACGGGCGTGTCGGTGCTCGCCATCCTCGCGGTCGAATCGGGGCATAGCGGCATCGCGCATCCGCCGACCGGGCTGGCGATGTCGGACGTCGCGCTGTTCGTGTTTGCGGCGATCGGCGTCTGGCTGGTGCGCCGGGCTTTGCGCAAGCGGTTCATCGAGGCCCGTCGACGCAACCTTGCCGATCGTGAAGCAGCGGGTCCACCCAAGAAGGATTGACCCGCCTGCCCGGCTGCGTCAGCACGCCGCGCATGGCAGACCCCGTATTCGACCGCCTCGAGGCGACCATCCGCGCGCGCCGCGATGCGCCCGCCGACACCAGCTATACCGCCAGCCTGTTCGCCAAGGGCCGGCCCAAGATCGCGCAGAAACTGGGCGAGGAAGCCGTCGAGACGGTGATCGCCGCGTGCTCCGGCGACGAAACGAGCATCGTGCCGGAAGCGGCGGATCTGATGTTCCACCTCGCCGTGTTGCTGGCGGATGCGGGGCTGAGTCTGGACGATGTGCGGGCTGAACTGGAACGGCGCGAGGGGGTCGGCGGGCTGGTCGAGAAGGCCGGGCGGACCGGCTGACCGTGCATCGTCATTCCCGCGGAGGCGGGAACCCAGACTGGCTAACGCCGCAGTGAGATCAGAAATGTCTGAGGTTATGGGTCCCCGCCTTCGCGGGGATGACGGAAGTGGGTATGCTTCCGGGAAAGGAGCCCTGCCACATGCCGATCGACGCCACCCAGCCCTATGACGACCAGAACATCTTCGCAAAGATCTTGCGCGGCGAGATCCCGTCGAAGCGCGTCTACGAGGACGACTTCGCGATCGCTTTCCACGACATCAACCCGCAGGCGCCGACGCACCTGCTCGTGATCCCCAAGGGTGCGTACGTATCCTGGGACGATTTCTCCGCGCGGGCGCCCGATGCCGAGATCGCCGGGTTCATCCGCGCGGTCGGCACCGTCGCGCGCGCCGCGGGACTGGTCGAGCCGGGCTATCGCCTGCTCGCCAACATCGGCCGGGACGGGCACCAGGAGGTGCCGCATCTGCATGTTCATGTCTTCGGCGGGCGCCCGCTCGGTCCGATGCTCGCGCAATAGCGCAGCTTTCCGCCACTAAAGGATTGCACGTAATAAAATTGCCATTAGGCTCGCCGGCTTGAGCAAGGGGGCCATGTTGACCGGCCCTCGTCATCCCCGGGGGGTACCGAATTGATTTTTGGTCGCGTAAAATCGCTGGACGCCATTCTGGCGACGGCGGAGAAGAAATCGCTCCACCGATCGCTGGGTGCGTTCCAGCTTACCATGCTCGGCATCGGCTGCGTGATCGGCACGGGCATCTTCGTGCTGACCTCCGCCGCCGCGCAGAAGGCCGGGCCGGGCATGATCCTGAGCTTCATCGTCGCCGGCGCGGTCTGCGTCGTCGCGGCACTCTGTTATGCCGAGATCGCGGCGATGGCACCGGTCGCCGGCTCCGCCTACACCTATACCTATTCGGTGATGGGCGAGCTGCTCGCCTGGACCGTCGGCTGGGCCCTGATCCTCGAATATGCCGTCGCCGCGAGCGCCGTGTCGGTCGGGTGGTCCGGCTATTTCTCGGGCTCGATCCTGCGAGAAACGTTCGGGATAGACCTGCCCCTCTGGCTGGCAGCAGGACCGTACGTGCCCGGCGGGTTCATCAACCTGCCCGCGGTCGTCATCTCGCTGCTCGTCACGTGGCTGCTGATGATCGGCACCACGGAAAGCGCACGCGTCAACGCGGTGCTGGTGACGATCAAGGTCGTCGCGTTGACCGCCTTCGTCGCGCTGACGTTGCCGAAGACGCATGGCGGTAATTTCGAGCCGTTCCTTCCCACCGGCATCCTCGGCAGCAACGGCCTCGGCGTGGTCGGTGCGGCGGCGACGATCTTCTTCGCCTATGTCGGCTTCGACGCTGTCTCGACCGCGGCGGAGGAAACCAAGGATCCGCAGCGAAACGTGCCGATCGGCCTGATCGCGTCGCTCGGCATCTGCACCGTGTTCTACATGCTGGTCGCGGCGGGCGCGATCGGGACGATCGGTGGTCAGCCGCTGTTCGGGGCGGACGGCGTGCCGTTCACGACGGGCTCGCCGGAACTGGCGCGCGCATGCCTCATTCCGGCCAACGCGCAGGCGCTGGTATGCTCGAATGAGGCGCTCGCGCACGTCCTTCGCCAGATCGGCTATGCGAACGTCGGCAACTGGATGGGCTACGCCGCGGGGCTCGCGCTGCCGTCGGTGATCCTGATCCTGATGTTCGGCCAAACCCGCATCTTCTTCGTGATGAGCCGCGACGGCCTGTTGCCGGAAGTGCTGAGCCGCGTGCATCCGAAGTGGAAGACGCCCTATATCGTGACCGCGATCACCGGCGTGTTCGTGGCGTTCGCCGCGGCGTTCCTGCCGGTCGGCCAGCTCGCGGACATCGCCAATGCGGGCACGCTGTACGCGTTCATGATGGTCGCGATCGCGCTGCTGATCCTGCGCAAGCGCGAGCCGAACCGGCATCGTCCGTTCCGCACGCCGGCCGCATGGATCGTCGCACCACTGACGATCGTCGGCTGCATCGGGCTGTACTTCTCGCTGCCGTACGAGGCCATGGCGGTGCTGCCGATCTGGGGCGCGGTCGGGCTCGTGATCTACTTCCTGTATGGCTATCGGAAGAGCTATCTGGGTCGCGGAATGGCCGATGGTGGCGAGACCGACATCGACATGGCGCCGCCCGGCGCGCACTGACACTGGACGCGAAAAGGGCCGCGGGAGGAAACTCCCGCGGCCCTTTTTTTGTGTTTCGTAGCCAACTCGTCATCCCCGCGGAGGCGGGGATGACGACGGGGCGGGTTCAGCCGATGTGCTTGGCGGCGAGCGCCTTCATGTCGACCATCGGGCGGGCGCCGACATGGCTGATGATCTCGGCCGCGCAGACCGCACCGAGCTTCAGCGATGCGTGCAGGTCATAGCCCTGTGCCTGGCCGTGGAGGAAGCCGGCCGCGAACAGGTCGCCGGCGCCGGTGGTGTCGACGACCTTGGCGATCGGCTCGGCCTTCACCTCGGCGCGGTTGCCGTTCTGGAGCGCACAGGCACCGTGCTCGCCGCGGGTGACGACCAGGGTCGGGACCTGGGCGGAGATCTTGGCGACGCCGGCGTCGAAGTCGTCGGTCTCGGCGAGCGCGGCGAGTTCGCTCTCGTTGGCGAACAGGATGTCGATCAGGCCATCGCTGAGCAGCTGGCGGAAATCACCGCCGTGGCGCGAGATGCAGAACACGTCGCTGAGTGTGAAGGCGACTTTCCGCCCTGCCCCGCGCGCGCAATCGATCGCGGCACGCATTGCGGCGCGCGGCTCTTCCGGATCCCAGAGATAGCCTTCGAGATACAGGATCGCGCTGTCGGCGATCATCGCGGTGTCGATCGCGGTGGCGGGGAGGAACTGGCCGGCGCCGAGGAAGGTGTTCATCGTGCGCTGGCCGTCGGGGGTGACGAAGATCAGGCAGCGTCCGGTGGTCGGGTCGCCGGGACGGACCGGGGTGGCGAACTCGATGCCGATGCTGCGGACGTCATGCGCGAAGACCTGCCCGAGCTGGTCGTCGGCGACCTGGCCGATGAATCCGCATTTGCCGCCGAGCGCGGCGATGCCGGCGACGGTATTGGCGGCCGAGCCTCCCGAGATTTCCATGCCCGGGCCCATCTTGGCGTAGAGCGCGTCGGCTTCTTCCGAGGAGAACATCAGCTGCATCGAGCCCTTGGCGACGCCGATCTCGTCGATGAACGCGTCGGTGGCGGTGCTGAGGATGTCGACGATGGCATTGCCGATCGCGACGACGTCGTAAGTTGGGTTGGACAAGGCGGAACTCCGGGGATGCGGGGAAAACGCTTGCCGTAAATGGCGGGGGGGATTGGTGCAACTGGTGTGGGGGGTGCGCGCGGACGTGGCCAACGCCATAGAGACCGTCGGAACAGATGTCGTCTGGTGGCGAGCTACCACCCCGGCGGAGGCCGGGGCCCAATTGGAAAGGTGGTCGTAACGGAACGCCGCATCACGTTAGCGGCGTCCCCCAATTGGGCCCCGGCCTCCGCCGGGGTGGCGGCCTTGCTTGCTGGTTTCCGCGATCTAGTCGGTTTTTTCGGTGACGCCGGTCATGGCGGTCACGGCGGTCACGGCGGTCACGGCGGTCACGGCGGTCACGGCGGTCAAGTCTGCACAGCCGGTGTTGGTCGATCCATGCGCCCGTTGTGGCCGCGCCTTCCTGTTCCCTCGCGAACGCGGGGGTCCAGGGTCTCGGGCAGTGTGCTTGGTTCAGCTGGGCCCCCGCGTCCGCGGGGGAACGGGTCATGCGTTCTTTCAGAGATCGCGCTTTCAGAAATCGCGCTGTCACAAATCGCGCGCACCTCCAAATCTCGGAGCTTCGTTGACCTTGCGGCGCCCCCGCGTCATCCCGTCCACATGATCCGCGCCCTCCTCCTTTCGCTCCGGCAGCTCACCGATCCGCCGGTTCTCCGCGTGTTCGTGAAGTCGATGGCGGTGACGTTGCTCGTGTTCGCCGTGGCGGGCGTCGGTGTGTGGTGGGGGACGCAGGCGGCGTTGGCGGCGTGGCTCGGCTGGGACGCGGACGGGCTGGCGGCGGCGTTCGCGCTGTTCGTCACGATCCTGGCGCTATGGCTGCTGTTCCGCGCGGTCGCGATCGCGGTCGTCGGCGTGTTTGCAGACGAGGTGGTCGCGGCGGTCGAGGCTCGGCATTATCCCGAGGCGCTGAAGACCGCCCGCCCCGTGCCCTTCGCGCGCAGCCTCACGATGGGGCTCCGGTCGGCAGGCCGCGTGGTGCTCGTCAACCTGCTGATGTTGCCCGTCTACGTCGCGCTGCTCGTCACCGGAGTCGGCACCGCGGCCGCGTTCTTCGTCGTCAATGGCTGGCTGCTCGGGCGCGATCTCGGCGACATGGTGGCGGCGCGGCACATGGACGCGGCGGCGATGCGGGGCTGGCGTGCGACGACGAAGGGCGGGCGGTTCATACTGGGGCTTGCGAACACCGGGCTGTTCGTGGTTCCGATCCTCAACATCGCCGCGCCCGTGCTGGGGGCAGCGATGGCGACGCATTATTTCCACACCCGGTATTCCCGTACCCCGTATCTCGATAAGGGCCGAGCATGACGCGATTGACCACCATAGCCGTCGCGCTGGCGCTCGGCGGCGGCCTCGCGGGTTGCGCGGCCCCGGTCACCAAGCCCGCGGTCGGGCGCCCGGCGATCCCGTATACGAGCGTCGGCCTGGAGCGCGTGCTGGGGCAGGACGCCGCCGGCCTGACCACGCTGTTCGGCCAGCCCGACGCCGATGTCCGGGAAGGCTCGGCACGCAAACTCCAGTTCCAGAGCGGCATCTGCGTGCTCGATGCGTATCTGTATCCCAAGGGATCGGACGCCCCCCGCGTGACCTATCTCGACGCGCGCGAACCCGACGGCAGCACGATCGACCGCGCCAGTTGCGTGGCGGCGCTGACCCGGCGCGAGGGTGGACGGTAGCGGCGGATTTCGCCCAAACCCAGACATTCACCGGCCTGCACTGCGTTTACGAGTGCAGACGTTCGTTCATCACATTTCCCGAAAGTAGCAGCACCCTAGACGGCGCCTCACTGCCTACCCATGTGGCAATATGAAAGGGGACCAACATGGTCAGTACATCAAATGATGGCATAATGTCCGAGTATCTCGTAAAGTACGGCTTGGCGAAAACGAGCGAGCGTGAGCGGCCCACGGACTTGCTAGAGACGCTTTATATCTCGGAGCGCTTTCAAGCTGGTGATGATCTTAAGACGGTCCGTGAAAATTACGATCACGGTGTATGGAACGGTGTGCCAAGTTCCGAGGTAGATCGTCGTTTAGCCGCGTTGGACGTTTTTATGATCGAGCTTGCCCGCAACCGGGCGACGATGTGGGGCATCAACTAGGTACCAATGCGCGTCCGGTAACGGGTGACAGCTACCGTTACCGGACCGAATGCTCTCCTTCCCACTACGGACAACGAATTCTTACGAGCAGTTGTTCTCGCAGAAAGTCGCAACGACGTAGATGATGAAGAGAAACGGTACGAGCAGAACGGCTAGGCAACCCCAACCGAGTGCTTTGTAAACGGGGCTGGGTGGATCGCTCCAGCGCGGCGGGTCCCTGTCTTGATCGTCAATCATGTCGTTATCATAGCTGTGGCATCAACAGGCACAACGGCAGCTTTCCTCCCCAAATCGGACGTCGCTTGATCGTCACGCGTCTACGCGGCGCAGGTCCATTCGGTGACGACGGAGTCGTCGGCTTCTCGGGGTAGAAGGCGGCGGCGCTCGGCCTGACAGCGTAGGTCGTCGAGCCGGGCAAGTGCCCATATCGCAGCACCTCGGACTATCGGGGCTTCGTCGGCGAGCAGCTCGACAACCGGTTCGACCAGCGCCGGATCGCCGCTGTTGCCCGCTGCGATCAGCGCGTTGCGGATCATCCGGTCGCGGCCGATGCGCTTGATGGGGGAGCCGGCGAAGACCGTGCGGAAGGTGGCGTCGTCGAGCGCGAGGATGTCGGCCAGTTCCGGTGCGACCAGTTCGGCGCGGGGGTGGAAGGCCAGGTTCGCGTTGGCCGAGGCGGCGAACTTGTTCCAGGGGCACACCGCGAGGCAGTCGTCGCAGCCGTAGATGCGGTTGCCGATCGCAGCACGGAATTCGTGCGGGATCGGGCCGGCATGCTCGATCGTCAGGTAGGAAATGCAGCGGCGGGCGTCGAGTTGGTACGGCCGCGGGAAGGCGTCGGTCGGGCATGCGGTCTGGCAGGCGTCGCAACTGCCACAGGTGTCGACGCCGCCGCGGTCCGGTTCCAGGTCCAGCGTCGTGTAGATCGCGCCGAGGAACAGCCAGCTCCCATGCTCCCGGCTGACGAGATTGGTGTGCTTGCCCTGCCAGCCCAATCCGGCGGCTTCGGCGAGCGGCTTCTCCATCACCGGCGCGGTGTCGACGAACACTTTCAGGTCGAACGGCGGCAAGTCTCGTCCCGCTTCCGCCGCCAACCAACGCCCGAGGGCCTTCAGTTGCCGCTTCACGACATCATGATAATCCGGCCCCTGCGCGTAGACGGAAATGCGCCCTACCCCGCCCTCGTCCGCCAGCCGCAGCGGATCGTCCTTCGGCGCGTAGCTCATCCCGAGCGCGATGACGCTGCGCACTTCGGGCCAGAGGCCGGCGGGGCTTTCGCGGTGGTGCTTGCGCTCCTCCATCCAGATCATGTCGCCGTGCCGCCCGTCCGCGAGCCATTCATGCAGCCGTTCGCCGGCACGCGGCGCGGCATCGGCGTGCGCGATCCCACAGGCGGCAAAACCCAATTCGGCCGCTTTGGCCTTAAGTCGGTGTTCCAGCTTGTCTTGCGCCACGTACGCCCGCTACCACGACGTCACCCTCGGTAGGAAGATTGCGCGTGAACGATGAATGGGCAGTCACCGCGAGCGGGATCGTGAAGCGGTTCGGCGACCGGCGCGTGGTCGACGGGGTCGACATCATGGTGCCATGCGGCTCGGTGTACGGCGTACTGGGGCCGAACGGCGCGGGCAAGACGACGACGCTGCGCATGCTGCTCGGGATCATCGAGCCCGACGAGGGATCGCGCACGCTGCTCGGCTACGACAATCCGCGCGATGCGAGCGACCGGGTCGGCTATCTCCCCGAGGAGCGCGGACTGTACCCGGCGATGAAGGCGCGCGAGGCGATCGCGTTTCTGGGTGCGCTCCGCGGGCTCGACTGGAAGACCGGCCGCGAGCGTGCGGTGGTGCTGATGGAGGCCGCCGGGCTGGGCCATGCGGTCGACGAGAAAATCCGGAAACTGTCGAAGGGCATGGCGCAACTCGTGCAGCTGCTCGGATCGGTGGTGCACCAGCCCGACCTGCTCGTGCTCGACGAGCCGTTTTCGGGGCTCGATCCGGTCAACCAGGAGCGCCTTGAGAAGCTGATCCTCAACGAGCGCGATCGCGGCGCGACGATCCTGTTCTCGACGCATATCATGAGCCATGCCGAACGCCTGTGCGACCGCCTTGCGATCATCGCCGGCGGCAAGCGGCGGTTCGAGGGGACGGTGGCGGATGCGCGCGGAATCCTGCCGCAGCGGGTGCATTATACGCCGCATCGGCCTGATCCCGCGATCCGCGGCGTGCTGCCGGCGGATGCGGTGGCGGATGGGGATAGCTGGCGGTTCGAGCTGCCGAACGAAGGAATCGAGAGCTTGCTCGTGAGACTGATCGACGCGGGATACGGGATTTCGGGGCTGTCGATCGAGCGGCCCGGGTTGCACGAGGCGTTCGTCCGGATCGTCGGCCAGCATGGCGACGTCGCGCAGGAGCAGGCGGCATGAGCCGTTTTCGCCGCACCCTCCGCCAGACCTTCACGATCGCGCGGCGCGACTTCATCGCCACGGTGTTCACGCCGATCTTCCTGCTGTTCCTGTTCGCGCCGGTCATCATGGGATCGTTCGGCGCGATCGGTGGGCTGGGCGCGGCGAGCGTCAGCGGTGGTGCGCAGGACAAGACGCGGATCATTGCGATCGTCCCCGCTGCGACGTCGCGGCCGATCGCCGAAGCCGATACGCGATTGCGCGGGATGTTCCGCGAGGACGAGGCACCGCCGGCGCTGACCACCGTCGCGCCGTTGGCCGATCCGGCGGCGCAGGCGCGCGCGGCGTTCGAGACGAAGGATATCGATGCGTCGGCGGTGATCTACGGTCCGCTCGATGCGCCGCAGATCCTGTATGGTCCGCGAGGAAAGCGCTCGGCGGATTATCTCGGGTTGCTGGCGCAGACGACGCTGGCCGCGCAGAAGCTCGGCGGCACGCTGCCCGCGATCGCCGCGACCAAGACGCAGATCACGCGCTCGACCACCTCGGTCGGGGGCCAGCATCAATCCGCCTTCTTCGCGGTGTTCGGGATCTTCTTCCTGACGCTGTTCCTGTCGGGCCAGGTCGTCGGCACAATGGCCGAGGAGCGCAACAACAAGGTGATCGAGGTGCTCGCCGCCGCGGTGCCGCTGGAATCGGTGTTCTTCGGCAAGCTGATCGGGATGTTCGGCGTCGCGGTGCTGTTCGTCGCGTTCTGGGGCACCGTGGTCACGCAGATCACGACGCTGATGCCGGCGGGCGCGGCGGCGGCGCTGGGCGACCTGGCGCCGGCGGTCGGCGGTCCGATGTTCGCGCTGCTGTTCGCCGCGTATTTCAGCATGGCGTATCTGCTGCTCGGGTCGGTGTTCCTGGGCGTCGGGGCGCAGGCCTCAACGATGCGCGAGATCCAGATGCTGTCGTTGCCGATCACGATCCTGCAGGTCGCGATGTTCGGGCTGTCGTCGGCGGCAGTCTCGCGGCCGGGAAGCTGGATCGCGACGGTCGCCGAGCTGTTCCCGCTGTCGTCGCCGTTCGCGATGGCCGGGCGTGCGGCGAACTCCGCCGAACTGTGGCCGCATGTCGCGGCGCTGGCGTGGCAGGCTCTGTGGGTGACGATCTTCATCACGGTCGGTGCACGGCTGTTCCGGCGGGGGGTGCTGCAATCCGGGAGTGCGCGGCCGTTCTGGCGTCGCAAGGCAAAGGCGGCGGCATAGGTTTTTGGATTCCTCCCCCGCCAGGGGGAGGTGGCGCCGAAGGCGACGGAGGGGGAGGCAGGCGCCACACCTGTTCCGTGTCCTCCCCCTCCGTCTGGCAAGCGCCAGCCACCTCCCCCTGGCGGGGGAGGATCGCGTAGGCACAATCCGGAGGAGCCTGTTGACATAAGTGTCAGCAAAGCCTTTCCTGTGGCAAAACACGGGAGAGAGACAATGGCGACTCTGGTGAGAGACGTGGCGCAACACGCGGTCGATCCGCTCGATGTGAGCCGCGCCGAGCTGTACCGCGACGATGTGTGGCAGGCGCCGTTCGCCAAGCTGCGGGCCGAGTCGCCGGTCCATTATGTCGAGCATTCCGACTATGGGCCGTACTGGTCCGTCTCGAACTACAAGGGCATCGTCGAGGTCGAGTCGCTCCCCGACCTCTATTCGTCCGAAGCCGGCGGCATAACGATCGCCGATTTCGTCGCGGAGCGCGATGTCCGCATGCCGATGTTCATCGCGCGCGACCGCCCGGTGCACACGGGTCAGCGCCGCACCGTCGCGCCCGCCTTCACGCCGAGCGAGATGACGCGGATGTCGGGCGATATCCGCCGCCGCACCGCGGACATGCTCGACAGCTTGCCGTGGAACACGCGCTTCGACTGGGTGGATACCGTCGCAATCGAACTGACCACGCAAATGCTCGCGATCCTGTTCGATTTTCCGTGGGCCGATCGCCGCAAGCTGACCCTCTGGTCGGACTGGGCAGGCGACATCGAGATCGTGAAGAACGAGGAACTGCGTGCGCAGCGGCTCGCGCACATGTTCGAATGCGGTTCGTATTTCAAAGGGTTATGGGACGCGAAGATCGATAAGCCGCCAACGCCCGACCTCATCTCGATGATGATTCATTCGGACGCGATGAGCCACATGGATCACAACGAATTTATCGGTAATCTCATCCTGCTGATCGTCGGCGGCAACGATACGACGCGCAATTCGATGTCGGCGCTGGCGTATGGGCTGGACAAGTTTCCGGAGTCGCGCGCGAAGCTGGAGGCGGATCCGACGCTGATCCCGAACGCGGTCAGCGAGATCCTGCGCTGGCAGACCCCGCTTGCGCATATGCGCCGGACCGCGACTGCGGATGCGGAATTGATGGGGCAGCAGATCAAGGCGGGGGACAAGCTCGCGCTCTGGTACATCTCGGCGAACCGCGACGAGAGCGTGTTCGGCGACGATGCGGATGCCATCGTGGTGGATCGGCCGAACGCTCGGCGGCATCTGGCGTTCGGGCACGGCATCCACCGCTGCGTCGGCGCACGGCTCGCCGAGATGCAGATCGCGATCCTGCTGGAGGAGATGGCAGCACGGCGGATGCGGATCAACGTGCTCGCCGAGCCTACGCGGGTCGCGGCGTGCTTCGTGCACGGGTATCGCACGCTGCCGGTGGAAATCAGCAAATACTGAGGAATGGCATCACCTTATCCGGTGGTTCGGCCGTACCTATATCCGAACCATGGAGACGAACATGACCCAGGACCGCCGCGCTTTTCTCACGCTTGCCGGGGCGGGTGCCGCTGGCTTTGCCTTGTGGGGGTGCTCGTCGCAGCCTGCGCAGGCTGCGGAGCGATTCGAGGTGACGCTGACCGATGCGCAGTGGCGCAAGAAGCTGTCGCCGGATGCGTATAACACGCTGCGCAAGGAGGGTACCGAGCGGCCCTATTCCAGCCCGCTGAATGGCGAGCATCGCGCGGGGATATTCTCGTGCGGCGGGTGCGCGTTGCCGAACTTCTCGTCGAAGACCAAGTTCGAGAGTGGGACCGGGTGGCCTAGCTTCTGGCAACCGCTGCCTAACGCGGTGCGGACGCGGGTGGATTCGACGCTGGGGATGGCGCGAACCGAGGTGCATTGCCGGCGGTGTGGCGGGCATCTCGGGCACGTCTTCGACGATGGGCCCAAGCCGACCGGGAAGCGGTATTGCATGAATGGCGATGCGCTTACGTTCAAGGCGGCTTGAGGGCGCTCACCCTCGGGCCATTCGCTCCATTTTACTTAGGCTTGTGTCCCCGCGAAGGCGGGGACCTAGACTGGAATCCCGCCTTCGCGGGAGAACAAGAGGGTACGCTGCCCGGCGCGCTGTTTTTGCCCCCCCCCGGCGAAGGCCGGGGTCCAATTGGGAAGCGTTGCTGATCGAATGCCGCGCTTCGTTACTGCGACCTCACCAATTGGACCCCGGTCTTCGCCGGGGTGTCTTTTGAGTAGGTTGGAGTGCTGAACTAATCGGAGGTGATCAGTAACCGGGCAGTAACCTGGGGCCAGTAGCGGAACGTCAGACTGCTGATGTCGGAGCCGGCGGGGAATGCCGAAGCGAGCCCCGCACCCCACCCCAAAGGCAAACCTCAGTTCGCCTCGTTCACCAGCGTGAAGATGCCGCGGGGGTCGGTGGGGCCGTGCTGGATCGTCGCAAGCTGTGCGGCGTTGGCGCGCTGCGTTGCGGTGACGGTGCGGGTGGCGCTGGCCATCTGGTACGAGGGCTGCGTATCGAGCGTGTCGCCGGCGGGGGCGTGGCCCGAATAGATGAAGCCCTTGGTCGGGTACACCGAGGTGCCGAGGTCGCCCTGCGGACCGTACCAGACCTTGACCTTGCTCCAGTCGCCGGCGTCCGAGACGTCGATCGCGCGGACGTTGGTCTCGACGGCGCCGGGGCGCGACCAGTTGGCGTGGGTGAGGAGGACTTCGCGGTCGCTGACGACCTTCGAGACCATCGCGACATGGCCGACGCGCATCCGCGAGGTCGGCGAGAAAGCGAGGACCGAACCGGCCTTAGGGCTGTGGCCGCGCTCGTAGCGCCCAGCGGCCTGATCCCACCAGGTGTTTGCGTTGCCGCGGATTTCGATCCCCGAAACCGAGCGGGCGAACGTGACACACTGCCAGAACTGGGCTGCTGCCGGTGTGGCCGTCATCAGGCCGCACGATACCACCAGCGCAAAACGCGCTGCTAACGCCTTGAAATTCATCGAGACCCCCCGGCCAAAACCCGTTCGTCACAGTCTGGCTACGGGAGGTTCGATTTAATTGAAATACGCGGCGGAACCATATCCGACGAAGCGTGTTACCGCGCCGACCAACGCCCGAAACAGGGCCCCGTCAGGCTCAGTTCATCAGTTTCCAGCCGGTTATGCGGTCCACGGTGACCTGCGTGACCGCATGATAGCCCGGCCGCGCCTTGCCGTAGATGTCCATCGCCAGCTTGTGACCCCAGTCGCCCGAGTCCATCATCTGCTGGAACAGCGGCGCGACGAACTTGCGCCTCCCCTGCGAGGTCAGGAACTGCTCGACCGAGGCGTTGGCAGGCGCATAGTGATTGGCAAGCGCGAGTTGCAGCCAGGCGAAGCGGATCTCCGAATTGCCCGTCGTGTTCCAGCCGAACGCGTCGTCGAGCGTCTTCAGCCGTTCGGCCGGAAGTTTGCGCGGAAGCTGCGTGATGAAGCGCGTGATCTCCTGCGTGGTCGCCTTGCCCGGAACCGCCGACACCGCCCCCCCTGCCGCGTAGGCCTTCGCCGCCGCATCGACCGCAGGGAACGCGGCGGACGTCACATGCACCGCGTTCGCCGGGATACCGGGTTGGTAGACCCACGTGTCGACGCCGATCGTCTTCGCCTCGGCGGGGGTCAGCAGCTTCGACTTGAGGTCGGCGAGGAAGCCGGCGCTGGTCTGCGGCTGGAAGGCGTGGCGGTCGAAATAGCTGCGGAGGTATGCATCCCACCGTGCACGACCGACCTGTTTCTCGATCGTGCGGAGGAAGGCCGCGCCCTTGTCATAGGCGATCTGCGTCATGCCGTCGTCGGGATCGCGCGATGCGTCTAGCTCGAGGTGGAGTTGCGTGTCCGTCGCGGCGGGGCCGCCGGTCTCCTTCACCGCGGCGAGCATGTCGGTCCAGGCGAGGTCGGCCTCCATGTCGGCGCGGCGCTTACCGTACAGCGCCTCCATGATCCGGTTCTCGAAATAGCTGGTGAAGCCTTCGTTGAGCCAGAAATCGTCCCACGTCGCGTTCGTCACGAGGTTGCCGGACCAGCTGTGTGCGAGTTCGTGCGCGATCAACGAGACGAGGCTGCGGTCGCCGGCGATCGCGGTCGGCGTGGCGAAGGTGAGCGTCGGGTTTTCCATGCCGCCGAACGGGAACGACGGCGGCAGGACCAGCACGTCGTAGCGGCCCCAGCGATACGGGCCGTACAGCCCTTCCGCGGCGGCGACGAATTTCTCGAGCTCGCCGAATTCATAGGCGGCCTTGGCGAGCGTCGCGGGTTCGGCCCAGATGCCGGTGCGCGGGCCGGTCGACTTGAACGCGATGTCGCCGACCGCGAGTGCGATCAGGTACGGCGCGACGGGCTTGTCCATCTTGTATGCGAAGGTGCAGCGATCGGCGGTGCAGGTTTTACCCGCCGCATCGGCGACACGGTCCCCGCTCATCACCGCGGTCAGCTGCTTGGGGACGGCGATCTTGGCTTCCCAGGTCTGGCGGATGCCGGGGGAGTCCTGCGTCGGAATCCAGCTGCGGTTGAGGATCGCCTCGCCCTGGCTGAACAGGAACGGCTGTTTCTTGCCCGCGGTCTGCGCGGGGGTGAGCCATTGCAGCGCCTTCGCGTCGGGGGACGAGGCGTAGGCGATGCGGATCTTCTTCGCGCCGTTGAGCGTGACGGTCAGCGGTGCGCCGTGGATCTTGTCGACCGCGCCGACCGAGTAGGGCAGCGGCTTGCCGGTGGCGTCGGTGATGTTGACGATCTTCAGCCCATTGTCATCGAGCACGACCTGTTTGGCGCCGGGGGCCGCGAGGATGTCGAGAGTGGCGATGCCGCGGATGACGTGGGTGTCGAAGTCGGCGGCGAGATCGAGCGCGACGTGCGTGACGCGGGCCTCGGTAGGGCGGGCGTAGCTGTGCGGGTCGCGGGCGTCGGGGGTGGTAAGGATCGGGGCTATCGTCTGTGCGACGGCGGGGGATGCTAGGACGAGCGTCAGGGCGGTGGCTAGTGCGGGGATGCGCATGGGAACTCCGATGGTGCCGTTGCCCGGCGATTGGGGCGGCCAAGCCTCGGTCCTACCGTGCGGGTCCGCTTGCTGGAAGGGTAACTGTCACCGTCCTGCTCCCTCCCTGGAAGGGAGGGGTTGGGGGTGGGTCGGTCTGTTGGCTTACGGAGCGCTCGACAAGCCGCCCCACCCCCGGCCCCTCCCTTTCAGGGAGGGGGGAAGATTAGGGTTCTCGTGGGGCTGCATCGAGGCTGGGCGCGCCGGCCAGTCTCGCTAACCGAGCCTCATGCTCTACCCGCCCGAACGGGAAACGCGAGAAGAAGAACGCGGAGACGCAGGCCAGCGCGATGTAGAGCCCCGCGTAGATCAGCGTGAGGCGATCAATCGTCCCCACCGGGACCGTGCCCGGCGTAGCCTTGGCCGGGAAGCCCGCCACTGCGAGGATCATCCCGGCGAAAAATATCCCGATCCCGCTCGTGCATTTCTGGACGAAGAACGAGCCCGCGAAGAACACGCCTTCGGACCGCCGGCCCGTCTTCGCCTCCGAATCCTCGACCACGTCCGCCATCATCGACGCGCCGAGGATGAACCCGGTGACGTTCGACGCGGTGCCGAGGATGAAGAACCCGAACAGCATCGGCAGCAGCGTGGCATCGCCGACCTCCGGAAACACGCCGAGCATGCGCAGCCAATAGGGCGAGGTGTTGAGCGCAGCCCCGCATAGCACCGCGGTCATCGCCGCCTTGGGCTTGCTGGCGGATTTTCCGAGCCGGGGCGCCGCCAGGAACGCGAGAAAGACGCCCGAAAACAATGCGATGGTCAGATATACGAAGGTCGGGCCCTTGAAGCCCCATACGTAGATATAGAGGTAATTCGACATCGCGTAGCTGATGCCCTGGATCGTGTAGGCGCAGACACCCGCCGCCATCAGGATCGCGAAGGCGCGGTTCTTCACCGTTTCGCGCAGTTCGGCGAAGGAATCGCGCAGAGTCTGGCGGGCGATCGGGGCGTGGGGGAGATGCTTGATCTCGTGGTGCGTGCCGAGCGCCGACACGAGGATCGCGACACCGATGAGCAGCGCGCCCGCGAGCGCGAAGCCACTGTAACCGGCGCGGTTGAGCAGACCGTTGGGGAACGCGGCGGTGGGCGCGAGGAAATATTTGTACGCGGACAGCAGCATCAGCAGACCGCCGACCCAGCCGAACAGATAGCGATACGCCATGATCCGCGTGCGCTCGTCATAGCCGGAGGTCAGCTCGGGAGTCAGCGCGACCGACGGAACCTCGTAGCAACTCACCGCAGTGCGCACGAGCACCGCCATCGCGAACAGCCAGACCAGCGTCTGCGGCTCCGACATGACCGAGGGCGGGTTCCAGAGCAGCAGCCAGCCGACCATGATCGGTAGCGCGGAGGCGTACATCCAGGGATGCCGCCTGCCCCATCTGGTTCGCGTGCGATCGGAGAAGAAGCCGACCGCGGGGTCGACGAACGCATCGATCAGCAGCGCCATCATGATGACGAGGCCGACGGTGGCGGAGGGCAGCCCGACGACCTGGTTGTAGAACAGCAGCAGGAACGTGCCGAACCCGGCGTCCTTCACTCCGTAGGCGACCGCGCCGAAGCCGTAGCTCGCCATCGTGCCGTTCGATAGGCGGCGGCCCGATCCGGTCATTTCAGTTTGTCGAGAATTGCGAACAGCGAGGGTTGCGCAGGGTCCCAGCTCGGTCGCGTGCCGATCGTCATGCCCCCGTCGATCAGGATGTGCGTGCCGGTAATGAAGCTGGCGTCCTCGCTGGCGAGGAACGCGACCGCGGCGGCGATGTCTGCACCGGTACCGGGGCGGCGGATCGGTTGTGCGTCTGCGGCGATATGCGCGATCATCGCGTCGGCCTTGGTCGTCTTGTCCTCATCGAGTTCAAGCGTGCGCGTGAAGATGTTGGTGACGATGAAGCCGGGTACGACGGCATTCACCCGGATCCTGTGCTGCGCGAGATCCGCGGCGGCTTGCTTGGTGAGGTGGAGGACGCCGGCCTTGGCGGTGGAATAGGCGGTCGGTGCGTAGCCTGTGCCGAGCGCGGACACCGACGAGGTGTTGACGATCGCGCCACCGCCGCGCTTGGCCATCAGCGGCGCAGCATAGCGGATACCGAGTGCCACCGAGCGGAGGAGGAGCGCCTGGGTGCGGTCCCAATCCTCCGGGGAAATTTCGCCGATCGGATCGCGCGAGCCGCCCGCGCCGGCGTTGTTGAACAGGATGTCGAGCCCGCCTGCATCGTCGGCGGTCTGCATCAACGCCTCGATATCGCCGGCCTGGAGCACGTCGGTACGCTGGAAGAGGATGCGGCCACCGGATGCGTCGGCGAGCGCTTGGCCACCGGCTTCGTCGATGTCGCCGATCAGGACGGTGGCGCCTTCGTCGGCGAGTCGGAGTGCGGTCGCCCGGCCGATACCGGACGCGCCGCCGGTCACGACGGTCCGCTTGCCTGAAAACCTCACACGCACTCTCCTGCTCTTTTTGGCGAGCATAGTATGGCTTCTGCACTCGTCAATGATGGCGCGTTCGAAAAACGGGTTTGCGGCGGGCGGCGCTCGGCGATACCAAGCAGCCAAACATTCGGAGGATGCGTGATGGATACGACCAACCTGTTCCGGCTCGACGGCCGCGTCGCGCTGATCACCGGCGGCAGCCGCGGGATCGGCAAAATGATCGCCGCCGGCTTCATCGCGCAGGGGGCGAAGGTGTATATCTCGTCGCGGAAAGCCGATGTGTGCGAGGCGGCGGCGGCGGAGCTCGGGCCGAACTGCATCGCGCTGCCGCAGGACGTCTCGACGGTGGCGGGTTGCAAGGCGCTGGCGGCGCAGTTCGCCGAGCATGAAGGCAAGCTCGATATCCTGGTGAACAATGCGGGAGCGGCGTGGGGCGTGCCGTTCGAGGAATTTTCGGAGATCGGCTGGGATAAGGTCATGGACCTGAATGTGAAGTCGCCGTTCTTCCTCACGCAGGCGCTGCATGCGGCGTTGAAGGCGTCGGGATCGCGGGAGCGGCCGGCGAAAGTGATCAACATCACGTCGATCGACGGCCAGCGGCTCAATCCGTGGGAGACGTACAGCTATCATGCGTCGAAATCGGCGCTGATCTATCTTACGAAGCGGATGGCGGCGCGGCTGGTGACGGATTCGATCAACGTGACGTCGATCGCGCCGGGTGCGTTTGCCAGCGACATGAACAAGGCGGCGCGGGATCACGGCGATGCGGTGGCGCAGGGAATTCCGGCGAAGCGCGTCGGGGTCGACGAGGATATGGCGGGCGCGGCGATCTATCTGGCGAGCCGGGCTGGGGATTATGTGATCGGGGAGACGATTACCGTGGATGGCGGGCTGGTGCATGCGTCGCTAGGGACGTCGATCGACGCATAATCTTCTTTCCCTCGCCCCTTCGGGGAGAGGGAGGGAGCAGCTGCTTGGCTGCGGAAGGGAGAGGGGCGTTGGGATCAGCCGTCCCGAGCTTCACGCCCCTCTCCCTTCCCACGGCAAGTGCCGCGGGCCCCTTCCCTCTCCCCGTAGGGGCGAGGGAGTTAGCGGGCGATACCTCCTGCTGCGAGGACGGCCAGCGTAACCAGTTCGCTCGCGGTGCTAGTCATCGGGGCGACCTGGACGGGCTTTTCCATGCCGATGAGCATTGGGCCGATGACTGAGTCCCCGCCGAGTTCTCGGAGCAGTTTTGCCGAGATATGCGCCGACTGGAGCCCCGGCATGATCAGCACGTTCGCCGGCCCCGAGAGCCGCGCAAACGGATAGTTCGCCAGCTGCTTCGGGTTCAGCGCGACATCCGGCGCCATCTCGCCCTCGTATTCGAACCCGACCTTCCGCCCGTCGAGCACCGTCACCGCATCGCGGATGTTATCGAGCCACTCCCCCTTCGGATTGCCGAAGTTCGAATAGCTCAGGAACGCCACGCGAGGCTCATGCCCCATCCGCCGCGCGACCGCCGCGGTCTGTTCGGCGAAGTCCGCCAGTTGCTCGGCGGTGGGCCTCTCGTTGACCGTGGTGTCGGCGATGAACACCGTGTGGCTCTGCCCGACCAGCAGGTGAATACCGAACGGCGTCTTGCCCGCGACCGGATCGATCACGCGCCGGATCTGGCGCATCGTCTCGCCATAGGTGCGCGTGATGCCGGTGATCATCGCATCGCCTTCGCCGAGCTGGAGCAGCAGCGCGCCGAAGATGTTGCGGTCCTGGTTGACCATCCGCTCGCAATCGCGGCGCAGATACCCGCGGCGCTGGAGGCGGGAATAGAGGAAGTCGACCATCCGCGGCACCAGCGGCGAGACGCGGCTGTTGTGGAGTTCGAAGCTCTCGGGATCGGTGACGCCCAGTGCGCGCAACCGCTCGGGCACGTCGTCGCGGCCGACCAGCACCGGCGTGCCATAGCCGCCTTCCTTGAATGCGATGGCGGCGCGGAGGACGACTTCCTCCTCGCCTTCCGCGAAGATCACCCGCTTCGGGTGCGCCCGCGCGCCTTCATAGGCCATCGACAGGACAGAGGTGGTCGGGTTGAGGCGCGCCCTCAAGGAATGGCGATACGCTTCGATGTCGAGGATTGGCTTGGTCGCGACGCCCGAGGCCATCGCCGCCTTGGCGACCGCGACGGGGACGACCTCCATCAGACGCGGATCGAACGGCGCGGGGATGATGTACGTGGGGCCGAAGCTGTGGCTGACGCCGTATGCCGCGGCGACTTCTTCCGGCACGCGTTCGCGCGCGAGTTCGGCGATCGCGTTGGCGGCGGCGATCTTCATCGCGTCGTTGATGCCGGTCGCGCGAACGTCCAATGCACCGCGGAAGATGAACGGGAAGCCGAGCACGTTGTTGACCTGGTTCGGATAATCCGAACGGCCGGTCGCGACGATCGCATCGGGGCGCGCGGCCATCGCCAGTTCGGGGCGGATTTCGGGCTCGGGGTTGGCCATCGCGAAGATGATCGGTGCGGGCGCCATGTCCTTGACCATCTCCGGCGTCAGCGAGCCCGCCGCGGAGAGCCCCAGGAATACGTCGGCCCCGACCAGCGCCTCGGTCAGCGTGCGCGTTTCGGTGACCGCAGCGTGTGCCGACTTCCACTGGTCGACGCCCTCGCGGCCCTGGTAGATCACGCCCTTGCGGTCGCACAGGATGACGTTGTCGCCGCGCACGCCCATCGCCTTCACGAGCTCGGTGCAGGCGATCGCCGCGGCGCCGGCGCCGTTGACGACGATCTTGACCTCGGAGAGTTTGCGCCCCGTCAGCAGGCACGCGTTGATCAGCCCCGCGGCGGTGATGATCGCCGTGCCGTGCTGGTCGTCATGGAAGACCGGAATGTTCATCCGCTCGCGCAGGGCTTGCTCGATGATGAAGCATTCGGGTGCCTTGATGTCCTCGAGGTTGATCCCGCCGAACGTCGGCTCCATCAGCTCGACCGCGTCGATGAAGCGGTTCACGTCCTCGGTCTTCAGCTCGATGTCGATCGCGTCGACGTCGGCGAAGCGCTTGAAGAGGACCGCCTTGCCTTCCATCACCGGCTTCGACGCGAGCGGGCCGAGATTGCCCATGCCGAGGATCGCGGTGCCGTTCGAGATCACCGCGACGAGGTTACCCTTCGCGGTGTAGTCGTAGACGGTGGCGGGATCGTCGTAGATCGCCTGCACCGGCACCGCGACGCCGGGCGAGTAGGCGAGCGCGAGATCGCGCTGCGTCGCCATCGGCTTCGACGCGATGATCTCGATCTTCCCCGGACGGCCTTCCGAATGGAAGAGCAAAGCTTCGCGTTCGGAGAATTGCAGCGTTTCGTCGGACATGGGCGGGGGCCTCGCACGGTCGTTGGGATCTGGGGGACCTTCTAGGCAGGTGGCCGGCGTTCGTCACCCCGGACACTTCGCCCTAGTGAAGCGCCGCCACCTACCATCACCACCCCGGCGAAGGCCGGGGTGGTGATGGTGCGAGGTGGTAACAACCCCTTCTCCCCCTCGGGGAGAAGGTGGCGCGCATGCGCCGGATGAGGGGCGGTTGGGGTGAGTGCCCGAGCCTCACTCCCCCTCACCCTCCCACGCTTCGCGCGGGCCCCTCCCTCTCCCCTAGGGGAGAGGGGTTTTATGGGGCGCGGCTTTTCGCTACCCGCCGCTGATGTCGCATCCCGCCCCTACCCCCATGATGACGCAGTATCTCGGCCTGAAGGCGGAGGCGCAGGATTGCCTGTTGTTCTACCGCATGGGCGATTTCTTCGAATTGTTCATGGACGATGCGCGGGTCGCGGCGGGGGTGCTCGACATCGCGCTGACCGCGCGCGGCGAGCATGAGGGCAAGCCGATCCCGATGTGCGGCGTGCCGGTGCATGCGGCGACGGTCTATCTGCAACGCCTGATCAAGGCCGGCCACCGCGTCGCGATCGCCGAGCAGGTCGAGAGCCCGGCGGAGGCGAAGGCGCGCGGCGGTTCGAAGGCGCTGGTGGCGCGCGCGATCGTGCGGGTGGTGACGGCGGGAACGCTGACCGAGGAGGCGTTGCTCGACGCTCGCTCGGACAATTGGTGCGTGGCGATCGGTGAAGCTGGCGGGTCGGTGGCAATTGCGGCGGCGGACGTGTCGACCGGGCGGTTCGAGATCGTCGAGGTTGCGGGCGATGCGGTCGAGGCGGAACTCGCGCGGCTTGGCGCGGCCGAGGTTGTTGCGTCGGAGGCGAGTGCGTTCGAGGAAGCAGCGACGACGTTGCGCCCGAAGATAGACTTCGACAGCGGCGCGGGCGAGGCTCGGTTGAAGCGACTGTACGGCGTGGCGACGCTCGACGGGTTCGGGCAGTTCGGCCGCGCGGGGCTCGCCGCGGCGGGCGGACTGGTCGCGTATCTGGAGCATAATGCGAAGGGTGCGATGCCCTTCCTGCGACCGCCGCGGATCGGGCGGGCGGCGGAGACGATGGCAATCGACGCGGCCACGCGCGAGAGCCTGGAGCTGACCTGCACCACCGGTGGCGTGCGGAAGGGGAGCCTGCTCGACGCGGTCGATCGGACCGTCACCGGCGCCGGCGCACGGTTGCTGGGGGCGGATCTCGGGGCGCCATTGATGGACAAGGCGGCGATCGACGCGCGGCTCGATCTGGTGCGGTTGTTCCATGACGACCAGGCCGCGCGCGAGCGGTTGCGGTCGACGTTGCGCGCTCTGCCCGACATCGGCCGCGCGCTCGGGCGACTGGCGGCGGGGCGTGGTGGTCCGCGCGATCTAGGACAGCTGCGGGACGGGCTGGACGGCGCATGGAGCCTTGGCGAGCGGCTCGACGGCATCGTCGACCCACCGGTCTTGCTGCGGGACATCGCCCCAAGATTGCGCGGGCATGGCGCGCTGATCGACCTGTTGAAGCGCGCGTTGGTGCCGTCCCCACCGATCGAGGCATCCGATGGCGGCTATATCGCAGCGGGCTATGACGCGGCGCTCGACGATCTGCGCGATGCGGGAGCCGGCGGACGACGGGCGATCGCGGCGCTGGAGGCAGAGTTTCGGGCCTCGACCGGCGTGACCGCTTTGAAGATCAGGCATAATGGCGTGCTCGGCTATCATGTCGAGGTGCCGGCGCGGGCGGCGGATCCTCTGATGAAGCCCGAGAGCGGCTTCACGCATCGCCAGACGCTGGCCGGCGTGGTGCGGTTCAATACGCCTGCCCTGCACGAGGTCGCGGCGAAGGTGTCGCAGTCGGGCGCGCATGCGCTGGCGGCGGAGGCGGCGCATCTGGAGGAACTGACCGCGCAGGCTCTGGCGGGGCGCGAGGCGATTGCGGCGACGGCGGATGCGCTAGCGCGGCTCGACGTCGCGGCGGGGCTGGCGGAGCGCGCGGCGGAAGGCGCCTGGGCGCGGCCGTCGCTGGTCGATCATGCCTGCTTCGAGATCGACGGCGGGCGGCATCCGGTGGTCGAGGCCGCGGTCGCGAAGTCGGGCGACCGTTTCGTCGCCAACGACTGCAACCTGTCGGAAAGCTCGCGATTGTGGCTCGTCACCGGGCCGAACATGGGTGGTAAATCGACCTTCCTCCGCCAGAACGCGCTGATCGCAGTCCTCGCGCAGGCCGGGTCGTACGTGCCCGCAACCAAGGCCACCCTCGGGCTGGTCGACCGGCTGTTCAGCCGCGTCGGTGCATCCGACAACCTCGCGCGCGGACGATCGACGTTCATGGTCGAGATGGTCGAAACTGCGGCGATCCTGGCGCAGGCGACGCCGCGCAGCTTCGTGATCCTCGACGAAGTCGGGCGGGGCACGTCGACCTATGACGGCCTCGCGATCGCGTGGGCGGTGGTCGAGGCGATCCATGAGGACAATCGCTGCCGCTGCCTGTTCGCGACGCATTATCACGAGCTGACGCGGTTGGCGGAGCGGTGCGAGGCGCTGTCGCTGCATCATGTTCGCGCGCGCGAGTGGAAGGGAGAGCTGGTGCTGCTCCACGAACTCGCCGACGGGCCGGCGGATCGGAGCTATGGGCTGGCGGTCGCGCGGTTGGCGGGGATGTCGCCGGCAACGGTGGCGCGCGCGAAGGCGGTGCTGGCGAAGCTCGAGGCTGGGCGCGCGAAGACGGGTGGGCTCGCAGCGGGGCTGGACGACCTGCCGCTGTTTGCGGCGGCGGCGCAGGTCGAGGAGGCGGCGTGCGACGTGCTGCGCGAGGATCTGGCGAAACTCGACATCGACGCGATGAGCCCGCGGGATGCGCTGGAGGCGCTCTATCGGCTGAAGGCGCTCGCGA
>NZ_JACONT010000049.1 GCF_014358075.1 Sphingomonas albertensis | reverse complement strand
GGGGGAAGTAAGCTCCCTAAAGAAGTCAGCCCCGCTAAGACGCCAGCGCCGCCATAAATACCCCCCCCCTACAGCGTCCGCTCGTAAACCTGGTACACCTTGTTCACCCGGCTCTCGATCGTCTCGGCGATCGACCGCATCCCCTGGTTGTCGTCCAGAATCCAGCCGATCTCTGCGCGCTTCGCATCATAATGCTCGACCGAGGCGCGGCGGATGTATTCGATCATCATGAAGGCCAACTGGCTCGCCATCCGTGACGCCTGCAACTCCTTCACCACCCCCATCAGCGGCACGCGCACCGTCCGCACCTTGGGCTTGCGCAGCCACCACAACAGCTTGGCCCACCCGAACGGGAGCAGGCTGCCATTCAGCGGCTTGATCGCTTCGTTCAGGTCGGGAAGCGTGATCATGAACGCGACCGGCTTGCCGTCAAGCTCGGCGATCCGGATCAGGTCGTTGAACACGATCGGCTTCAGCTTGACGCCGACGTCCTTGATCTCCGGAGGGGTCAGCGGCACGAACCCCCAATTGTCGCGCCACGCGTCGTTGAGGATCGACAGGATGATCGCCGCCTCTTCCTCGAACTTGGTCTTGTCGACGTTGCGGACGGTGATCCGCGCATTCTTCTCGCCCGACTTGATGATCCGCTGGACGATCGGCGGGAACTGCTTCGTGACGTCGACCTCATAGGTCATCAGCTGCTTGACCGGGCGGTACTGCGCCCATTCGATCCAGCCGCGATATTCGCGCTTGGCGTGGCCCATCATGATCGTCGGCGGATGATCGTAGCCGTCGATTAGCAGGCCCGGCTCCTCCCAGATCGACATGCTGATCGGCCCCAGCGCGCGTGTCATGCCTTGCTCACGCAGCCAGTCCTCGGCGCGCGCGAGAAGCGCGTGGAAGATATCCTGCCGCTCGGCCTCCATCAGGCCCCATTGGCCGACGCCGGGCCCGAAGCCCTGCTCGGGCGGCATCGTCAGCGCGAGCGTATCGATGTGCGCGGAGATGCGGCCGACCACGCGGCCGTCCTCCTCCGCGAGGAACAGCTGCGCTTTGGCATGGCTGAACCAGCCGTTCTTCTCGGGCGTGATCAGCCCGAGCGCCTCGGACTTCAGCGGCGGCACCCAGTTGGGATCGTCGGCGTAAAGTCGGAACGGAAGATCGATGAAGATTTTCCGGTCCTTCTTCGTCTCGACCGGACGGATCGTAAGCTTAGCCATATGTCGTTCCTGAAAACCCAGTCGCGCGTGTCTAGCAGCGTACGGCGTAAAGGCGAGTGACGCTTGCGTCATCGCGGCAGCCGGTTAGAGTGATCGGGTTTCCTCGCGCGAAGACATGCCCGCAACCTGTAAATGCCACGCTGCGGCCACTATCTTCGAGCAATGGACATGCCCATGGATACCTCGCTCAGCCTCGCTCGCGGCACGGCCGCTCCAGCCTCTGCAAACCCCAGCGCCTCAGCAACACCCGGCGCGGGCGTCGTGAGGATCGCCGACGATAAGGCGATGCTGCGCGCCGCGGCGGATCTGACGCGCGATCTCGTGAAGCCGCGGCCGGCGGTGTATTGGGGCGACCTGATCGCTTCGATGCTGCTGGGCTATGGCGCGCTGTTCGTGGCGGCGACGAGCGACTCGACGGCGGTGACGGTGATCGCCGCGATCGCGTCGGTGCTCGGGCTGTACCGCGGGCTAAGCTTCATCCACGAAGTCAGCCATATGAAACACGCGTCGGTGCCGAACTTCCGGCTCGGCTGGAACATTCTCGTCGGCGTGCCGATGCTGACGCCGTCGTTCATGTACGAGGGCGTGCACAACCTCCACCACGCCAAGACGCGTTATGGCACGGTCGAGGATCCCGAATATCTGCCGCTCGCGCTGATGAAGCCTTGGACGCTGCCGCTGTTCATCGTCGTGTCTGCCCTCGCACCGATCGCCCTGCTGATCCGGTTCGCGATTCTGTCGCCACTGTCGCTGCTCTCGCCGAAGCTGCGGACGATGGTGGTCGAGCGCTATTCGGCGCTGGCGATCAATCCGCAATTCCGTCGTCGCGCGCCCGAGGGTGAGGCGAAGGCCTATTGGAACCGCCTCGAGATCGCGGCGAGCCTGTGGGCGATCACGCTGATCGCGATCACGGTGACGGGCGTGCTGCCGCTGCGTGCGTTCCTGACGATCCTCGGAGTCGCGTCGGCGTTCGCGGTGCTTAACCAGGTCCGCACGCTCGTCGCGCATCTTTGGGAGAATGACGGCGAGACGATGACAGTGACCGCGCAGTATCTCGACACGGTGAACGTGCCGCCGCCGGCGTTGCTACCCGCGCTATGGGCACCGGTCGGGCTGCGATACCACGCGCTGCATCACCTGCTGCCGGGGCTGCCCTATCATGCGCTGGGCGAGGCGCATCGTCGGATTTCAGCTGAGCTGGACGCGATGTCGCCGTATCACAAGGCAAGCTATCCGGGGTTGCCTGGGTTGGTGAGCAAGATCGCCCGCAGCACAATGGTCAGGCGCTGACCTAAGCTTGTTTCCCCGCGACGGCGGGGACCCGGACTGGGCTCCCGCCTTCGCGGGAGAACAAGAATTAGCGAAACGCCGTCCGGCTATTCCTCCGACCGGATCAGCACCGCTTCCCCGATAAGGAAGAACAGCAGGAACGGCGCCCACGCGGCGAGGAACGGCGGATACGCGCCGAGATTACCCATCGCCAACGCGAAGTTATCCGCGACGAAGAACGCGAACCCGAGGCCCATCCCGATCACCGCGCGCACGAACAGCTTGCCCGATCGCGCGATACCGAACGCCGCCACCGCCCCCAGCAGCGGCATGAGTACGGACGACAGCGGCCCCGACAGCTTGTGCCACAACGAGCCCTCGAGCGCCTTGGTCGGCCGCCCCGCGTCGGACAGGTCGCCGATCGCCGCCTTCAGCGCACCGAACGACAGCCCATCCGCATCGACGCTCGCCAGCGTGAACTGATCCGGCCGCACGTCCCTCGCGATAACCACCGAGCCGAGATTGGTGACCGAACCACGCGCCACGTCGAACCGCGTCGCCGGCTCGATCATCCAGCCGCCACCGGGAGCACGCTTGCCGTGATCGGCGCGCAGGATTGCAACCAGGTTACCGCCGGTACGATCGTACAAGGTGATCCCGCCCAGCCGCGTCGCATCGCCGCGCCCGCGGATCTGCGCCACCTCGATCAGGTCGTCGCCGTCGCGCACCCACACGTTCGCGCGGTCGCCGCGATCGATCGGCAGCTTGCCGTAATTCACCTTCTGCCACTGGTTCAGCGTCGCAGTGGAGCGCGCGACGACCCGGTCGTTGAACGCGAAGCTGATTATCGCCACGCCGAAGCTCGCCACCAGCAGCGGTGCGAGCACTTGGTGCGCGGACAGCCCCGAGCCCTTCAGCGCGACGATCTCGCTGTTCTGGTTCATCGTGATCAGCGTCAGGATCGTCCCCAGCAGCACCGAGAACGGCAGGAACCGCGACACGATCTGCGGCACGCGCAGTGCGACATATTGCCAGATCTGCGCGTCGCCATTGCCGGGATAGGCCAGGATGTCCCCCGACTCGCTCAACAGGTCGAGCGCCTGGAGCACCAGCACGAGCGCGGCCAACACGGCGAACGTCCGCACCAGGAACATCCGCCCCATGTAGATTGCGACCGTGCGCGACGGGAAGAAGCTGACGGTTTTCATGCGGTCTTGCTCGTCTGCGACTTAGGCCGGAAGCCCGGAATGCGCTTGATGATGGCCTTGAACGTCTTCGAGAAGACGCGTTCTAGCGCGCCGATCGGCTGCCCGCCGGGGACGTAGGCGATGGTGTAATACATCCACAGGATCAGCCCGGCGAAGATCGTGAACGGCACCCACAGCGCGATGATCGGGTCGATCCGCCCGAGTTCGCCGACGTCCGCGGCATATTGGTTCACCTTGTGATAGGTGACGATCATCACGATCGACAGGAACACGCCCAGCGCCGACGAGGATCGCTTGGGCGGCACCCCGAGCGCGAGCGCGAGCAGCGGCAACAGGAACATCGTCGCGACTTCGGCAAGGCGGAAGTGGAACTCCGACCGGCTGCCGTCACGCTGCTCCAGCGTCGCGCCGCGCTGACCCTGCTTGGCGAGCTCAGGCAGCGTATATTCGAGATTGCGCCCGCCACGGACACGGAAACTCTCGAACTTGGGCAGGTTGATCGGCAGATCGTGGCTGGTGAAGGTCAACACGCGCGGCGTCTTGAAATCGGGCTTGTCGTGGACGAGCGTGCCGTTGGCGAGGCGGAAGATGATGACGTTGGGATCGTCGGTCGCGAGGAACTTGCCCTTCTCCGCGGTGACGCCCAGCCAGTCGCCGGTCTGGGTCGATGCATGGACGAAGATGCCCGACAGCTCGCGGCCCTTGTCCTTGCTCTCCTCGATCCGCAGCGTCATCCGCGAGCCAAGATTGGTGAACTCGCCGACCTTGATCGACGCGCCGAGCGCACCCGTGCGCAGTTCGAATCGCAGGCCCTCATAATAATAGCGCGCGATCGGCTGGACGTATCCGACGATCGCGAGGTTCAGCAGCGCCAGCGCGATCGTGTACATATACGGCACGCGCAGCAGCCGGTTGTAGCTCATGCCGACGCCACGCAGCACGTCGAGCTCGGACGAGGTCGACAGCCGGCGGAAGGCGAGCAGGATGCCGAGCATCAACCCGATCGGAATGCCGAGCCCGAGATATTCGGGGAGCAGATTGGCGAGCATCCGCCACACGACGCTGATCGGACCGCCCTGCGTCGCGACGAAATTGAACAGCCCGAGCATACGATCGAGCACGAACAGCATGACGGCGATCAGCAGCGTCGAGAACAGCGGCACCGCGATCAGCCGGGCCATGTAGCGGTCGATGGATTTCATGCGCGGGATGGGCTCGGTCTGCTGGGTCGCCGGGGTATAGAGGGGCCGGGGCGGGGCGTCATCCCCTATCGCGCCGCGTCAGTGAACGATCATTCCGCAGCGATAGGGTCGCACTGCGCGGCAGCCGTAGAGGCGCTGCGATCCGCTGCCATTGCCGTCGCCACCGCGCGTTCCAGGCCGTTCAGCGTGAAGGGTTTGCGCAACACGTCGTGGCCGCCGAACTGCGCGACGTTCACCTCGCCGGCAAAGCCGGTAACGAACAGCACGGCGATATGCGGATAGAGCGGGGAGAGCGCCGCGATCATCTCGGGCCCCGTCTGGTGCGGCATCAGCACATCGGAGATGATCAGCCCGATCGCCGGGTTCGCCGCCAGCAACGCGGGGGCGGCAAGCGGATCGTCGCACGGGATCGCGCGGTGGCCGATCTCCTCCAATGCGCCGATCGTTGCGGTCAGTACGCGCGGATCGTCCTCGACGACGAGGATGTCGAGCATCGCGGGTGGCGGCGGTGCAGCGGGTACGATCTCCGTCGGCAATAAGGGTACGAGGGCAGGCACGACGTCTGCAACGCGCGGCAGATAGAGCGTGACGGCGGTCCCTTCACTCGGGGCCGAGACGATGCTGACCTCGCCCTGCAACTGCTGGACCAGCGCAAAGATCTGGCTGAGCCCGAGCCCGGTGCCCTTGCCGACATCCTTGGTGGTGAAGAACGGTTCGAACACGCGGTCGGCAACGTCGGGCGTCATCCCGCAGCCATCGTCCGCAACCATGATCGTCACGTAATCGCCTGCCGCGCACCGCCCGACCTGCTCCGACGCCAGCGTCGTGGCGCCCGTGACGATCGTCAGCGTGCCGCGGCCGTTCATTGCATCGCGCGCGTTGACCGCAAGGTTGAGGACCGCGTTCTCCAGCTGGACACGGTCGGCGCGCACGCAACAGCCCGCGGCCTCGTCGCGCGCCACCAGCGTGATCGCATCGCCCAGCGTCCGGTCGAGCAGGTCGGACATCCCGGCGACCAGCGCGGCGGCCTCGATCGTCTCGGGCTTCAGCGAGTCTTCGCGACTGAAGGCGAGCAGACGGCGGGTGAGCGCGGCGGCCCGGTTCGCGCCTTCGGTGGCGCTGTCGATGTGTCGACGGGCAGCCATCGGATCGGCGGCGACGCTGCGCCGGGCAAGCTCCAGCCCGCCCAGCACCACCGCCAGCATGTTGTTGAAGTCGTGCGCTATCCCGCCAGTAAGCTGGCCGACCGCTTCCATCTTCTGGATCTGGCGTAATTTGGCCTCTTGCACGCGCAGCTCGGCGGTGGCGGTGGCGACCGCGGCGGTCAGCTCGTCGGCGCGCTCGCGCTCCAGTTCGGCGTCGGCCAGTGCAGTGGCGCGCTCGCCGACCGCGTTGATCGTGAACCAGCCGAGCAGGATCGCGCCCAGCACGATCAGCACGCCGAACACCGCGAGCACGCCTGCGACCCAGCTCGATCGTTCGACCGACCCCATCGCCGCCGCCGTGCGCTGGTCAAGCAACGCACGCTCGCCGGCAATGAGTGTGTCGAGCGTTTTGTTGATCTCGATGAGCGTCGGCGCCTTCCGCGCCTGGTAATAGCGCGCGAGTGCCTGCCCGTTCTTGCCGTAGCTCGTGTTGAGCGCGGTCAGCGACAGCTCCTGCCCGCGTGCGTCGTAGGCGGCGCGGAGGCGGTCGATCCTCGGTTGCTGTTCGGCATTGTCGTTGGTGATCCGGTCGAGCCGGTCGATCTGCGTACCCGCCAGCAGCCATTCGTCGAAATAGAGCTGCCCCAGCTGCTTGTCGCCGCTGATGACGTAGCGGCCCAGCGACGCTTCCGACCGCGCGATCGTGCCCGACAGCGTGCGGGCGAGGATCATCACGTCATAGCTGTGTGCCTGCAATTCGAGCGCTCGGTCGCGCGCGCGGTTGGCGTTGCCGAGCGTCACGATCAGGGCGACCAGCACCGCCGCGCCGAGCAGCCCCATCACGACCAGCGTGACGGTCCGCCAGGTCGCTCCGCCCCCCAGGGCCGCGGTCTGGGCCTCGCTTCGCATCACGAACGCACCCTAGCGCGCCGTCGCGAGTGCGCAATGATTTCGATTTTTGCGAGGAGGCCCTTCCGATCCTCCCCCGCCAGGGGGAGGTGGCTGGCACTTGCCAGACGGAAGGGGAGGAAAGCGATCACCGCTGTTCCGTGTCCTCCCCCTTCGTCACCTTCGGCGCCACCTCCCCCTGACGGGGGAGGATCGGGAATCAGCCGATCACCCCGACGGCACGCCCGGCGGCCTCGAACATACCGAGGATCGTCGTGATCTGCTCGTCGGTATGCTCCGCACACAGCGAGCAGCGCAGTAGGAACGTCCCCGCAGGAGTCGCGGGCGGGCGCGCCATGTTCACGTACAGACCGCCCTCCAGCAGCGACTGCCAGATCGCGATCGCCTGTTCCTGGTCGGTGAGGATGACCGCGATGATCGCCGAATCGGACGTCTCCGTACCGAGCTTGAAGCCCATCGCCTTCAGCCCACCATGCAGCCGGCGAGCATTCTTCCAGAGCTGCGCGCGCTTGTCGTGCGCGGTCATCAGTTTGCGGATCGACGTCGCGGCGGTCGCGACCACCGACGGCGGCAACGAGGCGGTGAAGATGTACGGACGGCACGCAAACCGCACCATCTCGAACTTCGGATGGTTCGACACGACGAACCCGCCGACCGTGCCGACCGACTTCGAGAACGTCCCCACTACGAAATCGACCTCGTCGGTCAGCCCCATCTCCTCGTACACGCCGCGTCCGTTGGGGCCGAAGAACCCCATCGAATGCGCCTCGTCGACCAGCACCATGCAGCCATGCTTCTTGGCGACCGCGACCATCTCCTTCAGCGGCGCGATGTCGCCGAGCATAGAATAGACGCCTTCGAGCACGACCAGCTTGCCGGCTTCCTTCGGCAGCCGACCGAGCCGCTTGTCGAGATCGGTGACGTCGTTGTGGCGGAAGCGGACGATCTCGGCGTTGCCCTGCTTGCAGCCGTCGTAGATCGAGGCGTGGCTGTCGGCGTCGAGGATGACGTATTCGCCCTTGCCGGCGAGCGTCGAGATGATCCCGAGATTGGCCATGTAGCCGGTCGAGAACACGATCGCGCCGGTCATGTCGTAGAATTCGCGGAGCGCCTGTTCGACGTCGATATGATCGTGGAAGGTGCCGTTGAGCATCCGGCTGCCGTTGGTGCCCGACCCGAACGCGTCGAGCGCGTCCTTGCCCGCCTGGATGACGTCGGGGTCGAACGTCATGCCCATATAATTGTAGGTGCCGAGCAGGATCGTATCCTTGCCGCGGATCACCGCCTGGGTTGGGCCCTTCACCTCGTCCATCACGATCGCGAACGGATTGCGCACGCCACTGGCGATCAGCGCCTCGCGTTCGGCGATCAGTGCGTCGAATTTCGACATGAGATCGCGTTCCGGCGCGAACTCGGGAGCGTCGACGGGCAGGGCGTGGGCAGTGGTGGCGGCTTCGGTCATTCTATCGATTCCATGATGTTGGAATGTGTCGTCTTTCCCCCCACCCCGTTCGGGCTGAGCGAAGTCGAAGCCTCGCCTCACGGGGCCACCCTTCGATTTCGCTCAGGGCGAACGGGGGAGGGTAGTGTTAGGCGGCCTTCAACTTCGCGACCGCATCGACCAGCTGGCCGACGGTCTCGATCTCGGCCTGCATGTTCATCGTGATGATGATGTCGAATTCGTCCTCGATCGCGGCGACGAAATCCATGACCGTCAGGCTGTCCCACTCCAGGTCGCCCTGGAACGTCGTCGCATCGGTCAGCGCAACGCCCTTTTTATTGAACGGCTCGATCTGCGCGGTGACGGTGTCGTAGATCTGCTGGCGGTCGCTCATCGTAATCCTTCCGGTATCGCCACGCAGTCCTGACAGGGAATTGCGGCGGCTTTTCGGCGCTATAGCAGCCCCGCGGCGCGATACCATGCGGCGGTTTGCGCGAGCGCCTGTGGGGTCGGGACCGAAGGCGTCCAGAGCGCGGGCGGCGGCGGCTTGTGCGAGACCCAGTCGGGATGGCAGAAATAGCTGACCCGGTCGCGCGTGAGCTTGGCCTTGCGGCGCCGCACGAGGCGGTCGGCGGCGGATGCGAGCGTCAGGAGCGCGCGGGGCGTGGAGAACACTTTGACCGACCTGCCCACCGCCCCGTTCACCGCCACGCCGATCGCGCGCGCGAAATCGCGATTGTCCCACCCGTCGGGTACGCCGTCATCGGGCTCCATGATCGACGGCGCGTCGGCACTCTCGGCGAGCGCAAGCAACAGCGCTGTCAGGTCCTCGACGTAGAGCAACGAGACGCGCGTGCCGGCGGGGGGCATCGGTATGTAGCCCGACCGCGCCGCCTTGAAGACATCGAGCAGCTCCAGATCGCGGGGGCCGAAGATCGCGGGCGGGCGGACGATCGTCCAGTCCAGCCCGGATATCTGCACGCGCGTCTCCGCCTCGGCCTTTGACCAGCCATAGTTCGACAGCGCTGGCTCGCGCGCGGCGAGCGAGGAGACATGGACGAAGCGGCGGATACCGGCGTGCTTCGTTGCCTGGAGGATGCCTTCGGTGCCGGCGATATTGCCCTTGCCGAAGCCTGCGCGGTCGGGCGCGTTGACCACACCGGCGACATGGATAACCACGTCGGCGCCTTCGACCAGCGTCGCGAGGCTTTTGGGCCGATCGAGCGCGCCCTCAACCCAGGTCACGCCGATGCGCTTGGCCTGCGGTTTGCGGGCGAGCGCGCGGACGGTGTGGCCCATCTCGAGCGCGTGGTCGATCAAATGGCTCCCGACGAACCCGGTGCCGCCGGTTATAGCCAGGATCATTACAGCGTCCTCGAGATCGAAGACTGTTCACCCGCGAAGGCGGGTGTCCAGACTGGGCACCCGCCTTCGCGGGTGAACAAGGCTTGGCCGGTCATACGAGCGCCAAATGATTGCGGTGCACCAGCGCGGATCTCGGAGCGTAACCGAGGATCGCCGCATGATCGTCGCTATGGCGGCCGAGCAGACGCGCGGTATCCGCCGCATCATACTCGGCGAGCCCGCGCGCGACCGTCCCGTTTGGTCCTTCGATCGTCACCAGATCGCCGCGCATGAAGGCGCCATCGATTCGAGTCGCGCCGGTGGCCAGCAAACTCCGACCCTGGCCAAGCGCTGCCGCAGCGCCCGCATCGACATGGATCGCACCCTTCGCCGTAAGGCCGCCCGCCAGCCACGCCTTCCGCGCGGACGCGGTGCGTTCGGCGTTGAAGATCGTGTGGCGGGCAGGGGTGGAGAGCGGATGATCGATCCGCCCCGACGCGATCGCCAGCGGGATGCCCGCGCCGGTCGCGATCCGCGCCGCGGCGATCTTCGACGCCATCCCGCCCGAGCCCATGCCGGAACCCGACCCGTCGTCCGCCATCCCCGCTACTGCATCGATCCGGGGTACGCTGGCGATATGAGTCGCGGACGGGTCGGTGTGGGGGTTCGCGGTGTAGAGCCCGTCGACGTCGGAGAGCAGGATCACGCCCTGCGCGCCGGCCGCCTGCGCGACGCGTGCGGCGAGACGATCATTGTCGCCGAAGCGAATTTCCTCGGTCGCGACGCTGTCGTTCTCGTTGATGACCGGGACGACTTTCAGCGACAACAGCCGGTTGAGCGTCGCGGCGGCGTTGAGATAGCGGCGGCGGTCTTCGAGATCGTCGAGCGTCACGAGCATCTGCGCCGCGTTCAGGCCCTGCGCGGCGAGGAGTTCTGCCCAGACTTGGCTCAGCGCGATCTGGCCGGTGGCGGCTGCGGCCTGCGCGTCTTCGAGACTCGCGCGGCCACCCTTGGCGAGACCGAGCCGCCGCGCGCCGAGGGCAATCGCGCCCGACGACACGATCGCGACCTGCTGGCCGTCGCCAGTCCGAGCGGCAATGTCGGCGACGAGCCCGGTCAGCCACTCCCGCCGAACGCTCCCATCAGGATCGACCAGCAACGCCGACCCGATCTTCACGATCAGCCGAGCGCAAGACGACGGTGGAAACATCACGCATTCCCCTCCCGCTTGCGGGAGGGGTTAGGGGAGGGGCGGGCGTGACCTGTCGGCAAGAAAGCCCTCCCCCGACCCCTCCCGCAAGCGGGAGGGGAGAAATCTGGAACCGTCCCTCTTGCCGCTGGGGAGAGGGCTAAGCCAGCGCCTACAGCGGCGACCATGCGACCGGCACTTCGCCTTCTTCCAGTTCCTTCGCCGCACCCGGCGCCGGCCCGATCGCCTCGATCAGCTGGTCCAGCACCGCCTCGATCCCAGCGCCACTCGCCCCCGAAATCGCCATCACCTCGGCACCACTGGCTTCGGCCAGTTCCGCCGACAACGCCGCGATCAGTTCCGGATCGAGCATGTCGATCTTGTTCAGCGCGACGATCACCTTCTTGTCGGTGAGCCCCTCGCCGTAATTCTCCAGCTCGTCGCGCACGATCCGGTACGATTCCGCGACATCGGCGTCGTTCGCATCGACCAGATGCAGCAGCACCCGGCACCGCTCTATATGCCCCAGGAACCGATCGCCGATCCCCGCACCCTCGGCCGCACCCTGGATCAGCCCCGGAATATCCGCGACCACGAACTCGCGCTGCTTGTGGCGCACCACGCCCAGCTGCGGGCGCGTGGTCGTGAAGGCGTATTCGCCGACCTTGGCCTGCGCGTTCGTCACCTGGTTGATGAAGGTCGACTTGCCCGCATTCGGCAAGCCCACAAGCCCCGCATCGGCGAGCAGCTTCAGCCGCAGCCAGACCCACGCCTCGCCGAACGGCCAGCCGGTGCCGTGCTGGCGCGGGGTGCGGTTGGTCGACGTCTTGTAGCTCGCGTTACCGCGCCCGCCATCGCCGCCACGGAACAGCACTTCGCGCTGGCCGACCTCGGTGAAGTCGATCAGCACCTCTTCCTTGTCCTCCGACAACACCTGCGTGCCGAGCGGAACGCGGATCACGAGGTCCTTGCCGCCCGCGCCGGTGCGGTTCGAACCCGACCCGCCCGAGCCGCGTGGCGCGCGGAAATGCTGCGTGTAGCGGAAGTCGATCAGCGTGTTCAGGCCGGCGATGCATTCGAACACGATGTCGCCGCCCTTGCCGCCATTGCCGCCGTCGGGGCCGCCATATTCGATATATTTCTCGCGGCGGAAGCTGACGGCACCGGGGCCGCCCTCACCCGAACGTACGTAGATCTTGGCTTGGTCTAGAAAATGCATCGCCGCCCCATAGCGAAATTGGCGAAAATCTCCACCCTCTGCGATTCGCCTCGCGATTCGAGCGGGTCAGCAGGTGGTGGGGGCGGCGGCGTCCTTGCTGGCGAGCAGCGCATCGAGTGCCAGTTCGCGCGCCTTCCCGACCGGCAGCCCAAGCGCACGCGCCATCGGCGCCCCCATCAGCGCATCGCCGAGCGCCATCAGGACCAGCGTCAGGGTCTGTTCCTGGATCGGCCGCGTGCCGGGCAGTTCGCCGCCCGCGAGTTCATCGACGAGGTCGTGGATCGCCGCCATGATCGGATCGAGCGCATCGGTGTTGCCCGACAGGATCATCCAGCTCGCCAGCGCGCCCGCGCCGCCCTTGCCGAACGCGTCGAAGGTCATCTCCACCACCTCACGCGGGTCCAGTTCGCCCGCCCGCACGCGCAGCACCGCGGCGCCGATCGTCCCGACGATGTCGGCCGCCATCCGCGTGATCAGCGCGGTATGCAGCGCTTCGGCCGAGCCGAAATGGTGGAGCAGATTGGCGTGCGTCCGTCCGACCCTGCCGGCGACCGCCTTCAGCGTGACCGCGCTGGGGCCGCTCTCGACAAGCAGGGCGCGCGCTGCCTCGACGGCGGCTTCGCGCGATTCGGTTGGGGAGAGGCGCTTGCGCGGTGTTGACGTCACGGACCGGGAACCCTATTTACATCAATGTAAGTAACGAGTGTTCATTCCTGTTTGGAGGTTTCCGTGGCGAAAGCAACCACGCCTGTCGATCTGACGATCACCCCGCGCGACCGCCGCTTCGGTCGCGGTGCAGTGATTCGCCGCTGGTGGCTGAACGACGATCCCATCGCGACCGCCTTCTACAACGCGCTGTCGGTGACGTTTCCGAAGGGCGAGGGCTATTTCGTCGACAGCGTGCGGAAGTTCCGCGAGGGCACGCCGCCCAAACTCCACGCCGAGATCAACGCCTTCATCAAGCAGGAGGTGATCCACACGCGCGAGCATGTCGCCTTCAACCGCCACGTGACCGACCAGGGCTATGACGTCGCGCCACTGATCGCCGACGTCGACGCGGCGCTGGCGCTGACCAAGGGGCGCCCGGAGATTGCGAGCCTGGCGGCCACCACCGCGCTCGAGCATTTCACCGCGATGCTCGCGCATGAATTGATCGCGAACCCGAATCATCTGCGCGGTGGCGACGAGCAGGCGGCGGCGCTCTGGCTGTGGCATGCCGCCGAGGAGATCGAGCACAAGGGTGTCGCGTACGACACGTGGCTGCACGCGACTCGCGACTGGCCGCGGTTTACGCGCTGGCGGGTGAAGTCGCTGGTGATGCTGATCACGACATGGCGGTTCTTCAACGGGCGCGCGCGGGGCATGGCGGAACTGTTGCGGCAGGACGGGCTGACCGGGCCGAAGGTGTGGGCGCGGATGGCGTGGTACGCGTTCGGCAATCCGGGGATGGCGCGCAAGATCGTGGGTGTGTGGGCGGCGTATTTCCTGCCGGGGTTCCACCCGTGGAAGCACGACGACCGCGCGCTGATCGGCTTGGCGGAGAGCGAGTATGGGGCGGCGGTGCTGCCCGTTGCGAAGCGGGCGGTAGCGGTGGCCTGAGCCCCGGACTCCGGGCTTCTCCCCCCTTTCCTAGTTCTCCCGCGAAGGCGGGAGCCCAGGATACCAAACGACACCGCCTGTGGTTCCTGGACCCCCGCCTTCGCGGGGGAACAGTAAGAGTCTGCCGCCCCATAACGAGGTGCACCACCCCGGCGGAGGCCGGGGCCCAATTGGGGAACGTTGCTGACGAAGGACATCGCTTCGTTACTGCGACGTTTCCAATTGGGCCCCGGCCTTCGCCGGGGTGGCGCTGTTCGTTCAATGGAGGCGCCCCCGACTTACGCCGCCAAAGGCATCGGCGCACATCGATCGTCATCCAGATCCAGCTCGAACATCACCGCAGGCGCTTCCCCACCCCGCCCCCGCGAGGTCCGAGCCTCAACCCGCCCAGTCGGCCGAAACCCGAGCTTCGCCAGCACACGCCCCGACGCCGGGTTATCGACGAAATGAAACGCATCCAGCCGCCGCAGCCCCAGCGCATGCCGCGCTATCGCCACCACCGCCTCGCCAGCCTCGGTCGCATAGCCGCGACCCCAGGCGTCCGGCGCCAGCCAATAGCCGAGTTCATGCCCCGCATCCGCCGCGCGGATACCGATCCCGCCGACGAGTCGCGGCGTGCCCGCCTCCATCGTCTCGATCATGAAATGGGGATCGTGCGGCCCACGCGGCTGCGCCAGGAACGCCTCGGCATCCCCCAGCGTATACGGCCAGGGCGCCCGCGCCAGCTTGGCGACCACCGACTCATGGCCGATTGCCCGCGCCAGTGCAGGCGCATCTTCCGGCCAACCCGGCCGCAACGTCAGTCTCTTGGTGCGCGCGAACACGGCTCTCTCCTATCGCGTCATTGGCTGCGCGCATGCCACGTCGGGATGACGGGACCGCGACAGCCGCGTGGAGGGAGCAATAAAAAAGGGAGCCGGGGTGACCCGTCTCCCTTGTTCAGGTTCGCTTTCGCGACCCGGGTCACCCTGGTGGGCAACCCGGATGGTTACCCGATGTTATTCGGCTGCTGCTGCCATGTCGGCAGTGTCGTTCGCTGCCAGCTCGACCGAGCAGAACTTGCGCCCGAGTTTGCCCTGGCTGAACACGACGCGGCCATCGACCAGCGCGAACAGCGTGTGGTCGGTACCAATACCGACGTTGGTGCCCGGGTAGAACTTCGTCCCGCGCTGACGCACGAGAATGTTGCCGGCGACGCACGCCTGGCCACCGAACTTCTTGACGCCGAGGCGACGACCGGCCGAATCGCGACCGTTGCGCGAAGAGCCGCCTGCTTTCTTATGTGCCATCTGAAGCTACTCCTTATGCCTGAGCGGCCGGGGCGGTGTCGCCCTCGTTGCTCTTGGCGGTCTGGCCACCAACGCTGACGATCTTCAGGATCGTATGCTGCTGGCGATGGCCGTTCTTACGACGATAGTTATGACGACGACGCTTCTTGAAGACGATGACCTTGTCCGCCTTCGCCTGCGCGATAATCTCTGCAGCGACGACGAAGCCCTCGACGGACCGCAGCTCGGAGCCTTCGCCCGCCAGCAGAACGTCACCCAGCGTCACCGACGCACCTGCATCGCCCTCGATCTTCTCGATGACGATCTTATCTCCGGCGGCGACGCGATACTGCTTGCCGCCCGTGCGCACGACTGCGAACATGGCCCTTGTCACTTTCCAAATACATGTGCCCCACGAACGCAGGGTCCGCCGGGAGAAGCCGGGCAGCTAAGCGAGGGGGGGCGAGTTGTCAACCGCGAAGGGGCGGGGGAAGGGCGGTTTAGCGTGGGCTAAACACAGCGACGTCGTCATGCTCTCCGTCACCCCGGGCATGTTTCGGGGTCCACGGCGCCGCGAATCAACGGCCAGTGATCGGGTACAGCGGTGGATGCCGGAACACGCCCGACATAACGAAGGCGCGATTCGCCCTAGTGCCGGTGAACCTGGCGCAGCGCATACCGGCCGTCCGCATACTCGCTGAACAACCCCGAGATCGCCGGATGGTCGACCGGCTCGTCACTGTCGTCCGGCACCAAATTCTGTTGGCTCACATACGCGACGTAGCTCGACTCCATATTCTCGGCGAGCAGATGGTAGAAGGGCTGGTCCTTGCGCGGACGGATATCCTCCGGAATCGCGGCATACCATTCGTCGCTGTTCGCGAAGACCGGATCGACGTCGAAGATCACCCCGCGGAAATCGAACAGCCGGTGCCGCACGACGTCGCCGATCGAGAAGTTCGCATGCGAGATCGGTGGCGCGACCACCTCGGCGGGGATAAGCGGGCTCGTGATGTTGTGAGCGATACTGTCGTGTCGGGGCATATCGGCCAATTTAGGGTCTGTTTTGCGCCGCACAAGGAAAACGCGCCGGACGGTGCCCGCAAGCTCGAAATCCGCTTGCGTCCCCAGGGTCACTTCATTAGAGGCCGCGCTTCGACCGATCGGAGGGACTGTTCGCAGCGCCTTTGGATGACCTGCGGAGAGGTGGCAGAGTGGTCGAATGTACCGCACTCGAAATGCGGCGTACCCGCGAGGGTACCGTGGGTTCGAATCCCACCCTCTCCGCCATTTACTTGCTGACATCGCCGGATAAATCCCCGCCGGGCGCCCGCGCTCGACCGTGGGCCGCACCTAGCTGGCAATATCAGCGGGTCGCGTGCAAGCCCTCGCTGCTCTGGGTGATGCGCACTCGCGCTCATGGCCACGCGCGTCGTTCTGGCGAAAGTCGGGCGTGAAAGTAACGCGCGCAATTCTATTGGGCTCCGGGTCCCGACTTTCATCAGGATGACGGCGCAATAGTGGCATCGAACGCCAAAGCCAGAGATGTCGTAAAGTATAGCTCGAGCCAGAAACTGTCCCAGACAAGCAAACGCCCGGACCGTTGCCGATCCGGGCGCCTGCGTGACGATCGCTCGTCAGCCCCCATTTTTGTGCTTTCGCTCAGCACCTTTGGTGCGGCGTAAAAGCAGTCCCCGAACCACGGCCGTTGCCTGTGTCTCAGCGAGGTTTTTGCTAGTTATGTCAGCGGGCTTTGTCACGGTATTTGCGCGTCCGGCGGCACGATTGGATAAGCCCTGTGGCGATTACGCAACATACCAATCTAGCCATCGGCCGAGATCATACCCATGACGCCGCGATCCCCGCTCCCTCCACACGCGCGCGCCACCCCGCCCGCCGTCTCGCACGTGTTGCCTCGCGCGGGGACGCGTCCTAGAGCCGCAGCATAGTCTCCCTAACGATCGAACCCGGCCGCCCATGATCCTGTCCCGCTACGAACGGATGATAGCCCGTCGCTATCTGCTGCCGGGCAAGGGCGAGGCGTTCATCTTCCTCGTCGCCTCGATCAGCCTAGTCGCGGTGATGCTCGGCGTCGCCGCGCTCGTCATCGTGATGAGCGTGATGAACGGCTTCCGCGCCGAACTGTTCGACAAGATCGTCGGGCTCAACGGTCATGCGGTCATCCAGCCGATCGGCGGGCGCGGGTTGCCGGACTGGCGCGAGATCGCGAACCAGGCGCGGGCGACGCCGGGCGTCACGAGCGCGCTGCCGCTGATCGAACAACCGCTCGCCGCCACCTATAACGGTCGTGCCGAGGCGGTGCTGGTGCGCGGCATGCGCATCGGCGACATTCGTGGCAATTCGACGATCCGCAGCAAGGTGCTGATGGGCTCGCTCCAGTCGATCACCCCGGGCAGCGGCCGCATCGCAATCGGCTCGCGGCTCGCCGAATCGCTCGGCGCGCAGGTCGGCTCGGACATTTCGCTGTTCAGCCCGCAAGGCCAGACGACGCCGTTCGGCACCGTCCCGCGGATCGTCAGTTATACCGTGGCCGCGATCTTCGAGATCGGCGTCTACGATTACGACAAGGCCTATATCTTCATGCCGATCGAGGACGCGCAGACGCTCCTCCTGATGGGCGATGCGGCGGGCATGGTCGAGATCAATACGGTCGATCCGGACAAGGTCGGCGAAATCCTGAAACCGCTCGGCGACAAGATCGGCGGGCGTGCGGTGATCGCCGATTGGCGGACGATGAACGCGCAGCTGTTCGAGGCGCTCGCGGTCGAGCGGGTCGCGATGTTCACCGTGCTGTCGATCATCATCCTGGTCGCGGTGTTCAACATCCTGTCGTCGCTGATCATGCTGGTCCGCGCCAAGACGCGCGACATCGCGATCCTGCGCACGATGGGCGCGACGCGCGGCTCGATGATGCGGATCTTCATCGTCGTCGGTACCACCATCGGTGCGCTCGGCACGGTCGCGGGGCTCGTGCTCGGCTTCATCTTCCTGTTCTACCGGCAGGGCGTGGTGAACTTCGTCCAGCTCGTCACCGGCCAGAATCTCTGGGATCCCTCGATCCGCTATCTGACCGAACTCCCATCGAAGACCGACCCCGTCGAGATCATCGTGATCGCTTTGATGGCGCTGGTCTTCAGCTTCCTCGCGACGCTCTATCCGGCCTGGAAAGCGGCGAGTACCGACCCCGTGCAGGTGCTGCGTTATGAATGAAGGCCTCAGAATCGATCGCCAGATCGAGAAGTTCGACGATTACGTCCTCCAGACCAGCGGGCTGACCAAGAGCTTCACGCAGGGCGGCGCGACCATCGACGTGCTGCGTGGTGTCGACCTCGCGATCGCACCGGGCGAGATCGTCGCGCTGCTCGGGCCCTCGGGCTCGGGTAAGTCGACGTTGTTGCAAGCCGTCGGGCTGCTCGAAGGCGGCTTCCAGGGGTCGATCAGGATCGCCGGTACCGAGGCGGCCAAGCTCAACGCGCATGAGCGCACCGTCGTGCGCCGCGACAGCCTCGGCTTCGTCTACCAGTTCCATCACCTGCTGCCGGACTTCAACGCGACCGAGAACGTCGTCCTCCCGCAGCTCGTCCACGGCGCGACGCGCGTCGAGGCGGACCGGCGGGCGGCGGAATTGCTGACCCAACTCGGCCTCGGCCACCGCCTCACGCACCGCCCGAGCCAACTCTCCGGCGGCGAGCAGCAGCGCGTCGCGGTCGCCCGCGCGCTCGCCAACAAGCCGGCTTTGGTGCTGGCCGACGAGCCGACCGGCAACCTTGACGAGCATACCGCCGACATCGTCTTCGCCGAGTTCATCCGCCTCGTCCGCGAACAGGGCACCGCCGCAGTGGTCGCGACGCATAACGAGCGGCTCGCGGCGCGGATGGACCGCGTGCTGCGGCTTCACGAGGGACGGCTGGCGTGACCTGGGGCGAGACGCCGACGCTCACCGGGCGTCACGTCACGCTCCGCCCGCTGGTCGCCGACGACATGGACGCGCTGGTCGCGGCGGCGTCGGCGGACAACCTCTGGGACACGTTCTACGCGAACGTGTCGATGATGAAGGCGCCCGACCGCTGGCTCGCCGCGGCATTGCGCGAGCAGGGTTTCGGGCGGGCGCGACTGTTCGCGGTGGTGGCGAATGGAGTGGTTGTCGGCACCACGCGGTTCATGCGGATGAACGAGGGTAACAAGCGACTCGAAATCGGCGGCACCTTCTACGCCAAGTCCGTCCAGCGCACCGGCGTCAACACCGAAGCGAAGCTTATGCTGCTTCGCCACGCCTTCGATTCGCTAGGCTGCGAATGCGTCCAGATCCGCACCGATTCGCTCAACAAGAACTCCCAGCGCGCGATCGAACGCGTCGGCGCCAAGCGCGACGGCGTCCTGCGCGGGCACCAAGTCATGGCCGACGGCCGCTTGCGCGACACCGTCGTCTACAGCATCCTCCGCCACGAATGGCCGGGCGTGCGCCAAAACCTGGCATATCTGCTGGCCCGACACGCCGCCTGACTGGAAGCCCCGCCTATGACCGCGATCACCGACTTCACCGTGAAGACCGCCGACGGCAGCGCGGCGTCGCTCGAACCCTATCGCGGCAAGGTGCTGCTGATCGTCAACACCGCCTCGAAATGCGGCTTTACGCCGCAATATGAGGGGCTGGAGGCGCTCCATCGCGACTATGCCGATCGGGGTTTCGAGGTGCTGGCGTTTCCCTGCAACCAGTTCGGCGCGCAGGAGCCCGGGGATGCCGCAGAAATCGCGAATTTCTGCACGCTGACCTACGACGTGACGTTCCCGGTGTTTGCGAAGGTGGATGTGAACGGGGCAGGGGCGGACCCGCTGTTCGAGCGGTTGAAGGCGGATGCGCCAGGCGTGCTGGGGTCGAAGGCGATTAAGTGGAACTTCACCAAGTTCCTGGTTGGGCGGGATGGGAAGGTCGTTGACCGCTATGCCCCAACCACCAAGCCCGAGGACATCCGCAAGGAGATCGAGAAGCTGCTGTAACCCTCAGAGGCGCCGCCCCGCATCTGCCGCCACCCCGGCGAAGGCCGGGGCCCAGTTGGAAAGGTCGCAGTAACGGAGCGCGGTCTTGAGTTGGCAACGTCCCCCAACTGGGCCCCGGCCTTCGCCGGGGTGGCGTTCGAGGGGATGCAGGGGCTCATTCAGTCGAAAGCTTGTTCCCCCGCGAAGGCGGGGGCCCAGACTGGACTCCCGCCTTCGCGGGAGAACATCGCGCTTACACCGAAAACGCCGACGCCCCCTTTTTATGCGCCAGCGCCGAAGCAACCGAAGTCACCCCTCCAAACAGGAAACTTACCCCCAGCACATACCCCGGCAACGTCAACGCCGACCAAGGCAGCGTCGCCAGAACGATCACCGCCAGCACGATGTTCACCACCCCCAGCGCGATCATCAACCCCTTGCCCCGACGAAACCGCGCGCCGAGCCCGATCTCCAACACCCCACGAACCCCCAGCCAAACCGCAATCAGCAACGTCAGCGATATCGCACCGGTCGCGGGCTCGAACGCCATAATCAGCCCAATCACCAGCGACACCAGCCCGAACCCGATAGCATAGCCGCGCCCCTCATGCCCCTTGCCGGCAAACCCCGACACGATCGACACGATCCCGGCGGCAATCAGGAACGCCCCGATCACCAACGTCGCGGCATAGGTCGCGGAAAACGGCGACGCGAACGCCATGATCCCAAGCACCGCCGACAGTACGCCGTATGCCAGTATCCAACCCCAGCCAGCGCCCGCCCGAGGCGTCCCCGCCGCCGTCGTTTCAGTCTCGGCGAAGCGCCCGCGTGGATCGGTCATGATAAAGCTCCCAGAAGTCCCCGCCGCAACGGCTCGTCGTGTCCGGGGTTCCGATCGGACTCATCCCCGCTGGTCGAATCACGCCGCAGCGCCTACCTCTGGTCGATGCATTCCGGTTACGTCCCCCTCCGCGTTTTCTCCTGCTACACCATGCTCGACGGCGCCATCGATCCGAAGGCGATCGCCAAGCAGGCGCGCGCGCTGGGCTTCCCCGCCGCCGCGCTGACCGATCGCAACGGGCTCTACGCGGCGATGGCCTATTCGGACGCGGCTAAGAAGGACGGCGTGCAGCCGATCATCGGCGTGATGCTCGGCGTCGGTCGCCCAGACATGCCTGACAGCGTCGCGACGCAGTTCGACTGGATCGCGCTCTACGCGCAGAACATGACCGGCTACGACAACCTCTGCGCGCTCGTCTCGATGGCGCATCTCGACCGCCCGATCGAGATGCCCGCGCATGTCGATTTCGCCGCGCTCGAACGCCACACCGACGGTCTGATCGCCTTGACCGCAGGCGGCGAGGGTGGCCTCGCCCGACTGTTCGCGGAAGGCCAGCCCGACCGCGCGCGCGCTTACCTGGACCGCCTGCAAGGGCTGTTCGGCGACCGCCTTTACATCGAGCTCTCGCGTCGCAACGACGCGATCGAGACGGCCGCCGAAACCGACCTCATCGACATCGCCTATGAGCGCAACCTGCCGCTGGTCGCGACCAACCCGTGCTGCTTCACCGAGAGCGCGTTCGGCGACGCGCACGACGCCATGCTCTGCATCGCGCATTCGACCTATGTCGAGACCGAGGACCGCATCCGCAGCTGCCCCGAAGCCTGGATGAAGCCCGCACCGGTGATGCACGAGATGTTCGCCGACCTGCCCGAGGCGATCGCGAACACCCTCGTCGTCGCACAGCGCTGCGCGGTGATGGCGCCGTATCGCAAACCGATCCTCCCCAGCCTCGCCGGCGACATCGAGGGCGAGGCCAAGCTCCTCCGCGACGACGCCGAAGCCGGCCTCGAAGCACGCCTCGCCCGCATCACCGAACTCCACGGCGAAGGCGAAGACGGCTGGCGCGATGTGTACCGCAAGCGCCTCGCGTTCGAGGTCGACGTGATCGTCCAGATGGGCTTCCCCGGATACTTCCTGATCGTCGCCGACTTCATCAAATGGGCGAAGGATCACGATATCCCAGTCGGCCCGGGCCGTGGTTCGGGCGCAGGCTCGGTCGTCGCCTGGTCGCTGACGATCACGGACTTGGATCCGATCAAATTGGGCCTGCTGTTCGAACGCTTCCTCAACCCGGAACGCGTGTCGATGCCCGATTTCGACATCGATTTCTGCGAAACCCGCCGCGGCGAGGTGATCCGCTACGTCCAGGAGAAATACGGCCGCGATCAGGTCGCCCAGATCATCACCTTCGGAAAACTGAAGGCGCGCGCGGTGCTCAAGGACACCGGCCGCGTGCTGCAGATGAGCTACGGCCAGATCGATCGTCTCGCGAAGCTGGTCCCGAACCACCCGACCGACCCTTGGACGCTGGAACGCGCGCTGAACGGCGTCGGCGAGCTTGCGAAGGAATACGCCAACGACAACGGCGTGCGGAAACTGCTCGATCTGGCGATGAAGCTGGAGGGCCTGCCGCGCCACTCGTCGACGCACGCCGCTGGCGTGGTCATCGGCGACCGGCCCTTGGCGCAGCTAGTCCCGCTATACCGCGATCCTCGTTCCGACATGCCCGTTACGCAGTTCGACATGAAGTATGTCGAGGGTGCCGGCCTCGTGAAGTTCGATTTCCTCGGGCTCAAGACGCTCTCGGTGCTCCAGAAGGCAGTGCAACTGCTCGCCAAGCGCGGCGTGACGGTCGATCTCGAGGCGCTCGAATGGGATGACGCCGGCGTCTACGCGCTCCTGCAAAAGGGCGACACCGTCGGCGTGTTCCAGCTCGAGTCGGAGGGCATGCGCCGCACGCTGTCCGCCGTCCGTCCGTCCAATTTCGGCGATATCATCGCGCTCGTGTCGCTCTATCGACCGGGCCCGATGGACAACATCCCGTCGTTCGGCCGCCGCAAGAACGGCACCGAGGCGATCGACTACCCGCACCGGCTGCTCGAACCGATCCTGTCCGAGACCTACGGGATCTTCGTCTACCAGGAACAGGTCATGCAGGCCGCGCAGGTGCTGGCCGGCTTCTCGCTCGGCGGCGCCGATCTGCTGCGCCGCGCGATGGGCAAGAAGGTAAAGGCCGAGATGGACGCGCAGCGCGCGGGCTTCGTCGAGGGGTGCCTGAGCGTCAACGGGATCAAGAAGGCCGAGGCGAACGCGTTGTTCGACTTGATCGACAAGTTCGCCGGCTACGGCTTCAACAAGAGCCACGCCGCGGCCTATGCGCTGCTCGCCTACCAGACCGCATGGCTGAAGGCGCACCACCCGCACGAATTCTTCGCCGCCTCGATGTGCTACGACCTCCACCAGACCGACAAGCTCGCGATCTTCACCGACGACATGCGCCGTCTCGGCATCACCGCGCTGCCGCCCTGCATCAACGCCAGCCAGGCCGAGTTCGATGTCGAGGTCTTGGCGGATGCTGACGCCCAACCAGCAGAGTGTTCACCCGCGAAGGCGGGTGCCCAGACTGGGTCCCCGCCTTCGCGGGGAAACAATCTTGCTGTTCGCTACGCGCTGGGCGCGCTGAAATCGGTCGGCGAAGGCGCGATGGAGAAGCTCATCGTCGAGCGCGTTCAGAACGGCCCGTTCGCCGGTCTCGACGATCTCGCCAAGCGCGTCGATCCACGCCTCCTCAACAAGCGCCAGCTCGAAACGCTCGCCGCCGCCGGCGCGTTCGACGGCCTCGACCAGAACCGCGCCGGCATCCACGCTACCGCCGAGACGATCCTCGCGATCGCCGCGCGCACGCACGAGCAGAAGACCAGCGGGCAGGGCGGCCTGTTCGGTGATGCGGAACCCGCCGGCGACGCGATCAAGCTCCCCCCCTCGGTCCGCTGGACGCTCAGCCAGCGCATGGACCAGGAGAAGGAGGCGTTCGGCTTCTATTTCTCCGCGCACCCGGTCGATCGCCACCGCCACATCGCGGTCAGCCACGGCGCGCGCGCCTACACCGCGCTGTCCGAGCTCAACATCCCCGACGACGGCAGCCGCGCCGGCGCGACGATGGCGGTGCTCGTCGAGGACGCGCGCTATCGCACCTCCGCACGCGGCAAGCGCTTCATGATGGCGCAATGCTCCGACGCCAGCGGCCAGTTCATGGCGACCTGCTTCGACGACCAGGTCTCGAAGGATCTCGAGGAAGCGGCAAAAGCCGGCGGCTGCGGGCTAATCACCGTCGAGCTCGACCGCAAGCCTGGCGAGGACACGCCCCGCGTCAGCATCAAGCGTATCCAGCCGTTCGGAGGCCTCGCCAACCTCGCACGCTTCCAGGTGGTCGTGACGATCTCCGAGATGACCGCGTTCGCCGGCCTCGCGTCGCTGCTTGCCGAACACCGCGGCGCGCGCGGCGTGGTTCGCGCGCGCGCGCAACTCCCCGACGGCGAGGTCTGCATCCTCCTGGGTCGCGACTTCCTGCTCGACGGAGAGCTTGTCGAGCACATCGAGTCGTTGCACGGTGTCGCCAAGGTGGAGATGAAGACCTCGGAAACGAGGCTCGCTCTGGTCGGTTAACAGCTTGGGAGAGCATGAATGCTGGGTGGAATGCAGGATTTCGAGCTTCGTGTTCCCCGCCTGATAGACCACGCGGCACGCGAACACGGCGCGCGGGAACTCGTCAGCTACTGGGCGGATGGTCGCGAGACGCGCACCAACTGGGCCGGCATCGCGCGCGACGCCCGCAAACTGGCCCAAGCGCTCGAAAAGCTCGGCGTAGCGCCCGGCGACCGGGTCGCGACGCTGGCGATGAACCACGCGCATCACCTCGTCGCCTGGTACGGCACGATCGGCATGGGCGGCGTGATCCACACGATCAACCCGCGGCTGTTCGACGAACAGCTCGTCTACATCGCCAACCACGCCGAAGACCGCGTGATGCTCTACGACAAGGCGTTCCAGCCGCTCGTCGATCGCCTTCGGGGGCAGTGGGGCAGCATCCGCCATTTCATCTGCTTCGATGACCTGGGACCCGACGGCTTCCAGGCGCTGCTCGACGCCGAGGACGGTGACTATGAATGGGTCGAAGGCCCCGAGCGCGATCCGTGCATGCTCTGCTACACCAGCGGCACCACCGGCAATCCGAAGGGGGTGCTCTATACGCACCGCTCGACGCTGATCCACGCGATGGCCGAGGTCGCGCCTTGGGTGTTCGATCTCTCCCCCAACGCCGTCGTGCTCCCGGTCGTGCCGATGTTCCACGCCGCCGCCTGGGGGCTGCCGTTCGCCTGTGCGCTCTCGGGGGCGAAGGTCGTCTATTCGGCCGTCAACGATCCGGCCGTGCTGTGCCGCCTGATGAACGACGAGAAGGTCACTCACTCCGCCGGCGTGCCGACCGTCTGGCTCGCCATGTTCGGCCACATGGACGCGACCGGTGACGCGCCCGCGCACCTGCGGCTGGTCACGATCGGCGGCTCGGCCGCGCCGCGCGCGATGATCGAGCGGATCATGGGCATGGGCGCGACCGTCAAGCACCTCTGGGGCATGACCGAGACCTCGCCGATCGGCACCGCCGGCTTCGCACCCCCGCACTGGGAGGACATGAGCCACGAGGAAAAGCTCGACCTCGTCGGCAAGCAGGGCAGCGTCCCGTTCGGCATAGAACTCCGCATCATCGACGACGAAGGCACGGTGCTAGCCCGCGACGGCAAGGTCGCCGGCAGGTTGCAGGTGAGGGGCCCCTGGGTGGTCCAACGCTATTTCGGCGCCGACGAGGACGCGGTTGACGGTGAATCCTGGTTCGACACCGGCGACGTCGCGATGCTCCACGCCGACGGCACGATGCAGATCACCGATCGCTCGAAGGACGTCATCAAGTCCGGCGGCGAATGGATCAGCTCGGTCGACCTAGAGAACGCCGCAGTCGGCTGTCCGGGGGTGGCGGAGGCAGCGGCGATCGGGGTGCATCATCCCAAATGGGACGAGCGCCCGCTGCTGCTGGTGGTCCGCAAGCCCGGCAGCGACGTGAGTGAAGCCGCGATCCGCGAGCACCTGTCAAAGCACGTCGCAAAATGGTGGCTCCCCGACGCGATCGTCTTCGTCGAAGACCTGCCGCACACGGCGACAGGCAAGCTCCTCAAAACCGCCCTAAGAGAACGCTTCAAGGATTTCGAACTAGCCGCCGCCTGACGTCC
>NZ_JACONT010000048.1 GCF_014358075.1 Sphingomonas albertensis | reverse complement strand
CAGACTCGGCTCCCGCCTTCGCGGGAGAACAAGGGGACAGGGGCTAACCCACCCCCAAAACCTCACCGACGCGGCTCGAAATCGAACCAGCCCCGCTTGGTCCCATCGGCGTTATACGCCGGCCGGCCATAAGCCGGCCGCGCCGAAGACAGCGCCCCGGACCGCGACGTATCGACAACCGGATCACGCCCAATAACGGGCGCCCGCTCGACAACCGGAGTCGCAACCCGCGCCGCCTCGACGTCCTTCACCAACCGAGCATTCTCCCGCTCGGCCTCGACCGCCCGCTTCTCCGCAGCCGTCGCCCGAACGTCGCCCTCCTTCTTCACCGAAGCATGCGCATCCCGCTCCGCCAGATAGCGCGCCTTCCACTTCTTGCCGCCCGGATGGCTCGCCAATCCGAACAGCCAGCCGGCAACGAAAACCAGCGCAAGCGCCGCGAACTGCGTAGGTGTGGAAAACAACGGCATCGTAAAAACCCTCCTGTTACGGGAGCCCAACGATCCGCCGCGCCAGCGGTTGCTTCAGGTCTTCATCAGCGCATCGGAGATCGAACACGCCGCCGGCCCGAGGATGACGACGAACAGCACCGGCAGGATGAACAGGATCAAAGGGATCGTCATGATCGCCGGCAACCGTGCTGCCTTCTCCTCCGCGCGCATCATCCGCTCGTTGCGGAACTCGCCCGACAGCACGCGCAGCGCCGACGCCAGCGGCGTGCCGTATTTCTCGGTCTGGATCATCGTCGTGACGACGCCCTTCACCGCATCCAGCTTCACCCGCATAGCCAGGTTCTCGAACGCCATCCGCCGATCCGTCAGGAACCCCAGCTCGATCGCGGTCAGCGTGAACTCCTCGTCAAGCTCGGGATACGCCCGTCCCAGTTCCCGCGCGACGCGGTGGAAAGCGGCATCGACCGTAAGCCCGGCCTCGGCGCAGATCACCAGCAGATCCAGCGCATCTGGAAGTCCCTTGCGTATCGCGTCCGACCGCTTCTTGATCTTGTTGTCGAGATACAGGTCGGGCGCCTTGTAGCTCAGGATGAAGGTCATCGCGACGAGCCCGTATTTCTTGAGCGGCCCCCAGCTCGCAAAGCCGTCGGTGCCATACACCCAGTACAGCATCGCCCCGCCCAGCACGATCGGCAGCACCAGCCGGCCGAAGATCACCGCCGGCGCCCATTCCTTCGATCGGATGCCGGCCTGCATCAGCTTCAACTGGACCGCCTTCACCTGGCTGTCCTGCAGCATCTTCATCGACGACAGCATGCCGCGCATCTTGTCCGCGGTGTCGTTGCGCTGGACCAGCTTGGCGCGGCGCTTGGTCGAGGCGGTGATGCCCGCCTTCAGCTGCTCGCGGCGATCGTTCAGCGCCTTGACGCGCTTAGTCATCGGATCGCTCACCGTGGTCGCGGCGTAGATCGCGACCATTACCGCGAACGCGGCAATGCCCGACAGGATCGTCGCGACCGTGAGTACGTCGAAACCAAGCAAGGTAGGTCCGCCGGTGGTGCCCATCATCTGCCCCTAGATCTCGAAGCTGATCATCTTGGACATGATGAAGGCGCCGATCGCCATCCACACCATGCCGCCCATGCCGATCGCCATCAGCCGCTCGTCGATGAAGAAATTCTGCATGTACGTACCGTTGATCACCCAGATCATCCCGAACACGATGAACGGCAGCGCGCCGATGATGTACGCCGACGCCTTCGACTCCGACGACATCGCCTTGATCTTGAGCTTCATCTGGCCGCGCAACCGCAGCACGTTGGACAGGTTCGCCAGGGTCTCCGCCAGATTGCCGCCGGTCTCCCGCTGGATCGCGATGGTGATCACGAAGAACTGGAACTCGGGCGTGCCGAGCCGGTCCGCGGTTTCCTGCAGCGCGGCATCCATCGTCCGGCCGATCTTCATCTTGTCGCTGACCGCGCGAAACTCCTCGCCGACCGGCCCATCGACTTCCTGGCCGACGACGCCGATCGTCTCGCTGATCGGCAGGCCCGATCGGAGCCCGCGGACCAGCAGGTCGATCGCGTCGGGGAACTTGGCGGTGAACTTGCCGATCCGGCGCGCGATCGTCTTGCTCACGACGAAATGCGGCAAGCCGACACCGATGAACAGGCCGACGAAAAGGGCCAGCAGGATCGGCAGGCCCCTGAGGGCCATCAGCAGCGCGACGACCAGCGTAATGCCCGCGGTCGCCAGTCCATATTGGCCGACGGTCCACGTCTTGCCGGTCATCGCCAGGCGTTTGGCGAGCTGGACGGGATTGGGCAGGATACGCGTGAACGCGACGTCCATCTTCGTGTTGCGGTTGGTCGCGATGCGCCGCATCTGCGCTTCGGCGACGACCAGCGCGTCGCCGTGGCGCTCGCGCAGCGAGGCGATCCGCCGGGACTGCGCACGGCTGGCCGACGGTCCCGCGAAGGCGAACGCCACCATGCCGAGCACCACGACGGCACCGATCATCACCAACAGCAGCGGCAACATTTCCATCGTGGCCTAACTCTGTCTTGTCGTTATGCGGATCGAACGCGCGCTGCTCACTTCGTCTTCGCCGCGCGCTTGGGAAGCAATCCCTTGAGATCGCCGAACTTGCCCATCAGCGACTTGCCCTTCGCCTTCACGCCTTCGGTCGAGGCATCGGGCACGGCCGAAGCGAGCGCGGTCGCCAGCGCCAGGATCGGCGCGATCGTCTTCGAGGTCTTGCCGACCTCGACGATCGGCTTGCCGAGCTTGGCCGCCTGCGCGGCGAGCTTCTGGTCGAACGGCACCAGGTAATCGATCTTGCGCTCGATCGAGCCTTCGAAATCCTTGCGGTTGATCTCGAGTTGGCCGCCGGCGTGCATCCGGTTGGCCAGAACGAACAGCTCGGTCTGCGGCGCGTTCGTCTTCATCCACGACAGGATACGGATCGTGTCGCGTGCTGCCGCCAGCGTCAGTTCGGTGACGATCACCGCAAGCCGAACCTCGCTGATCAGATGCGGATGCTGGATCAGCATCGCACGCGGCAGATCGACGACGGTGCATTCGAATGCTGACCGCATCTCCTCCTGCAACTGATAGAAGGCGGAGCCGTCGGTGATCAGTGGCGTGTTGATCGGCGCTTCGGCACTCAGCACCGACAGCTTGTCCGACGCCTTGACCATCGCGCGTTCGATGAACAGCCCGTCGATCCGGCTGGGGTTGTCGATCGCATCGGTCAGGCCGCGACCCGGTTCTAGATCTAGGCCGAGCGCGCCGGTTCCGAAATGCACGTCGAGATCGAGCAGCGCGGTGGCGCGATCTTCCTTGTCCGCGAGCAACCAGGCGACCGAAGTCGCGATCGTCGATGCGCCGACCCCGCCACGCGTGCCGACGACGGCGATCGCGCAATGCGGGCGATCAGGCGACACCTCGACATGCTTCGGCGCATTCAGGATCGTCTGCGCGTGACCGAAGGCCTCGCGCAGCATGTCCGGATGCAGCGGCTTCAGCAGATAGTCCTGGATCCCGCTGGCGACGAGATCACGGTACAGGCGAACGTCGTTGACCTGCCCCGCGGCGATGACGACGGTGCCGGGCTCGCACACTTCGGCAAGTGCGTTGATGTCGTTCAGCGGGTCGCCGGATTCGGCGAGATCGACGAACAGGATCTGCGGCGAGGCCGACACCGACAGCGACTGGATCGCGTTGCGCAGGCCGCCCTTGTGGATCTTCTCGACCGCCCAGCCGAGTTCGCTGGCGATCGGGCGCAGCGCCTCGGCGGTGATCTCGTCGCAGACATAGGCGGTGAAGGGCTCGCGGTGCGCGATGCCGCCCGGCTTCCAGGGTGCGTTCATCACTTGCCTCCCGTGCCGGCCGCGGCGAGGCCGGCGGCGCCGGTGGGTGCCTTTTTGCGATAGGTATCGATCGCCTTGTACGACAGCGCGGCATCGGTCGTCTCGGTACCCGGTGCGCCGCGCACTAGGTCGGCGGGATTGGCGATCATCGCCGCGAGGTTGCGATTGGTTGCGCAGCCATAGTTGGACGAGGTGTTCGCTTCGAAGTCGTTGGTCGAATCGCGCGACCAGTCGGGGCAACCCGGCACGGTCGCGCGCATCCGGCTGACGACCACGCGGATCGAACCCGGCGTCACCGGGGCAGGCGTCACGGGCGCATCGGCGCTTAGCAGCAGGCCATAGCGCGAAATGACCGCGGATACGTCGTCGCGAGCGCGAAACCCTTCTGCAGCGGGATCGTCGATCGTCACCCGGTCGCCATAACCGAGCCGCATCGTCTCGACCCAGCCTGCCAGACGTTCCGTTTCGCCCGAGGCGAGCGCGCCGCCCGCGACGCCTAGGTCTAGGGCATAGTCGGTACGGCTGACGACGGGCTGATGGACCGATTCGAGACCGCGATTCTCGGTACCCACGCAGCCGCCGAGCAGCAGTGCGGGGACGAGAGACGCTAGGATCGATTTGTTGATCATCGGATGTCCTTGGTACGTTGCGCGGACGCGCGGCTCAATTCGAGAAGCCGGGAGTGGGCACGGCGGCCCTTTTCGACTTGGTGCCCGCCTTGGTATCGGGACGGGGCATGGCGTCGTCCTCGGCGCGGCGGACGTCGCCGCGTGCCATCGGCAGGATCGGAGCGACCGCGCCGACCGATGGCTGGGCGTAGGTCGGCGGCGCGACCGTCGGCACCGGCCGCTTGCCGCCACCGCTCGCGCTGAGCGTACCCAGCAGGACACGGTCGAGATCGCCCGGCGCCCGCGCACCATCGGTCGGCAATGCGATGTCGCTCGCGTTGTTGACCGGTTTCACCAGATACGGGGTGATGACGATCACCAGTTCGGTCTCGTTGCGCTGGAACGCGTTGGAACGGAACAGCGCGCCGATGATCGGCAGGTTCGAGAGCCCCGGCGTCTTGTCGTACGAATTATTGTGGCTGTTCGACAGCAGACCGCTGATCACCATGCTCTGGCCCGAACCGAGTTCGACGGTCGTTTCGGTCCGGCGCGTGGTCAGGCCGGGAACGCGCGTATTGTTCAGCGTCACCGCGTTCGAATAGTCGAGCTGCGACACCTCGGGGCGAACCCGCAACGAGATGCGGCCATCGGACAATACCGTCGGCGTGTAGGCCAGGCTGACACCGTATTGCTTATATTCGACCGTGCTCGTCCCCAGTGCCTGTGCGACCGGGATCGGCACTTCGCCACCGGCCAGGAACGTGCCCGTCTCACCCGACAGGGCGGTAAGGTTCGGGTTCGCCAGCGTCGTGACCTGGCCAGTGGTCTCGCCGAGATCGATCGTTGCGAGCAAATCCAGTCCGAGAAGATTGCCCGCCAGGCCCAGCGTCGTTCGCTGCGCACCCGTCGCATAGGTCGACGTCTTCGCGCCCGTCGTGGGATTATAGGTGATCGTGCCCGGCGACCCCGTGGTGCTGCCGAACTGGATGCCCGATCCGCCACGGTCCTGCGTCAGCAGATTGACCCCGATATTCTTGACGAAGCTCCGCGTGACCTCGGCGATGCGCACCTGAAGGTTCACCTGCAACGGCGTCGCGGTCTTCAGTCGCGATAGCACCTTCGTCGAATCGCCGACGAAAGCCTGCACCAGCCGCTCGGCTTCGGCAGCGTCCTCGGGCGCCAGAACCGTGCCGGTCAGCAGGATCAGCCCGTTCATCGGCGTCGCGACGACCTGTGCCTCGGGCATCGCAAGCCCGAGCATCTGCTGGACCGAATCAAGGTTGTTGCCGACCCGGACGGTCGCCGCATAGACCACCGCGCCGCCCTTCGTGGTCGCGGAGATCGTCGTCTCGCCCGTCTTCTTGCCGAACAGATATAACTGCGTCGGCGAGCGGACCTGGACGTCGGCGATCGTATCGTCCGCCACGAACAGGTCGGTCATCGGCCGCGCGAGCGTCACCAGCCGACCGCGGCCGGTGTTGACCTGCACGATGGGCGATCCGGCCGGTGCAGCCACGGCCGTGCGGCGTTGCGCGAGAGCGGGGGCGAACGGCGCGGCGCTGGCTGCGACCAAGGCGACGACCAGAGGCCAGCCCGGCGGCGTCATCGGAATGCGCATGTCAGTTCTTCCCCCCGACCGGAACGACGGTGATTGCGTTGCCGCGCGCCACCCGCACGACCGGCCCTTGCACGGCAACCCCGGCAGCGCCGCCAGCGGCAGGTGCCGTCGGCATCATGGACATCCCCGCCTGACCGCCGCTGCTTTCGGGCGGCTTTCCGGGGACCGAGCTTCGCTGATAGCGCGAGACGTCGGCACCCGTCTGATAGCTCGAAGCCCCCCCCTGGGGTTGGCTCGCAAGCCGCACCATCATCGCCTTTTCGGCCTTCGGATCATTGCCATCGGGCACCTTCACCGCCCCGGACGCGATCGCCTCTTCGAGTTCGGCCGAATTGTCGGCGATCGAGCGCAGCGACAGCGACAGCGTGCCGAGCGTCTGCGCGACGGCAACCTGCTCCGCCATCTTCGGCGTTGCCTCGATCGTCACGTTCGAGAAGGTCTGGACCTTGGTCTTGCCGTCTTCGCCGACCAGATTGTCGGTGCGCTGGTCGGTGGCGAGCACGCGGATGTTGCGCATGATCGTCTCGGACACCTTCAGCGGCTGGCCGTCGCCCCCGCCCGGGACCGTCTGCGTCAGGACCAGATCGATCCGATCGCCGGGAAACACGAACCCCGCGACCGCAGCCTGCGCCGACACGGGGACGGTGACCGCGCGCATGCCCGGCCCCAGCGCGGCGGCGAGGAAACCGCGGTCGCCCGGCTTTACCAACGCCCCTTGCGTCACCGGCTGCCCGGCGGTGATGATGCTGCGCACCACCGTGCCCTGCAATGACTGGAGGTTGGTCTTGTCCCGAAGGTAATAGGCGTTGTCGACCAGTTCCTTGGGCCAGGGCTGAAACTTCAGCGCGGTCGCATCGAGGATCGTGCCGACCGGCAGCGAGCGGGTCGCGACCAGCACTTCGGGCCCGTCGACGACCGGGGCCGCCATCACGGTCGCACCGGCTTGCGGCGCAGAACTGCCGGCGATCAGCGTTCTCGCAAAGAATGCCGTGATGGCTGCGACTATCAGCGCCCCAACCAGCAATATGATCTTACGACTGTCCATGACTAGTTCGTGCCTTTCGGGCGCCGGTATTTTGCTTCGGCGTTAATCATGACTGAAACTGATTAAGGAGTGGTTCGCGCAGGGCGAGCAGGCCTGCGAACGCTATCGCAACGCCGTAGGGCACTTCGATCTGGCCTGACGTTTTCTTGATGCCGCGCTCGATCATCATGACGATCGTCACCACGCCGCCGGCGATCGACATCACCATCAGCATCGACAGGAATGCAGGGAAGGGCAGCCACAACGCGAGCGCGACGATCAGCTTGACGTCGCCGCCGCCCATCATCCCGAAATGAAATGCGACCAAGAACACCGCGAACACCGCGAGCGCCACGCCGACCTGCAACGCCATGTCGGGCCAGATGTCCAACCCATTGGCATACCACCAGACCGGCGCGAGCAGCGCGATCGTGGCCGTCTTCCAGTTGGCGATCTCGCGCGTGCGCGCGTCCTGGATGCCCGCGGAGACCAACAGGCCGCCGAGCACGAGAATCAAAATTGGAAGAGCAATGTTCCACCCCATCGGCTAAGCCCTAACGGAGATGGCTTTCGAAAAAGTAACCGTCCCGACCGGTCCTGCATTCGACCCCGTGCGCCGCGCGATTCCCGCCGACGCGCAGGTCGGTCAGTGGGTTGCATCCGACGGCTGGAAACTGCGCCGTTTCGACTGGCCGGCACCGGACTCGCGCGGACGACTGCTGTTCCAGACCGGCCGCGGCGATATCTTCGAGAAGTATCTGGAGACGTTCGCGCACTTCCATGCGCAGGGCTGGTCGGTCACCGCGTTCGACTGGCGCGGGCAGGGGGGCTCGGGGCGGTTGTCGCCGGACCCGCATGTCGGCCATGTCGGCGACTACGGCCTATACGACGCGGATTTCGCGGCGTTCTGGGCGGACTGGCGTGCGGAGGGCGCAGGGCCGCGAATAGTGCTCGGGCATTCGATGGGCGGGATGATGGTCGTGCGTGCGCTTGCGGCCAAGTCGATCGATCCCGATGCGGCTATCCTCGTCGCGCCGATGATCGGTCTGAAATCGCCGATCGGTGCCACCGTCGCCGCCCACATCGCGCGTTGGATCGCAGGGCTGGGCGACCCGATGCGCGCGGCGTGGCGCGGCAACGAACGGCCGGGCGCGCTGGCGTCGCGCCGATCGCTGCTGACGCATGACGGCGACCGCTATGCCGACGAACGCTGGTGGCAGGACCGCCACCCCGACTTGGTGCTCGGACCGCCAAGCTGGACGTGGCTCGCGCACGGGTTCGCCGGTGCCGCCGCGCTGGCATCGGATCCGCGGATCGAGACGATCGCAACGCCGGTGCTGATGCTGATCGCCGACGCCGACAAGCTGGTCGATCCGCGCGCCGCGTTGCGGCTCGGCGCGCGCCTGCCCGATGCGCAGATCGTCCGGTTCGGCCCCGAATCGGCACATGAGATACTGCGCGAGGCGGACGGCGTGCGCGACCGTGCGCTGGCGGCGATCGATTCGTTCCTGGCGGCCGTCGTGCCTGCGCGTCCGTGAAGCCGGTCTACGATATCGCGATCGTCGGCGCGGGCATGGCCGGCGCCAGCCTCGCCGCTGCGATCGGGTCGCGTGCCAGCATGCTGGTGCTCGAAGCGGAGGCCTCACCCGGCTATCACGCTACCGGCCGCTCGGCCGCGTTCTGGTCGGAAACCTATGGCGGCCCGGATATCCAGCCGCTCACCACCGCCTCCGGTCCGTTCCTTCAGGCCGGCGGGCACCTCGCGCCGCTCGGTTCGGTCCACATCGGTCGTGCAGCAGACGCAGTGGCGATGGAAGCGTTCCTCGCAGAGTTCGCCGACAGCGACGTCGTCCTCGACCGAGTCGATCCAGCCGCGTTCGTACCCGGTCTCCGCCCCGAATGGACACTCGGCATCCGAGAAGCGAGCTGCGCCTATATCGACGTGGCCGCGCTCCACGCCGAGAGCATCGCCGCCGCGCGTCGTGGCGGTGCTACCTTCGTCACCGATGCCGCATTCGTCGGCGCGATCCGCACCGCCGGTGTCTGGAGCATCGATACGAAGGCCGGCAGCTTCCAGGCCCGCACGCTCGTCGACGCCGCTGGCGCCTGGGCAGACGATGTCGCGGCGCGCGCGGGTGTCCGTCCGCTCGGCCTGACCGCCTATCGCCGGACGATGGTGCAACTTCGTACCGACCCGGGCGCACCCGAGGGCCTGCCGCATATCGCCGACATCGCCGGGCGCTTCTATTTCAAGCCCGAGCCCGGCGGTCGCCTCTGGCTCAGTCCGCACGACGAGACCCCGACGGACCCATGCGACGCCGCACCCGAGGAGATCGACATCGCGATCGCGGTCGACCGGTTCGAGCATGTCGTCGACTGGCGCGTCGCCGCGGTCGAGCGGAGCTGGGCGGGCCTGCGCACCTTCGCGCCCGATCGCCTGCCGATCTACGGCTTCGACCGCGACGTGCCCGGCTTCTTCTGGTGTGCAGGCCAGGGCGGCTTCGGCATCCAGACCGCCCCCGCCGCCGCGTTGCTCGCCGCCAGCCTCGTGCTCGGCACGCCTCCCGACCCGGCGGTCGCGGCGATCGATCCGGCACGCTATTCGCCCGATCGGTTTTGAGTTAGCCTGCGACCTCCTTTCACCGAGGGATAGTCGATATGGCGCACAAGTTCGTGATCGAGCAGAACAAGGCCGGCGAGTACGTCGCCAAGTTCAAGTACAACAGCGAAACGATGTTTTGGACCGAAGGCTATTCGAGCAAGGCCGGCGCCCGGAACGCGATCGAGTCGATCATCAAGAACGGGCCAGCCGCGCCAGTCGACGAAACCTGACGAAATCGTCCGAGTCGCGCGGGCGTCCCGACCGAAACAGGGCACCCGCCGACCATTTTTCGTTCATTTCACGTCGGATCAGCAGCCGGCGCACGCACTGATTCCGCATATTTCGCATACCAATGTGCTGCATGAATCACATTTCATGCCGGAGAAATTCCGGATTTGTTCTGCGAAAAACCAACGGGAATGACTTAGTCTCTGAAAACTAGAGAAATGTTAGTTTATTCGCTTGGTTAACGCGCCATCAACTGCGCGTCGGCAGAGCAATTCCACAGCTTCCGGATAGAGCATTCGGAGAAACCTGTGATGTCGGCACCTCGTCGTTGTTGAGGGTGTAACGATCATGGACGAACTCTTCGTGGGAAGTGCGGTTTCTACGATCAGCGCGCGTGGCGAACTGATCCTTCCCGAGCATTTCTGCATTACGATACAGGCACGACAAGCGCGCGAGGATCTGTTCATCGGGCTTCACGCCGACGATCCCTGCATGCTGGTCTACGATCGCCGCAGCGTTGCCGACCAGCATTGCGCGCTGTCCGAGCTTGGCGGCGAGCAGGCATGGGACAGCGGGACGCGCGACACGCTGCTCCGGCGACGCCTCGGCTTCGTCGCGCCGGCGCAGATGGACGGCAAGGGGCGACTGCGCATCGCGTCGTGGATGCGGTCGCGGCGGGGTGTGCGCCAGCGCGCGCTGCTGGTCGGCATGGGCCGTCATTTCGAAGTCTGGAACCTGGATCAGGTGCTCGAACAGGGGCCGGGCGACCTGATCGTGCTGGCCGCGTTGCATCTCGATTCGCTCACTCTGGCATCGCCCACCATCAAGGAGGATCATCATGAACCTGCTCTGTCACGCCTCGGGGCACGTCGCCGCGCCGCTCGTCCTGGAAAATCAGGGGTTCCTGTTCAGCCGCTGCCAGCGCTGCCGGCACGACCTGATCCGCTCCGCGCCATCGGTAGTCGGGTCGGCGGCCGATAGCTGGACCGGTGTTCCGGAAGGATTGCGGGTGGCGTGGCGTTCGACGGACGTCTCGGCGTTCGATCGGCCGTCATGGTTGCAGCAGTCCTGGGCTCGGATGCGGGACCGCGGTCAGCAAACCGCGATCGCGGTCGGCGACGCGGCACAGGTCGCGCTGGCGGTGGTCGGCTGGCACGCCACCGATGCAGCCCGCCGTGCCAAGCAGACCACGCTCGCCGCCTACCGCTCGGGCCGCCGCGTGATCCGCCTACCTCGCCCTGCACGGCCACCGCATGCGGGCATCGTCATCATAAACCTGACGATGAACCGCGACCCGTCCTGGCGGGAAACCGTCCGCTCGGACACGCAGTTCGGCGACGTGGTCGGGGCGTGACGCGCCGCAATCCTCCCCCGCCAGGGGGAGGTGGCAGGCTCTCGCCTGACAGAGGGGGAGGAAAGGTAAACGCCGGCTCCGTGTCCGCCCCCTCCGTCGCCTTTGGCGCCACCTCCCCCTGGCGGGGGACGATCGTAGCGAAGCCGAAACCGTCCGTGTCGATCGGCTGCAACCGCCCTCAGCGCCGCCCCGCAGCCACCGCGGCATCGCTCGCCAGCTTGTCCGCCCGCTCGTTCTCCGGGTGCCCGGCATGGCCCTTGACCCATTGCCACTCGATCTTGTGCCGCGCCACCGCGGCCAGCAGCGCGTGCCACAGTTCGGCGTTCTTCACCGGCTTCTTGTCGGCGGTCTTCCAACCGTTGCGCTGCCAGCCCTTCACCCACTTGGTCAGGCCGTCCATCACGTATTTGCTGTCGGTGTACAGCGTCACCGCGCAGGGCCGGGTCAGCACGTTGAGCGCCTCGATCGCCGCGGTCATCTCCATCCGGTTGTTGGTCGTCGGGGTCTCGCCACCGGACAATTCCTTCTCGTGCGCGCCCATGCGGATCACCGCACCCCAGCCGCCCGGCCCCGGATTGCCCTTGCACGCGCCGTCGGTGAAGATCTCGACCTTCGTCATGGTCGGGGCAGCTACGTCGTCAGTCATGCGAATAGATCGTCCTTGCGATACGCCTCGAATCGCCGCCAATACGCCAGCGGATCCTTGCGCGTCACCAGCGCATCCGCCGGCGTGTTGAGCCAATCCCACGCCCGCGTTGCCAGGAAGCGAAGGCACGCCCCCTGCGCCAGCACCGGCAGCGCGGCGCGCTCGGCCGGAGAGAGCGGATGCCGATCGACATACCCCGCGACCAGCGCCTTGCCGACCCCGGCGTCATAGCCCTCGCCCTGCGCATCGAACGCCCAGGCGCTGTGCAGGATCGCCAAGTCGTAGGCGCGGATATCGGTGCACGCGAAATAGAAGTCGATCAGCCCCGTCACCCGGTCGCCGAGCATCAGCACGTTGTCGGGAAACAGGTCCGCGTGGATGACGCTGCGCGGCAGGTCGCTCGGCCACGCGGCGACAACCGCGTCCGCTGCCGCACTCACCGTATCGAACAGCCCCGGCTCGATCGCATCCAGATCGCGGCCACATTTCGCCAGCAAAGCGCGCCAACCGTCGGGCCCCAGCGTGTTCGGCCGCATGCCATCAAACCCGGCGAGGCTGCCATGCATCGCGCCCATCGCGGCACCAGCCGCATACGCCTGCGCCTCGCTCGGATGCGACACCGACACACCGGTGAGGAACTCGATCAGGCACGCCGGCCGCCCGCAAAGCTCGTGGATCAGCGCACCGCTGCGATCGGGCAGCGCCCGCGGCACCGGGTTGCCGTCGACCGCGAGATGATCGAGCATCGCCATGAAGAACGGCAGATCGTCCGCCGATACGCGCTTTTCATACAGCGTCAGGATGAACCGCCCGGTCGTCGTATCGACCAGGTAGTTGCTGTTCTCGACCCCCTCGGCGATGCCCTTGGCCGAGACCAGTTCGCCGTGATCGAATTTCGCGAGGAACGCGCCCAGCGCCTCCGCCGAAACCTGCGTGTAGACCGCCATGCTAGGCGGCCGCCTCCAGCCCGCGCGGCAGCTTGAACGCGATCGTCTCGCGGTTGGTCTCGACCTCGCGTTCGGACACCGTGTAGCGCTCCGACAGCCGGTCGACGAGTTCGCGCACCAGCAGTTCCGGGGCCGAGGCACCCGCGGTGATCCCCAGCGTGGCGACGCCGGCGAGGAAGTCCCAATCGAGCTCGCTCGCGCGCTGGATCAGCATCGCCGGCGTACCTTCGCGCTCGGCGACCTCGACCAGTCGCACCGAGTTCGAAGAGTTGGGTGCACCGATCACCAACACCGCATCGACACTGTGCGCAATCGCCTTCACCGCGGTCTGGCGGTTCGACGTGGCGTAGCAGATATCCTCGCCACGCGGCGGCAGCATCTGCGGGAAGCGGCGCTGCAACGTGGCCACCACCGCGGCGGTATCGTCGACCGACAGCGTCGTCTGCGTCAGGAAGGCGAGGTTCGACGGATCGGCCGGTGCGAACACCTCGGCGTCCTCGACCGTCTCGATCAGCGACATCGAGCCTTGCGGCACCTGTCCGAACGTACCGATCACTTCGGGATGCCCGGCATGGCCGATGAACACGATATGCCGCCCGGCCGCGACCAGCCGCTCGGCCTGGCGGTGGACCTTCGACACCAGGGGGCAGGTCGCATCGAGATATTCCAGCCCGCGCGATTCGGCATTGGCCGGGACCGATTTCGGCACGCCGTGCGCGGAGAACACGACCGGTGCGCCATCGGGCACCTCGTCCAGTTCCTCGACGAAGATCGCGCCCTGCGCCTTCAGCGTGTCGACGACGAACTTGTTATGGACGATCTCGTGGCGGACATAGACCGGGGCGCCATGCTTCTCGATCGCCAGTTCGACGATCCGGATGGCGCGGTCCACGCCGGCGCAAAAGCCTCGGGGTGCTGCGATCAACAGTTCGAGCGGCGGCTTGTCGATTGGGCTCATGATGCGTCAGCCTCTACGCGATTGCTTGCCTGGACGATAGCCGGTTCCTATGGTGCGCCGCGACAGGGGCCGCTTGCGACACGCGGTGGCCCTTTCGCTCGTTCGAGAAGGTAAGCGTCGCCGTGAAAGCCCCCATCCTAGCCGTTTCGGCGTGTGCGATCCTCCTGACCGGTTGCGCCGGCAAGGGCGAAATCGATGCGACCGGCGGCATTTCCGCGGTCCGTTCGGTCTGCCCGGCAGTCGCGATCCCGGCGGCAACCGGCGACATCACCTTGTTCAATCCGGCCACCAGCCGCGACCAGTCGGCGATCGACGTCGCCGCGCTGATGACCAACGTCCGCTCGACCTGTGCCGACGCGACCGACCAGGTCGTCACCAGTGTCACCTTCGACATCCGCGCCCGCCGCAACCGTACCGAGGGCGCACGCGACGTGACCCTGCCATATTTCATCACGGTGGTCCGCGGCGGCACCGCCGTCGTCGCCAAGCGCATCGGTCGCGTCGCGCTGCACTTCGATGCGGGCCAGGCTCTCGCATCGGCTTCGGCAACCGCCTCGGCTACCGTGGCACGCTCGGCCGCGACGCTGCCGGACGAGGTGCGCGAGAAGCTGACCCGAAAGCGCAAGCCCGGCGACCAGGATGCAGCGGTCGATCCGCTGAGCACCCCGGAAGTACGCCAGGCCGTGCTGCGCGCCAGCTTTGAGGCGCTGGTCGGCTTCCAGCTCACCGACGACCAGCTCAAGTATAACGCGACCCGCTAATCGATAGTCCCTCTCCCCGCCGGGGAGAGGGAAGGGCGCGCGTCCGGACCTCTTACTTGTCGTCGCGGACCAGTTCGGTCGCGGCGAGATGCTCCGCCAGAAACCACACCTGCGGCTCATGGGTGCGGACGATATTGCTCACCAGCAGGTCGTTGGTGCCGTCGTCGCCCGACTCGTCCGCTGCCTGCGCACCTTCGTGAGCCTGGCGCAGGATGATCTCATGCGCTTCGAGCAGGCGGGCAAGCTGGGTGGGTACGTCTTCGCGGCCCTTGGGCGGGCGGGGGATCGTCGTCATCTCGGCGACGTCATGCGCCATCGCGATTGAGATACCGCCTAGCGCCATGATCCGCTCGGCGACGAGATCGACGAGCGCGGCCTGCTCCTCGTAATGCTTGTCGAGCAGAAGGTGCAGCTGATAGAAAGTCGCACCCGACATCTGCCAGTGATGCTTCTTGTACATGTCGCGGATCGTCATCGTGTCCGCGAGCACTTGGTTGAGCGTGGCGACGCTCTGCGCGCGGGCATTGTCCTCAAGTGCGATCGGCAGGCGCTTGAGCGTGCCGTACGGCTGGATCTCGCGATACTCGACCTTGTACTGCGGCTGTGCTTCGACCGATACGGTGGTGTCGGCCTTGGCCAGCTTTGCGGGTTTCTTCGCCATTGAGAATTCCTGTCTGTTCGGTTGAACTCGGCAGGCATAACGCATGACCGGGCGTATCGACAGCGGATGAAATCATCGCTCACGGTGATCGTCACAGCCGACCTGCTCTTGACGCGAGGGCCCCGGCGAAGGAAGCGGGCGCCAGCAACGCGTTGGGAGTTCAGGATGACGGAAGCACCTCTGGTCGCAGGGATCGAACTCGGCGGGACAAAATGCATTTGCATTCTTGCGCGCGGACCCGACCAGATCGAGGAAACCGTGCGTATCCCGACCACGCGGCCCGACGAGACGCTGGCCGCGATCGAGGCAGTGCTGGATCGCTGGAGCGGGTTCGTCGCGATCGGCATCGCCAGTTTCGGTCCGGTGTCGATCGATCGCCACTCGCACGACTATGGCCATATCACGACGACGCCCAAGCCGGGCTGGGCGGGCACCGACATCGCCGGACGGTTGAAGCGGCGCTACGGCGTGCCGACCGGCTTTCACAGCGACGTCGTCGGCGCGGCGTTGGCCGAGGCGCGATGGGGCGCGGCGAAGGGCTTGCCCGATATTGCCTATGTCACGGTCGGCACCGGTGTCGGCGCCGGCATGATCGCGAACAACCGCCCGGTCGACGGGCTGACGCATTCCGAACTCGGTCATATCCGCCCCGCACGGTTCCAGGGCGACGACTGGGTCGGCAACTGCCCGTTCCACGGCGCCTGCATCGAGGGTCTCGTCGCGGGTCCCGCGATCGCGGCGCGGATCGGGCATCCCGCGGACGAGGCCCCCGCCGAGCATCCGGTCTGGGACAGCGTCGCCGATGCGCTGGGCCAACTTTGCCATACGCTCGTGCTCACCGGCATCCCGCGCCGGATCGTCATGGGCGGCGGCGTCATGGGCGCGTCGCACCTGTTTCCGCGTGTGCGCGCGGCGATGACCCGCAGCCTCGGCGGCTATATCACGCTACCGGAGGTGGCGCTGACCGACACGTTCATCGTACCGCCGGCGCTCGGCAACAATGCCGGGCCCCTGGGCGCGATCGTGCTGGGTGCTCAAGCACTTGGCCTTCAGTTGGAAACATCGTTTACGGCGTCTTAAGATTGCCGGTTTTTTCTGTTGTCATATCAGGACTTTGCGACCGCTGTTTTCGATGATGATGAGAGTTTTCCCGTTCCCGGATCGTTCCGGCCCCATTTCAGCATAGCGGCGCTAGCGATCTTGGGCTGGTTTCGCTCCTTCGCGTAATGCTCAACCATCGCCAGCGATTGCCCGGTGACTGAGCTTACCTCGGCGGTTGAGCACTCGGCTTCGAGCAACGCATTCACGGCGTTTCGGCGTAGGCCGTGGGGCACCAAATCGGCCCCATTGGCCTCGCCAAACTTCGTTACCCACTCACGAAACGTTGCGGGTCGGAGCGGCGTGCCCTTCATGTTGCGAAGGATCGTCAGCGTCTTGCGCTTGGTATCGTCCAGCAGGACGGCGAGGCGAGGGTGCTGCGGTATCAGAAGGGGCGTGCCGGTCTTCTGCTGTTTGACCGGGATCAGCCCCTCAGCGGTTAGGGCGTTCCACGTCATGCCGCACGTGTCGCCGGTGCGCTGCCCGGTATAGAGATGCAGATGTACAGCCAGGCGGAATAGCTCGTCATCGCTATCCAGCGCCTTCTCAAGCAGGTGTTCCGGCCAAGCTTCATGCTCGCCGCCATCGTACTCGTCGATCTTGGTTGTCGGATCGGTCAACCCGGGACGGCGAGCGCTGGCCCATTTGTAGATGATATGCATCACGCGCAGCATCATGTTCGCCGCACCTCGGGTATCGGCATGCTCGTCCATAACGAACGTCTGCACATCGCCTTGGCTGATGTCAGTAAGCGGCGCCTGTCCGAAGATCACCAACAGCCGCTCGAGATAGGTCGTGTAGAGCTTCTGGGTGTTGACCGCACGATCGGTGAAGTCGGCGCTCTTGAGATAGAGGCGAACCGTCCCTGAAAACGTACCCGGGTGCCCCGCAGCTTGCTTGGCCTCGACACGCTGGAGGTGCGCGATCTTTCGCATGAAGCCATCTGGATCGGTAAGAGGGTCAGGTAGGCGGATCCAAGGCTTGCTGCTCGTCCAGTAGTAGTATTTCCGGCCCTTAGCGCGTTTGACTGCCACGCCCGGCCACGCGACGGTTCGCCGCATAATTCGATGCTCCCTCTCTCCAGTTGGCGGTAAGCTTTCCGCCCGCCTTGATCGTATCGACCGCGGCATCGATGTCGGCAATGTCCCAAGCGTCGGCACCATCATGCGTGAAGGGCGGTGGCATCTCGCCGCACGCAACCGCCGTGCGGAAGTCGCGCTCGGTCCCATAGCCGGAATACGATGCGGCGATCTTGGCCCGCTGTACCCGGGGCCAGTGTGGCAAGCGCTCACCCATCCCCACGCTCCTTCCCCCCAACACCCCCCGCCGTCGCCCCCTGCTCAAGGTGCTGGCGGACTGCTAGGCCGAGTGGGGTGAGGATCACATCACGCACGTCTGAACGCCACGAGAACATCGGGATCACCAGATATACCAACCCCAGATCGAGAAGGCGCTTCTTCACTCGACCAGCGTTTTGGCATCTCCAGCGCGTGTCGCGATGAGGCCCGTCCGGCGTCTCGATGGCGCCCAAAACAACCGCCCGCTGCGCCTCCGTCAGCTTCGCCGCCACGTCTGCAACAGACCCCGCCTCGGTGTTGGTGGTCGGGTTCTGGGTCATAGCTTTTCCAGACGATTGTCGTTTGCGTCGCGAGTGCGAGGGCCTGCGTATGGCCCGTCAGTGTCGCCGCAGCCGGTGCATGTCAGCATGAAGTCAGCACCCTCGCCGGTCGGAACCTGCCCGACCCGGTGAGTGCGCTTGGCGTCTTTGCATGTCGTGCAAACATGGTGGTCGAAGTCGTAGCGGATCATCTTCCAGCCCCTTCGTGTTGCGAGCGTGAGGTGGCGAGAGTCCGGATGGTCGATTTCAGCCGCGACAAGGCCGGACCGACGTGGCCGCTGTACCCGTTCGCAACCGCGTCCAGGTCCTCGCACCAGTCCAGCTCGTCCAGCCGATCGCAAAGGAACTCGGACTGCGCGAGAAGTAACGCCACCCCTTCGTCATTCGCTGCCGCAACGGTGGCGGGGGTGGGGGACGGATGCGCTACAACAATTGTACGATCCAGTCCCATCGCTCCAAGCAAGTCAGCCGGTGCATTTCGCTTGCCGTCCGCAAACTCGTAGGCGTGGGTAGGGTTCACGTCGTTGGCCTTGCACCATGCTCGCAGCGTTTCGCCTTTGGTCGTGCCACGAAGCATCGCTCGCACACTGTCCTCCGTGTATCGCTCCACCTCCCCCGGCGCTGGCAGTGTCTGCGGGGAGAGGGCGGCGGAGACGGCGCGGACGGCAACCGAATACGGAACCGACCCGGTAGCCGTGTTGGTGTCTTCGTGCATCCCGGCGCGGATCAGCAAAGTGTTCGCCTCGGGGCTCGGGTTGGGATTGGGGGTCATGCGGCCCTCCATGATGCTAGCCGGTCTTCGGTGTCGTTGACGAAATCCTCGCCGTGCTGTTGAGCGGCCCACGACGGGTGGCAGGGTGCGACCGGGTAATCGACGTCAGTTGGCCCTTCGTGCGCCACGTCGATGTCGATCAACAGGCCATTGACGCATTCCACGTCCTCACCGAACCGACCGTCGAACCAGCCGTTACGGCAGTGCTTGCACCCGCTCATGCCCCACCTCGGGCGTTGAGGGCGGCCTTCTCCGCGATGTCGATGCAGAACCCGAAAGCGCGCCACGTCGGGCTGTCTTCCTTGTAGCTGCGGCGTTCGGCAATCAGGTCGCGGACGATCGCGTTCCGTGTCTCCGCTTCTCGCGTCTGGGTGGCATCGATCGGTTTGCCGGCGTCGGCAAGGTGATCGGGAGTGAGGGCGAGTGCGATGCGTGCGGCTGCAATGGCAACCGGCATAACACCCTGATCGTCGTATCGGCTTTCGCGGGTGGGCTTGGCGGTATGCGGCGAACTATTCCCCTCCGCGCGTTGTGCTTCAGCCTCTCGCGCGCACCAGACTGCAAGATCCGCCCCTTCGCCCGACTTGCAAGGATGGGAGGCTTGCTCCGTGACCGCTTCGAAGCCGCGAACAATCAGGCGGTAAAGCTCGTCCTCCTTCGCCTGCCAGCCGTTCGGTTTGAACTCCATGATGATCCGATGCGCCATTTCCCGCGCGCGCAACTCCTGCGCAACCGGCACCGCTTGCTGTTCTGATGTCGTCACGCTGCGAGCTCCTTTGCTTCGGCTTTGGCTTTGGCGCGCTTGGCAGCCTGGTCGCGCAGTTTCGCGCGAGCCATGTGGAGCGCGCAATCAAGGGTGACGGACTCGCTGGTAGCCGTGTCCTCGCCCGCTGCAACCGTGACCGACACGCTGCCGTCGAAGCTCTCGCTGTTCGGTGCGTGCGCGGTGAAGGCCAACGTTACATAGCGCTCGTCGGGATGGCGGATGCTCTGGAGCATGACGCCGATTGCGTTGATCTCTTGGGCGTTCATGCTGCTTGTGCCTCCCCTTCGCGGCGTAAATCGGTAATGTCGCAGCCGAGCCATTTGCTCAGCGTCGCCAGCGCCCAGTCCACAAAGGCCTTGCGCTCGTCCTCGGTCATCTTCGCGAACGACGTGCTCTCGTAATCGCGGAACACGTCGCCGCTCGGCAGTGTAACGAGGCGCACCAAGCCGCGGCGGTCCTTGAGTATCTTGTGGAGCATTTCGGGATCCAGGGCGTCGCCTTCGATCCGTTCCGACAGCATCGGCGCAGCGACAGCTAGGCAAGCCCAGTAAAGGGCGTTCCGTTTGACGTTGCCCGCGGTGCGCGTGATGCGGACCCGAACCGGACCGTCATCGATCGCGGCCAGCGCGGCTTCGGCGATCGGGCCGACCGGGCGCAACCCGCCAAGCACGCGACGGAAAATCAGTGGTGCAGCATCGCTCACAGCAGTTCTCCCAAGAGATAATCGTCACGGTTCGCGACCGCGATGGCGACCAGATCGACGCCGGTCTTCGCGAGAAACGCCGCTTCGGACCCCAGCAGGTGCACCGAGCTCGTCCCCATGTTGTGGCAACCGGGGCAAACCTTCACGACCAGCATGTGATCACGACGCGAGCCCTTCCCGGGCGCGTTGGCGAGGATGTGGTGAACCACTGTTCCGCCGTGCCGACCGCAGCCCATGCAGATGTCACCTAGCGTGTCCCAGTATGCCTGCTCGTCGGCGTTCGGCTTGATCCCGCGCGAGACAGCCTTGCGGGCTACCTTGCGGACCGGGGCGGTGCGGCGCATCGGCGTCTTGGCGCGAAGGGGGGTGTGCCTGGCGAGCATCACGCGGCCTTCTGGTAGCGGTCGGTCAAGGCGACGTAATCGCGCTCGACCTCAGCCAGAAACTCGATCACCGCCGCCTCAATCGCCGCAATCATCTCGTCGTTGCGAGGAACGCGCGTGACGTGAAGCTGCATGTCGACGCCCCAGCGCGGATCATACGAAGCGAAGTCACACCACTGGCGACCGGTGCAGGCCATCTGGAACTGCATCTGCTTCATGTATTTGTCGGCGATCGGCCCGCCCAAGAGCGTTGCTTGATGCGTCGCCGGGTTCGGGCACTTGATCTCTACCATGCCGTCAGCCTCGACCAGCCCGTCAGGTGAAGCGCCGGCCATCGTGATCGTCGGGTGTGGCACGAAGCCTTCCTCGATCACCGACAGGCCGGTGGTGAAGGCGTAGCAGTCGCGCGCGTTGGGCTCCTGATCTGTCCCCCACTGCATGGCGGCATTCGTGAAGCTCGGCTCGCACTGGCCAAGCACGCGCTCGCGGACGATCTGCGAAAGGTAGTCGGCACGGCTTGCGCCCCACCCCTTCGCGGTCTTAGCCATCACGTCGGCTATGCGGGAGGCCGTGACCTTGCCAGCACGAGCGGCGAACCATTCCGGCGTCCGTTGTTCGATAGGTGCGCTCGCCATTACGCAGCCTCCTGCTGTGGCGCCGCGTTCTTCGCCGCCAGCTTCTTCTCCAGCATGCCCTTCGCGTGCTCGTACCGATCGGCAGGAAGCTCGGGCAGCGCACCGATCTTGTAGAAGGTGCAGAACCCGCGCATGTCGGCGCCTGCTTGTTCCGCCAGCGTCATCAGATGCGCTCGCTGGTGGTCGTCGATTACGTCCGCCTTGGGCGCGAACTCGTCGGTCATTGCGGCGATGTATTTGTTGTCGTCGAACTTGCCCAGGAACACGTCGGCGTTAAACCCGAGCTGCGACAAGCCCTTGGTCAGGCCATCCGTGCTAGCCTTCTTGGGGGCATCGCTGTCGAGCTTCGGACCGGCCTTGCTGACCGGCTTCATCTCAGCGCTGCCGTAGAGCGGCCCGAACGTGTTGCTGCGGTCGCCGTGCCAGATCGTCACCGGCACGATTACCAAGCCATCGGTAAACACGGGGTCGCCGTTGGTGTAGCCCCAGCCGATGCCGACAGGGCCGAACACTTCGGTTGCCCGCATGATCTGGTAGTGCGCGCTGATCGCCGTGAACCCGCCGCGCTGGTTCACCTTCTTGGTGTGTGCGGGGTCGGTCTTCTCGACTGCGTTCCAGATGCGCAGGTTTGCGTTTGTCTCGGTCAACGGACGTTCTCCACACGAGGAAGGGGAGTGGCGGGGGTGCGCAACGCAGCAGCCCGCTCAGCCCACGTCCGCCCGTCTGCACAGCGCAGAGGGAAGGGAGAGACGTAGGCGCCGGGGATGAAGGGGCGGGCGCGGGTCAGGGCCTTCGTGGATGCGGGGACGGTCATGCGTCACCTGCGCGGGCGAGCGTGGCGGCGCGACGGTCAAGCTCGGCGCGCGCATCATTCGACATGCAGGCCGTTCGGGTGGCGAACGACATGCCGATTAGCTCAGCTTCGGATGCGTCGCGGATGTGATCAGCGCTGTTCCAGTGGGCCGGTGCGGCAGTGCTCGGCACGTAGTGATCGTCGCAGGCAAACTTGCTCGCGACACAGCGCGGGCAGGACGAATTCCAAGCCATTAGATATGCTCCTGAGTGCGGGCGGGCAGGGCAGCGAGCGCGGCGTCACAGCGCTTGCGATAGGCGGCGAGGTCAGCAGCGAGGCGATCGGCGCGACGGTCGAAGTCAGCGCTGGCGGCAACCGTGAACACGACGTCGGTCATGTCCCGCGGCTCAAACATGCGAACCGGCGTTCCGAAGAAGGCGTGGTGCGGGGCGTTCACAGCGCGCCTCCGAGCTTCGTCACGCGCTTGCCGGCTATGGCGAACAGCGCGTCCGTCATGGCGCGCGGATCAGTCGAGAAGAACGCGTCGTGCGGCTGCGATGACTGCGCGTGGTCAGCAACCGCGCGGCACTCGTCCAGCGTCCAGTCGCGGCCCGGTACTGGCGGGTTGCGCTTGGGGGCGGTGGTGAAATGGGCGGGCTTCATGCCAGTGCCTCCGACAGATCGTCCCACGACACGCCCAGCACGGTCAGCAACCGGCCGCGCAATTCGTCGCCGCAAGCCACGGCGCGCAGGGTGTGAGGGTGCGCGAAAATCTCGTCGACCAGATGGCTAGGCGACAGATCCTCGGGGTCGATGTCGGCTGCGGTCTCAGCGGCAAACGCGGTGCACGAGAAGTTCGGGCGACCGTGTAACTGCTGCTGAGCGCCGCACTCGCGGCACCGGGCTAGCGGGCTGTCTGCGCGCCAGATGGTTGCGTGCGGGCTCATGACTGCACCGCGGCGCTCGAAGCTGCCCGGAACTTAGCGATTTCCAGCATGCGCGGGTCTTTGTCGAAACAGCCTGTATCAATCGCCGTGTGCTTCGTAACGCCGACCATGCCGGTGATGATCGTTTTGAACAGGTTGCGGTCTGCTGCCGTCACGTCCTGCGCGGACTGAGGCGTGAGCTTCTGGTGCGCGCTCATGCTGCGGTTGCCTTTGCGATGGCGGCGTCGATCGCGTCGAGGATGCTTTTCAGTGTGCCCTCAAACTCCGCGTCACCGTCATAACCGGCGGTGGTCCACAGCGTTGCAACTGCGGGCAGCGCGGAGGTGAGCGCGGCGAGCAGATCAGGCGCGGCCGCGATCAGGCGATAGTCTGCCTCATTCTCGAACAGCGTGCCACTGCCCTCGCAGGTGCCGAACACACAGACCGGCGAACCGTCCGCGCCCTCGATACCAGCCGGCTCGTTGAAAGCTCCGACCAGCTCGTCATCATCGCCATCATAGGGGACAGCAGGAATGATCGTCCAAGGACCCGGCGTATGCTTCGCCGTCACGTCCTGCGCGGGCTGAGGCGTGAGCTTCTGGTGCGCGCTCATGATGCCACCTGCATTGCGGGCGCAGCCACCAAATGACCGCGACCCATCAGCCAGCCGAGGTGTACGCTCTCCAGTTCCTCGTCGCCGTACGTGAAGCCCTTGGCCTCCATTTCGCACCAAGCATCCATGAACGGCTGATCGTCGCGCGCATTGAGGTCGAACACCTCTCCAGTGTCCGTCACGTCCTGCGCGTTGGCGGTGGGGGAGGGGGTGTGACGGGTCATGCTGCGGTGACCTTTCGAGCGGCCAGCATTGCATCAGCGTACCGATAGGCGAGTTGCGCCTTGATCTGGTCTTCGCTGCGCAGCGCAGGCTTGTAGCTGTCGTTATGAGGGTTGCGGCCACGGTCGGCGCCTTGCTCGGTGGCGATGCGTTCATGCTTCGGCTCTGGGGCATGCGCGGCGAACCAGTCGCGAAGCGTCATGCCGGGCGCGCCATTGGTGACCGGGAAACCCTCTGCGGTGTAGATGTCCGGCGTGGGGAACGCGAGCGGGTTGTCGAGCGCCATTATGCGGCCTCCGCGATCGGCGCGGTAAAGCCTTCGCCGAGGCAAACCTCGCAAGCATCGCAAAGCTCGGGCTCTACTGGAACGACACCGCCACTATAGCCCGTGCCTTTGCAATCGGCGCACTGGATGCCAGCGGCTGTAGCAACGCACTCCGCCGTCAGCTCATCCTCGAAAGCCTCCGAGCCGTCGGCCAGCTCGTACATCGGGCCAGTGTCGAGCATGTCCGCTTCGTGTTCGCCGAAGTGACGCGTAACGGTCGTAATGAACGGTGCGGGACCGTCCGATGCTGTCGATGTGAAGAGAACCTGTGTGCCGACAGGAAACTGAAACACCGTCGGTTCGGTAAGGGTATGGGACATAACGCCTCCAAATCAGCGACTGGCCGGATGCCGTTGCTGTCTGGAGACTTAATACCGATATTCGGTAACGTCCGTCAATACCGAATATCGGTTTATTTTTGCAGGTCGGTTCCTACAGAGAAGAACCTGTCCATACCGCTCGCCCAAGAACCATGAAATCGCACTCGCTAACGAGAAACGGCTGGTGCTCGGGGCTATCCGACACCGGCTCGAACCGCGCCGGCTTGGCGTGGTATCGTTTCACGGTGACTTCGTGGTCTCCATTCTGGATCAGGTAGCAGCGGTTATCTTGCAGCACCTTCTGGTCGGGATCGACTACGATCCAGCCGCCATCGCGGATCAAAAGATTCATACTGTCGCCGATAACCTCAACTGCAAACGCGCGCGAGCTGGCAATGCCTTGAGGTATGGTCATGCGACGGTCTGGCATATCAATGGCTTCGCGCCAAGCGCCGGCCGCTGCTATTCCTATCACTGGTACGGATTGAACACCGACAGCGCCTTCCGGCTTGAGCGATAGCAGGCTGTAGATCTTAACGGCCTCGCCCACCTCGACGCGCCTGGTGCCATTCAAGATCTTCGCAAGCGCCGACTTGTGGGTCAGCCCCACAGCCGCGGCTAGGCTCTCCTGCGTGTAGCCGCTGGCCTTGATTGCGGTTTTGACCCGCTCGGTATCGAACTCGAATTGCATGCACCGAATATGACCGAGAGGCGTTCCGGGGCTATCTGATAAATTCGGTACCGAACCCTCTTGCCAACGATACCGATAATCGGTACTTTCGCTTTTATGCACACGGTACACCTCATCGTCGAAGCGTTCGGAGGCCCGAGCGCCCTCGCTGCCAAGACTGGCAACGCTCAGCAAACCGTCAGCTACTGGAATACCCGTAGCCCCCCCGAGATTCCACCACTCCATAGGCCGCATGTTCTTACTGCCGCTCGCAAGAATGGTGTGGAGCTACCCGCCGAAGCTCAAGCATATCTGCGCTCCAAGCTGCGCACGCCGAAAGCTGAGACGTCCGTCAAGCGCACCCGCAAGCCCTCCGGCGCTCCCAGCGATCGAGTAGCGGCATGAGCGGGCGCGTCGAGGTCATCGAAGGCGCTGTCTTCGCGGTCCGCTATCCGTTCGTTCGCGAGACCTATCAGAGCATCGGCGAAGATGGCTACGTTGACATTCTCTCGTGGCGGCCCGGAACTACGTGCGAGAACACGTGGGATGGCGACGTAGATTACGGCGCAGACGGCGAAGGGTGGCAGCGGCTTACCGTCGTCGGTGTGTACCAGCCACCGCGCTTCCCCACCCGCGTTTTTTACACGCGCGATTGGGTCAATCCGGATGGCATCGCATTCGGCAAGCGGTCGCTGCAAATCTGCACCCGCGAGAAGTTCAAGCGTCTGATTGCTGGGTATAAGTTCCATTACGAGCTGAACCGAGCCGATGCGCCGGTAGCAGCGCTCCCCGAAACGCCAGCAGCATGAGCATCGAGTCCGACACCCGCTGCGTGTCCTGCGGCCGCTGCTCCCTGTGGTGCACCTGCATCGGCACGTTCGCCATGCCCTGCATCTGCGAGCGCGACGAGCAGGGCGCGGCAGACCAGCACGCGAAACGCAACGGGGCCGGACTGCCAGCGGGGATGGTCGGTGATCTCCATACCGGTTCTAATCTTACAACTCGGGAGCGTAATCATGCGTGACGCGAACACGATCGTGCGAGAGCGGCAACAGGATATTCGTTGCGCGATGGACGACCTCGACATCAGCCTGAAGGCTGCGGCGGGGAAGGCAGACATGCCGGTGTCGACGTTCACCTCCTATTTCCACGCCGAAAAGGACCGCATCCCCGCGACGCTCAATGTCGCCGGGCTGTTCAAGCTGGTGAAGGGCGAGGCGCTTCCGCTCGACCTGCTGTCGATGCTGCTGCCGAACGGTTACCAGATCGTCCGCGCGCCCGACGAGATCGACCACGATCGCCTTTGCGAGATCATGGCGAGCTACCTCGCTGAAAAGAACCGTGCGCACCATCCGGATAGCGAAGCGGGACGCGACATCGGGCCAAACGAAAGCGCCAACCTTGGCTGCATCGTCATGCAGTTGGTCGGGGGGATCGCGGCGTGAAAATCTGGCCATTCACTTCCGCCAGCACCGCTCCGACACCATCGGAAGCCGCCCGCATCCTCAGCGACGAAGCCCGCGCTCAGAAGGCCCGCCGCACCGCCATGCTCGACACCCTTCGTGGCTGTGTCGCT
>NZ_JACONT010000047.1 GCF_014358075.1 Sphingomonas albertensis | reverse complement strand
CCCTCCCTTCCAGGGAGGGGAGAAGATTTGCCGATCATGCCCAGCCTCCACACACGAAAGATGGGCCGCCCGGTTGCCCGGGCGGCCCTTCTTTTTCGCGTGACGATGCGAAACTTAGCGCACGCTACCGCGACGCACGAGGTTCACGATCGCGAGCAGGATGATCGCGCCCAGCAGCGACACGAGGAACGACGTCAGCGTGAGCGGCTGGTTGTTGATCGAACCACCCGACAGGATCAGGCCGCCGATAAAGGCACCGACGATGCCGACGATGATGTTCAGGAAAATGCCCTGCTGCGCATCGGTGCGCATGATCATGCTAGCGATCCAACCGATGACACCGCCGACGATCAGCCAAAGAATGAGACCCATGATATTTTCCCTCCGTTGAACCCGTATCCGGGCGATGGCGGAAAGACGTGCGAGCGGGGATTTTTGTTCCGCCCGCGTTTTGAGTTTTAGATCTCAGTACTTTTGCTGGCGCTCGTACAACGACTTGTAGTGCTGGATGCGCGTGACGCGGAGCCCGGGCATGCCCGACCGGTCGATCGCCCGCTGCCAACTGGCGAACTCCTCGACGGTCAGGCCATAGCGGGCGCAGACATCGTCGACGCTGAGCAAACCGCCATTCACCGCAGCGACCACTTCGGCCTTGCGACGCACCACCCACCGCGTGGTGCTGGGTGGCGGCAGCGTATCCAGCGTCAGTTGCTCACCGAGTGGTCCGATGACCTTGCCGGGACGGATTTTCTGGTTCTCGATCATTTGAAACCTCTGATCGGGGCGGGGGGCCCCCTATCGATACGCACACGCGACACATAGTCGCAGGATTTGAAGATCGGCTGAAACGCCGCGGTAAACCGCATCTTCATTCGTCCTTCCACCGGGTTAACGCAGTTGCCATCGGGCCGTTGAACGCACCGTGAAGCGGCGCGAACAGTTTGGGATCGATCGTCGTTCGCGCGAAGCCGGCCTGTACCACCGCGGTCGGGCTCGCTGCCTGGCGGGCGGCGATACCGACGATCAGGACAGCGAGATCACCCGGTAGAACGGTGACCTCGGCGTCGCGATCGAAACGGGGAAAACTCAGGTCCAACGGGATACTCGCGAAAACTCTTGGGAGGTCCGGTATAGCGCGAGGGGGTGAAGGGACCGTAAAACTCGGCGAAAGAGTTCGTGAACTTGTCGCTTTATTCCAATCGCTGGTCGCGTTTTTCCCTCATTTCGTCTTGATATACGTTAACCGATGCATCTTTTTGCAACCGCACGCCGTCGCGCCTATGTGGCGATCATGGATCAGACCGATTTTCAGCTCGGGCCGGAAGCGGCCGGAAAGCGCATCGTCGTGGCGATGTCCGGCGGCGTCGACAGCTCGGTCGTCGCTGCGCTCGCGCATGCCACCGGCGCCGAGACGATCGGCGTGACGTTGCAGCTCTACGATCACGGCGAGGCGATCGGTCGCGCCGGCTCGTGCTGCGCCGGGCGCGACATCCGCGATGCCCGCGCGGTGTGCGACCGACTCGGCATCGCGCATTACGTGTTCGACCACGAGACGAGCTTCCGCGAACAGGTGGTCGACAAGTTCGCCGACGAATATCTCGCCGGGCGGACGCCGATCCCCTGCGTCCAGTGCAACATGGGGCCGAAGTTCACCGATCTGCTGAAGCTCGCGCGCGATCTCGGCGCGGATTGCCTCGCCACCGGGCATTATGTCCGCCGAGTCGAGGGCGCGCACGGTGCCGAACTCCACCGCGGCGCCGATCCGGCGCGCGACCAGAGTTATTTCCTGTTCGCGACCACGCAGAGCCAGCTCGACTATCTGCGCTTTCCATTGGGCGGCCTACCCAAGGCGCGGGTGCGCGAGATCGCGGCGGAGTTGGGGCTCGGGGTCGCGGCCAAGCCGGACAGCCAGGACATCTGCTTCGTGCCCGATGGCGATTATGCGGGGCTGGTGAAGAAGCTGCGGCCCGAGGCGGCGGAGACGGCAGGCGATATCGTCGATCTCGGCGGCGCGAAGCTCGGCGAGCATCGCGGGCTGATCCACTTCACCGTCGGCCAGCGTCGCGGGCTGGAGATCGGTGGCAGCCCCGAGCCACTCTACGTCGTGCGGGTCGAGCCCGCCACGAAGCGGGTCGTCGTCGGTCCGCGGCGTGCGCTCGCGGTCGAGGCAGCGCGGATGACCGACATCAACTGGCTGGGCGGCGACTTCACCGGGCCGGTGACCGCGAAGGTGCGCTCGATGGCCAAGCCTGTCCCTGCCCGTCTGGTCGGCAACCGGATCGTGTTCGACGCACCCGAATACGGCGTGGCGCCCGGGCAGGCGGCGGTGCTGTATGCGGGCGAGCGCATGCTCGGCGGCGGCTGGATCGCGGAGACCGAGGCGGCACTCGTAGCCGCCTGACGCGTGCCCTTTGCGGGTCTGGTGCGTTGAGGCGACATGGATATCGAAACCTTGCGCCCAGATGGAAGCCGCCGCCGCGGCGATGGATTTCGAGACCGCGGGCCGGCTGCGGGATCAGATCAGCGTGCTGCGCGGTGGTGGCGAGGTCGTGGACACCGCCGGACTAACGCGGCAACAGCCGGGGGCGATGGGGCTAGGCACGAGCCAGCAACGCATGACCCCGCCGCCGGACTGGGTAAAACCGAAGAAGCCCGATCCGATGACCAAGGGGCGGAAGCGGTAGCTCTTCTTGGCCCCCCTCCCTGGAAGGGAGGGGTTGGGGGTGGGTCGCTCACCGGACCAGCGCCGCGCCCGCCAAGCGGCGGGGCCCCCCCCCCCCCCCCCCCCCGGCGGCGGGGGGGGGGGGGGGGGGGGGGCCGGACCGCTTGAACCACTGCCGTCCGGAGTACGCGGAAACCGACCCACCCCCAACCCCTCCCTTCCAGGGAGGGGGGAAATGTCGGGTCGCATCCTGCCCAAGTAGCCTTCTACGATGGCCGGCTCCTTGGCGAAATCCACACCTCGATACCCAACAACAGGTTGTTTCCCCGCGAAGGCGGGGATCCAGACTGGGCTCCCGCCTTCGCGGGAGAACAAGGTGGCGGGGCGGCGGCGGTAGTACCCTCTACTCCCGCTTCCCCTTACCGAACGGCATCTTCAACGTCACCGCTCCGCCCTGTCCGCTTGCGCCAGGCAGTTCGGTACGAATGGCGTGGACATTGCCCGTGCCGCCACCAGGCAACCGAAACGACAGCGGATCCCCACGCGGCGGCTGGACCGGCTCGGCGAGCGTCCCAAGTCGCCGGTCGGTCGGCCGCGCGCAGACCACGATCTCGCCATCGGGATCAGCCTGCACCGGACACGGCCTCGTCGCGCGCGCCACGCGCTTGCGCAGTTCCGGCGGGAGCGGCGGCCCGGCTACCGCTTGCAGCAGGAGCAGGCCGACCAGCATCTAGAACCTCCGCGACACCCCGGCATACACCCGGGCATCGGGGGTATCGTGGTTCAGCCCCGCCGCGCCGAGCATGTCGAACTGGAGATCGTCGCTCGCCATCCACGCCAGAGACAGCGCGGCGAGCGCCTGCGACGTATGCTTGTCCGGATCGTTGTCGCGCAACGCCTGCAACTCACCGGTCAGCGTGATGGCCTTCGACACCGCGACCGACAGGCCCGCAGTCGAGCTATACGCGAGGTGCCGGCCATTGCCGTCCTGGTCGACCGCCGCATCGATCTCCGGCGTCAGGTCCAGCGATACCGAGTCCGACAGTTCGTAGGTCAGCGGCACGAGAAAGCCCGCCCCCCAGTCGCCCGCGCCGATCGACGACCGGCCGACCGACAGCGTCACGAACGGCAGCACCGATACCGACAGGTCCGAGCCGTCCGGGTGGTGGAGGTTCGCCTTCATCCCGAGCGAAACGTCGCCGATGCCGTTCACCGAATCGACCCCGGTCGAGTCGCGCATCCGGTCGTGCCCCAACGGCGTCCAGCCGATCCGCGCCTCGATCGTGTCGCTGACGCCGACGCGGACCATCGTGTCGCCGAACAGGATGTTGTCCTCACGCGAGCCCGGCTGGTCGTCTCGCGTCCAGTCGGCCAGCGACGTCTCGACGGAAATGCGCCCCGGTGCGATCGTACAGGCGGGCGTATCGAGACCCGGCCGATCCGGGCAATATTCGCGCTCCTGCGCTGCCGCGGCTCCGAGAAGACTAGCTAGGATAAGACCGGAAAGTGCGACGCCCAGCAGCAGTCGCTTCACCGCAACCGGACCCAGGTCGGCGCGTGGTCGCTGGCCTTTTCACGGCCGCGATACGCCTTGTCGACGCCGGCATCGATCATTCGGTCGGCGGCCTGCGGGCTGAGGAGTAGATGGTCGATGCGGAACCCGGCATCGCGCTGCCATGCGCCGGCCTGGTAATCCCAGAACGTCCAGACGCCGCCCTTCGGGAATTGCGTACGGAGCGCGTCGGTCCAGCCCTGCGCGACGAGCGCACGGTAATGCTCGCGGCTTTCGGGTTGCATCAGCGCGTCGTCCTGCATCGCGCGAACCGAGAAGGTGTCGTCGTCGTTGGCGATGACGTTGTAGTCGCCCGCGAGGATCGCCGGCTTTTCCTCAGCCAGCAGCACGCGCGCACGATCGGCGAGGCGGTCCATCCAGCGCAGCTTATAGTCGAATTTCGGGCCCGGCTGCGGATTGCCGTTGGGGAGATACAGCGCAGCGACGATCAAGCCGTCGATTTCCGCCTCGACGTAGCGGCTGTGCTCGTCCTCGGGTTCGCCTTCGAGACCGCGCTGGCGGACGACGGGCGTGCCGCTCTTCGCAAGGATCGCGACGCCGTTCCACGCCTTCTGGCCGTGCCAGACAGCGCCGTAGCCGACCGCTTCTATGTCCGTGATCGGGAAGGTGTCGTCGCTCGACTTGAGTTCCTGGAGACAGACGATGTCGGGTTGTTCTTCGACGAGATACTCGATCAGCCGCGGCAACCGCGCTTTGATGCCGTTGACGTTGTACGTGACGATTTTCATGGGGCGGATCAGACGGAGAAGCTGGAGCCGCAGCCGCAACCCGAGGCGGCATTGGGGTTCTCGACCTTGAACGCTGCGCCCGCGAGCGACTCGACGTAATCGACCGCACAACCGCGGACGAGATCGATACTGACGCTGTCGACGACGAGCTTCACGCCGTCATGCTCGGCGATGACGTCGTCGGACTCGACCGAGTCGGCGAACCCGAATTTGTACTGGAACCCGGAACAGCCGCCGCCATCGACAGAGAGTCGGAGGATCGCCGGCTTCCCCTGCTTGACGGCGATCGCCGCGACGCGCGCCGCAGCGGAGGGAGTGAGGATGATGTCGGGAGCCAGCGTTGCCATCGCTTGGAGATAGGGGGTCGAGTAACTTGCGGCAACCTCGGGGTTTGCGGGATCTGGGAAGCCGGCGGCGCTCTCTGGACCGGGTAGATTTAAAACCGGATAGATCGTTGGGGTGTCGGTTGGCCTGCCTATGTAGCGGTTCGCACATCTTATCCCATCCCTGGAAGGGAGGGGCCGGGGGTGGGTCGGCTTCCGTATCGGCGAACGGTTGCGTCACAAGCTGGCCTACCCACGCCCAGCCCCTCCCTTTCAGGGAGGGGAGCCTCGAGTCCCGGTCAGCTCAGTCCTGCGCGGCGGGGCCGCCGGTGGAGACGGGGATCGCTTTGACCGAGCGGTCCTGTGCCGCCAGCAGATAGTCCGCGGTCGTCAGGAACGGGATCGGGTTGACGGCGTGGCCGTCGATACGGACTTCATAGTGAAGATGCGGACCGGTCGAGCGGCCGGTCGAGCCCATCAGCGCGATCAGCTGGCCGCGGGTCACGCGCGTGTTGTCGGCGACCAGGATCTTCGAAAGGTGACCGTAGCGGGTGGCGATACCCTTGCCGTGGTTCAGCTCGACCAGATTGCCGTAGCCGCCCTGGCGACCGGCGTGCGACACGACACCGTCGGCGGTGGCGTAGATCGGCGTGCCGACCGGGCCGGGGATATCGACGCCGGCGTGCATTGCCGCGGTGCCGCGGAACGGATCCGAGCGGATGCCGAAATTGCTGGTGAACGAGAGCGAGTGGACCGGCTGGACCGACGGGATCGCGATCACGCCCTGCTGGGTGGCATCGAGCTTCTTCCAGGTCTGGAACAGCGTGCGGAACTGTGCGTCGGCGCGGAGATCGGCGGTGGCTTCCTCGGTGTTGGCGGCGATCATCGGACCACCGGTCGCGGCGTGGACGCCGTGCGCCTGGCTTGCGACCGTCTTGGCGGGCCCCCCGGCCTGCGCTGCTGCGGTCGAAGCGAACCCGGCGACGCCCATCGTCGCAGCGATCGCATATTGCCCGATCGAAGAGAATTTACGCACCGCGAACACGGCCTTGAGGCGTGTCACGATGGCGGCAGCGGTAAAATCGACCATTGGTCCCCGACAAAAAAATGCAGGGCCGTTCGCCCAAGACGGACGGCTCCGAAACTCTGTCCTGACTCGCAGCCCCTCCGCGCACCAGACGAGTGGAGTTAGGCCGGATACCGCCTCGACGGGCAAGAGCACGACCCCGTTCGCGCGCCGGAGCGGCAGGATGATACGGCGAGTTGATGGAATCACCTGCCTAGCGCAGGGAACGATCGCGGAACGTCGCCCATGGCCGACGGAATATCCGCGAATCTCCGCCCGTTACCGCCAGCAGTTCAGAGCGCCTTTGCGGCTGCCAGCACGGCGTCGGCGTGCCCCGGGACACGGACCTTGCGCCACGCCTTGGCGAGCGTGCCGTCGGCACCGAACAGGAACGTCGCGCGCTCGATCCCCATGTATCTCTTGCCGTACATCGCCTTCTCGACCCAGACGCCGAACGCCTCGCAGGCAGCGCCGTCGACATCGCTGGCGAGTCGTACGGTAAGCGCGTGCTTGGCGCTGAATTTCGCGTGAGAGGCGGGCGTGTCCTTCGAGATGCCGACGACCTTCACCCCCGCCGCGTCGAACGCGTCGGCGAGCGCGGAAAAGTCCTTCGCCTCGGTGGTGCAGCCCGACGTGTCGTCCTTGGGGTAGAAATACACCACGAGCGGCGTGCCGAGGCTCGCCAGCGAGACGGCTGCCTCGTTGCCCGCATCGTCAACCGTGACCGTCACGTCCGGAATCTTAGACCCTTCATCCATCCTGCTCTCCCGTCACTTGCGCCCAGAACCGGCGGACTTCCTGCCGCGTCGATTCGAGCGTGGCAACCACCGCCGGCCAATCCGCAACGCCGATCGCACGGGCGATCAGCTCTTGCGTCGCGTGGCCCGGCGGCGCGGCATCGGGCGCGACGAGGCGAAGCGTGACCAGCAACCGGGTCAGCACGTCATGCGCGGCGCGCAATGTGGGCGGGACGAGGCCTTCGGTCGCCAGCCGGTCGATCGCGGTACCGAGATTGGGGTCGAAGCCGGCGCGGTTGACGAGCTGGACGACGTGCACCGCGAACTCCAGGTCGACGAGACCGCCGGGGAGGAGCTTGGCATCGAGCGGCCCCTTGGGCGGCTTGTGCGCCGCCATGTCCGCACGCATCGACTTCGCCTCGGCGACCACGTCGCGGGTCGGGCGGTCGCCTTCGAGCACACCGCGCACGATGTCAGTCACCGCGGCGCGCGCGTCCGGCGAACCAAACACCGGCCGCGCCCGGGTGAGCGCCATGTGCTCCCAGGTCCACGCATCCTCGCGCTGGTAGCGGGCGAAGCTGTCAAGCGTGACGACCAGCGGCCCCTGCCCGCCCGACGGCCGCAACCGCGTGTCGATCTGGTAGAGCGGGCCCGCGGCCGTCGCGACCGACAGCGCCGCCGTCACGCGCTGCGCGAGGCGGTTGTAGTACAGGGTCGCGCCGAGCGGCTTCGGGCCATCCGACTCTGCCGCAAAATCGCCCGTAAACAGATAGATCAGGTCGAGATCGGACGCGTGCGTGAGCATCGCACCGCCCATCCGCCCGAGCGCGAGGATGACGAGTTCGCTGCCCGGCACAATCCCGTGCGCCTTGGCGAACTCGTCGATCGTCGCGCGCGCGAGCACGCCGATCGCCGCCTCTGCAACGCGCGCGTAGCCGGCGGCGACGTGCAGCGGATCGGACGCGCCTGCGACGATCTGCGCCCCGAGCGCGAACCGCAGTTCGCCGACGACCCGGCGGACATGATCGAGCCGCGCCTGGTAATCGCCCCCGACTTCGCCCGCGCGCATCGCCGCCTCCAGCGCCGCGATATCGCCGACCGGTTCGAACGCGGTCGCGTCGATCAGCCCGTCGAGCAGATCCGGGCGCCGACCGAGATCGTCGGCAAGCGTCGGCGCATGGCTGAGGATCGCGGCAAGCAACGTCGCCAGCCCCGGCCGCGCCTCCAGCAGGCGGAAGATGTTAATCGCGCTCGGCAGGCGTTCGAGCAGCGCATCGAGCCTGAGCAACGCCGCCTGCGGCACCGGCGCGGTCGCAAACGCGGTGACGAGAGTCGGCAGCACCGCCTCCAGCGCCTCGCGCGCAGCCGGACTGCGCAGCGCCGGATACGCCCCACTCCGCCACGCCTCGATCCGGCGGCGCGCTGGCTCGGGCTCGTCGAACCCGGCAGCGGCGAGATCGGTCTCGAGCGTCACCGCGTCGTGCGAGAACGCTGGGCGCGCGGTGTCGTCGAGCGCGTCGTAGATCCGGCCGGTCGCCGCCACCCGCGGGGCGAGCAACGCCAGCAGCGCGCCGGCATCCTCCAGCCCGTGCAGCTTGGCCACGCGGTCGAGCGCCTCCCCGGTCGGCAGCGCGTGCGTCTGGCGGTCGTCGATCATCTGCACGCGGTGCTCGATCGTCCGCAGCAGCGTGTAGCCGTCGATCAGCGCCCGCGACTCGTCGGTGCCGATCCAGCCCGCCTCGGCCAGCCGGGCAAGCGCTTCGCGGGTCGCCGGCGCGCGGACGCTGCGATCGCGCCCGCCGTGGATCAGCTGGTGGATCTGCGCGAAGAACTCCGCCTCGCGGATGCCGCCGCGGCCGCGCTTCAGGTCATAGCCGGGCCCGAACGCCTGCCCCTGCGAATGGTGATCGCGAATCCGTGCGGAGATCCCTCGGATCTCGCCGATCGCACCGAAATCGAGCGCGCGCCGCCACACGAACGGCCGGATCGCATCGAGAAACCGCTGGCCGAGCGCGATATCGCCCGCCGCCGCGCGGGCGCGAATGAACGCGGCGCGCTCCCACGGCAGCGCCTGCGCCTCGTAATAGCCGATTGCCGCCTCGACCGGCAGGACGATCGGCGTGATCTCGGGCGAGGGCCGCAACCGCAGGTCGACCCGCAGGACATAGCCGTCGCCATCGCGGGCCTGGAGCAGCTCGACGACGCGCTTTCCGATCCGCACCGCCGCCTGCTCGGGCTCCTCGCGCGGCTTCAGCGGCAGGGTCGCAGGATCGAACAGCAGGATCGGATCGATGTCCGACGAATAATTGAGTTCACCGCTGCCCTGCTTGCCGAGCGCGATCGCGGTGAAGCCGAGCGGCTCGGCGCCGGGCGTCCGCTCCTCGATCGCAGCCCGGATGGCAGTGTCGAGCGCATGGTCGGCGAACCGGGTCAGCGCGCCGGTCACCGCGGTCAGATCGAGAACGCCCGCGAGATCGCCGATCGCGACGTTCAGCGCCATCGCCCGCCGCTCGAGCCTGAGCCGTTTTGCAACCGGCATGTCCGGGGCCGCGCTGGATGCGCCCAGATCGAGCTGTCCCTGCGCAAGCGAGTGCGCAAGGACGGGCTCGCGGTCTAGGATCATGGCGAGAAAGGGCGACCAAAGACGTGCCCGGCCCAGCGCGTCGTTTATCGCGTGTTCAGATTCGAAATCGTGCATGCTTCGCTACTATAGAAAGTAACGATGTCGTGACATCGGGAAGCAACGAAACCCGCAATCGACCGTTCTTACGTGCATGACTTACGCACTACACATGATCAGCGGTGACAAGAACGGGCGACAGACCGTCCGCGGACCTCGTGTGACCGACGTTATAGGCTATGCACTCCGCGGCGCATTCGATGAGCCGCGCGGCCTGCCGGACGATATGGTGCGGATGCTGCAGCAGATGGACCGCGTTCGGCACTGATCGCACCGACAGGTTCAACGGGATAACCCAAACCGAAGGTCAACGACCCCGGCTGAGTTCCTCGACATCGCCCATGATCGAATCGAGCGCGGTCTTGCTCGTATCGGTTTCGTGATCGCGCCGTGACGGCAGCGAGCCGTCGGTCAGAATCGTTTCCAACGCGACACGGCCACGTGCGACCCGGCTCTTGATCGTGCCAACCGCTACGTTGCAGATCTCGGCCGCCTCTTCATACGCGAAGCCACCCGCACCGACGAGGATCAGCGCCTCGCGCTGCGGCTGCGGCAGATGCATGAGCGCGCGCTGCATATCGCCTAGCTCGACGTGACGATCCTGGCTCGCCGGCGCTGCGAGAATGCGATCCGCGACCAGATCGTCCCACTCGCCCTTAAAGCGCGCACGACGCATCTGCGAGAGATACAGGTTGCGCAGGATGATGAAGGTCCATGCACGCATGTTCGTGCCGGCCTGGAAGCGCAGACGCGCGGCCCACGCCTTCAACAGCGTCTCCTGCACCAGATCGTCCGCGAGATCGCGGCTGCCGGACAGCGAGCGGCCGAATGCACGGAGATGCGGGATCACCTGGGCGAGCTGAACCTTGAATTCGGCATCCGACAGCGAGACGTGCTCGACCGGTACGACGACCTCGTCGATCTCATCATCGGTGTCTGCACGCGGCGCAGGCTGGGTCATGGTAATCCAATCAATCCCGATAAAACTGCCGAGCGGAGCGACAGACATAGACGCAGGTTACCAGCATTGCCAGTGACCTACGCAGAATTCAGATTAGCGGAGAACGAGAAATCCGAAGATCACGATGACCAGCACTAGCGAGATCGCCAGTATATATCGGGTCATGTGAGGAGTGGATCCCGCTCTCGCGTCATCGGTCTCGATATGGATCGGTTCGTTTGGATCAGCCATGACCCCTAAACCATCGAGAACCGTTTTGGGTCCGTAACCGTCTGGCGAAAACGGACCCGATATTCGGTGACGATCAGGCGGTCGGAACAGTTGCCTGGTCGAAGAACAACGCCTGGCTGATGGCAGCCTTGACGGTCGAACGCTGGAACGGCTTGGTGATCAGGAACGTCGGCTCCGGACGTTCGCCGGTCAGCAGGCGCTCGGGGAACGCAGTGATGAAGATCACCGGGACCTCGAACTCGGCCAGGATGTCCTTGACCGCGTCGATGCCCGAGCTGTCGTCGGCGAGCTGGATGTCGGCAAGCACGAGGCCCGGCCGCGTTTCCATAGCCAGCGCGACCGCTTCGTCGCGGGTGACCGCAACGCCGGTGACGTCGTGGCCAAGATCGCGGACGATCGTCTCGATATCCATCGCGATGATCGGCTCGTCCTCGATAATCAGGACCTTGGCGCGGGTCTGGTTCTCGATTTCCGACAGTGCATCGGCGACGAGGTCGTCGACTTCGCTCGCGTCGACTTCGATCAAATATGCCGCGTCCTCGGGCGTGAAGCCCTCCATCGCGGTCAGCAACAGGGCCTGGCGCGACAGCGGCGTCATCCGTGCGAGACGGGCGCGAGCGACGGCTTCATGACCCTCGGCCTCACCGAAACCCTCGTCGCCGACCTCGTCGAAATTCGCCGAGTTCCAGATCGCCTGGAACATCCGGTACAGGCCGAGACGCGGATCGACGTCACGCGGAAATTCTTCCGGTGCGGCGACGATCGCCTCCAAGGTGGCGCGCACATATTTGTCGCCATGCATCTGGCTGCCGGTCAGGGCCCGGCCATAGCGCCGCAAAAAGGGAAGGTGCGGTGCGAGTTGCTGTCCTAAAGACATGGGTAACGAATACTCCCTGATCCTGTGCGGCCCCTCATGTGTCGGGCGGCTCGCGTCATTGCAATGGCATCGGTCGAAAATGCTACCGGTCGGTCCGTTCCGGGTGCATCATTGCCCGGCGAGCGAACGGAATGACACGGGAATGCGGATTTTTCGGTCGAACGTGGAACTATCGAGATGCTATTTGGTTTCACGAGCATCTTTTCGCGAGTGTGCAGCCTGATGCCCGAGGGTCCAGCCATACTCATCGTCATCTGATTGGTTTGCGTCGTGCAGGGGGAAGTTTTGAGTTTGGGCCACGACACGGAGAAGGCAGTGCCTGCAACGAAGCCCCCGAAGATCCAGAACAAGGATCAACAAATGGGCTCGGCGCTGCGCTCGGTTTATCAGAAGACCGTCGACGAGGTTATCCCCGACGACCTGCTCGATCTCCTCGGCAAGCTAGACTGACGGCGGGCCGCATGGCCTCGCCACCCGACACGAACCCGATACTACAGGCAGACACCGTGGCCGAACGCCGTTTCATCTCGGCGATGGGTCGCTTGCCGACCGGTGCCAAGCTTTTCCTGATCATCAGCGCCGCGCTCCTGCCGCTGGCACTGATCGCGGTCTTCGCGACCTTGCAGACTACCCGCCTGGCCGATGCAGAAGCGCGCGCACGCCTGCGGGTCACCGCGAACGAGAGCGCGCGCGCGATCGCGATCGAACTCGTCGGCGACATGACGGCCTTGCGGGTCGCGGTAAACGCGCTCGGCACCGATCCCGCCGATGCCCCGAGCTGCGCCCGTGCGCAGGGCGTGTTCGCCCAGCAATCCTCGGCCGGCACCCGCTTCATCATCACCGATCGCAAGGGCAACGTCCTGTGCGGTGTCCCGTTGCCCAATCCGGTCACGCTGCGCCAGGACGACATGCCGATCGCCGCCGCGATCGTTCCCGACAACGGCTTGCTCCTCGCGATTTCCGGCCCCGGCGGCGATACGTCCGCCCGCGCGTATTTCCCGCGACCCTTCCTCGAGAAGATCGGGCAGCCATCGAGCCGCGCATCGGCGTTCAGCAGCGCGATCGTCCTCGACGAGGACTCGCTGCACCTGGAGACGATTCCGGACGAACGCCCGCTCGATCGCATGGAGACGATGCGGACCGAGCTCGGCGTCGCGGGGCTTGCCCTGCGCACCAGCATACGTAGCGCGCCCGTCACGTCCTCGCTGATCGTCGCGATGCTGCTGCCGCTGCTGATGTGGATCGCCGCGGCGAGCATCGCGTGGTTCGTCGTCGACCGCCTGCTGATCCGCCCTCTCCGTCGCCTCCGCGGAGCGGTCGCAGCCTTCACGCCCGGCGAGGAACTCGATTTCGGTACAGTCCACACCCTGCCCGCGCAGGAGATCCGCGAGCTGGGCGAGACGTTCCAGGCGATCAGCCGCACCGTCGCGTTGCATGAGGCCGGGCTCGCCGAAGGACTGGTCCGCCAGACCAAGCTGACCCGCGAAGTCCATCACCGGGTGAAGAACAACCTTCAGGTCATCTCCAGCCTGATAAACTTCCACGCCCGCAGCGCGCCGAGCGCCGATGCGACCGCGGCCTATTCCTCGATCCAGCGCCGCGTCGATGCGCTCGCCGTCGTCCACCGCAATCACTTCGCCGAACTCGAGGAAAATCGCGGGCTCAACCTGCGGACGATGATCGGCGAACTCTCCGCCAACATCCGCGCGACGGCGTCCGATCGGTCGCACGGGCTGGGCATCACGCTTGATGTCGATCCGTATCTGGTCAACCAGGACGTCGCGGTCGCGATCGCCTTCCTCGTGACCGAGACGATCGAGCTGGCGATGACATGCGATCCCGCCGCGCAGATCCGGATCGTCGTGAAGCCTGCCGACAAGCTCGCCGACAAACCCGATCGCGCGCTGCTGCGGGTCGTGTCGCGGGCCCTGGTCGAGAGCGATGCGCTGCGCGAGGCCGCCTCGCGCTACGGACGCGTGATGGAAGGCCTGTCGCGCCAGTTGCGCTCGCCGCTCCACCATGATCCGCTGGTCGGGGCCTATGAGATCGCCGTCGCCATCACCGGGCGCGACTGACTGGGGAAGTATTGCGGTGTTTCATGCCGCGACGTTAACCAATTCAAATTAAACTCGGATTTTTAATCGAGATTCTCGAAAAACACGGGAACCGACTTCGGCCGTCGCCGTTCTACACTTTGGATAGCGAATTTATGCCCCCCGCTCTCGCTATCCAGAACACAGGCCCGGAAGCATCACCCTCCCCCCCCTGGTGATGCTTCCGGGCCTTTATCGTTCGGGTGAGTGGCAGCCCTCCTTAATGTGCGGCTGCCTTCTTAAGCGTCACAAATCGCACGCCTTCTGGTTTCGGCATCGGAACGAATGCGGCGCCCGAACATTTCACCTCCGGTGGCATTCAAGCCCTTCTTGGAGGAAGTATCATGCGTAAGTTGGTTGGACTGGCCGTCGTCGCAGGCGCGCTTATGGTTTCGGCATGCAACACCGTCGAGGGTGCAGGCAAGGACGTCGCATCGGCAGGCAAGACCGTCGCGAAGACCGCAGACGGCGCCAAGTAAGCCCTTGCGCTTCTGGTAATGAAACGGGGCCCGGTGCACATGCACCGGGCCCCGTTTTCGTATCGGCGTTCTGCGTTCTTAACTCTCGACCTTAACTCTCGATGATGTCGGTGGACTCGCCCTCGACCGCCTTGGCCTTCGCCCGGCTGCGTTCGGTGAACCAGATCCCGATCAGCGCGAGTTCGTACAGGATCACCAGCGGGATCGCGAGCAGCAGCTGCGAGCCGATATCCGGCGGCGTCAGTACCGCAGCGATCGCGAACGCCGCGACGATCGCATAGCGTCGCGCGCCAATCAGCTGTTTCCGCGTGACGATCCCCGCCCGCTCCAGCAGCATCAGCAGCACCGGCAGCAGGAACGAAATCCCGAAGCCGAACAGGAACTGCATGGTGAACGACAAATAATTGCCGATCGCCGGCAGCGCCTCGCGGTGGATGCCACCGACCATGCCGTCGAACCCGAGCAGGAAGTGCAGCGCCATCGGGATCGCGATGTAATAGGCCATCGCCGCGCCGGTCAGGAACAGCACCGGCGTCGCGAGGATGAACGGCAGGAGCGCGCGCTTCTCCTTCTTGTAGAGGCCGGGCGCGACGAACTGCCAAAGCTGGTTCGCGATCACCGGGAAGGACAGCATCATCGCCGCGAAGAACGCCACCTTGATCTGGACAAAGAACGCCTCGAAGATCTCGGTATAAATGACCTTGTTCTGCCCCGCCGCGAGCAGCGGGTGGACCAGGAAGCCGAAGATGTCCTCGGCGAAATACATCGCGATTCCGAACGTCACGATCAGTGCGGCAATGCAGTATAGCAGCCGCCGCCGCAGCTCGATCAGATGGTCGAGCAACGGCGCCCGGCTTGCGTCGATCTCGCTCATACTATGCTTTCGGCGTTATACGGGGCGACCAAGGCGGAGCGGCTCATGGCCAGTTTGCTCATGACGACGCCACGTCGGACTTGCCGGTCTTGCCGTCGGGGTCAGGCGCGGTCGTGGCCGGCGTATCCAACGGGACGTCGAACAGGTCCGGGGCACGATGGCCGACCGGCTTGTGCTCCTGGTCGGCAGGCGCGGGCGATACCGTCGGCGGAGCGGCAGCGACCACCGGCTTCTCGACCATCACCGGCTCGTCCGTATGATCCCCAGCCGCCTGATCTTCGGCCGTATGATCAGGCGTATGATCAGGCGTATGATCAGGCGTATGATCACCGGACCGATAGTCGCGGCGATAGTCTTCGGTCTCCGGCGAATGCACGACCTGTGCAGTATCGGCCGCGCCGTCCGTACCCGTCTGCGGATGCTCGCGCATGATGCGTTCGTTTTCCGACGCCCAGCGCTTTTCCATCTCTTCGAGTTCGGCCTCGCGGACCATCGAATCGAAGCCCGAGCGGAATTGCCGCGCGACACCACGCGCCTTGCCGACCCAGTAGCCGACCACGCGCATCGCCTTGGGGAGGTCCTTCGGACCGATCACGACGAGCGCGACGAATGCCACGAGCAGGAACTCGGAGGGCGCGATATCGAACATTCAGCCGCGCCTATCTAGGGTCTTCAACTCTGCCAACTTCAAGCACGATCGCTTCAGGCAGGACGGTCGTCGCGGACGCGATTGCCGTCGCGATCGAACGCGGGATCGGCCGACTTCTGCGCTTCGATCCGCGCCGATGGCTTGGCCGGCGTCTCGTCGTCGGGCTCGGCCATGCCCTTCTTGAAGTTCTTCACGCCCTTGGCGACGTCGCCCATCAGGCTGGAAAAACGACCGCCGCCAAGAAGGAGGATCGCGACGACCGCGAGGACGAGCAAGTGAATCGGGCTAAAACCGCCCATGGCCATTCTCCTGAAAACTGAACCCTATCTAAGGCTCATCCCGCCTCAATGCCAGAGATTGCGCCATCCCCCCGCCATCTTCGCTATCTTCGAGCCGATCGAAGGCGAGATCGACCGGATCGAGCAGCCCGGCGGCGCGCAGATCGTCGATCCCCGGCAGGTCGCGGCGGCTGGCCAGCCCGAAATGGACGAGAAACTCGGGGCTGGTCGCGAACATCAGCGGCCGCCCCGGCACCTCGCGCCGCCCCGCCGGTTTCACCCAGCCCGCCTCCATCAGCACGTCGAGCGTCCCCTTCGAGATCTGCACCCCGCGAATCGCCTCGATCTCGGCACGGGTGACCGGCTCGTGATAGGCGATGATCGCCAGCGTCTCGATGCCTGCGCGACTGAGCCTGCGCGGTTCCTCACGGTCGCGGCGGAGCATGTGCGCCATGTCCGGCGCGGTCTGGAACTGCCACCGCTCGCCGCGGCGGACGATACGGATACCGCGCCCGGCATAGTCGGCGGTGAGCCGGTCCAGCGCCACGCGGACATCGCCCGCCCCGACATGCGCACGGATCGAGTCTAGCGTCAGTGGGGTCTCGGCCGCGAACAGCACCGCCTCGACCGCGCGCACGAAATCATCCGGCGGCGTCACGCGCGCGCCCTCAGATAGAGTGGCGCGAACGGCGAGGCCTGGCGCAGGTCGACCTTCCCCTGTCGCGCGAGTTCGAGTGCCGCGACGAAGCTCGACGCCAGCGCCGATCGCCGCAACCGCTCGCCTGCTTCGGGGAGGAAGCTCTCGATCACGCTCCAGTCGATCCGCTCGCCGACCAGCATCGACACGCGTTCCAGCGCCGCCTCCAGCGTCATCACCTCGCGGTCGGCGACGACATGCATCACCGGTCGCGTCCGTGCGGAAATCCGGCCATAGGCGGCGATCAGGTCGAAAATCTCCGCCTGCCACGCCGCCTTCCGCACCGTTCGCAGCCCCTCCGGTGCACCACGCAGGAACACGTCGCGCCCGGTCCGATCGCGCGCCATCAGCCGGGCGCCGGTCTCGCGCATCGCACTCAGTCGCTCGAGCCGCAGTTGCAGCCTCAGCGCGAGTTCTTCGGGGTCGGGCTCGGCGAGCGGATCGCGCGGCAACAGCAAGGCTGATTTGAGATACGCCAGCCATGCCGCCATCACGAGATAATCCGCCGCCAGTTCCAGCTTCAGCGCGCGCGCAGAGTCGACGTAGGCGAGATACTGCTCGACCAGCGCCAAGATCGAAATCTTCCGCAGATCGACCTTCTGCCCCCGCGCGAGCGACAGCAACAGATCGAGCGGCCCCTCCCACCCGTCGAGATCCAGCGTCAGTTGGGCGTCGTCCATCGCCGGATGCTACAGCGCCCACCGCGCCGCATCCACCCTTCGCGTTGACGACTCGATATACGAAACATAAACGGTTCGTTTGGTTGAACGAGCGGAGCGGCAGTCATGGGTATCGTGAAGATCGACGACATGCTGCACGAGGATGCGCGACGGGCGAGCCAGGTCCTGTGCCGCTCGATCAACGCGCAGGCGGAGTTCTGGATGAAGATCGGCATGCTTGCCGAGGCCAATCCGACGCTGTCGTTCAACGATATCGTCACCGCGCAATTGGCTGCGGCATCGATCCGCGTTGCCGATAAAAGTGCTACCTGACGTGGTGAAGACGCCGGACGAACTGGCGCTGATGCGCGTATCGGGGGCGTTGCTCGCGTCTGTGTTCGAGATGCTCGACAGACAGGATCTGGCGGGGATGTCGACGTTGCAGGTCAACGACATGGTCGACCGCTACATCACCGACGACCTCGCCGCCCGGCCCGCAAGCAAGGGGCAATATGGTTTCGAACATGTCCTGAACGGCTCGATCAATCACGTCGTCTGCCACGGCGTGCCGGACGCGAAAGACGTCATTCGCGACGGCGATATCGTCAATCTCGATATCACGCTGGAGAAGGACGGCTTCATCGCCGATTCGAGCAAGACCTATGTCGTTGGCAATGCGCCACCCGCTGCAAAGCGCCTGGTGAAGGTCGCGCGGGAGGCGATGTGGCAGGGCATCCGGCAAGTGCGGGCGGGCGCGCATCTGGGCGACATCGGCTTCGCGATCGAGCGGCACGCGAAGAAGAACGGTTATGCGGTGGTGCGCGAGTATTGCGGGCACGGTATCGGCCGCGAGATGCACGAGGAGCCGCAGGTGCTCAATTTCGGGCGTGCGGGGACCGGCATGGTGCTGCGCGAGGGGATGGTGTTCACGATCGAGCCGATGATCAACCAGGGGACGCGCAAGGTGTCTACCGAGGATGACGGGTGGACGGTGGTGACCGACGACGGCAAGCTTTCGGCGCAGTTCGAGCATACCGTGGCGGTGACGCGGGACGGAGTCGAGGTGCTGACGTTGCGGGGGGACGAGCGGGCTAGGGGGTTGGCGTGATGGGGGCTGATGGCGGGAGCGCTTGGCCGTTCGCATCCCATTCCGTTCGTGCTGAGTAGCGACTGAGTAGGCTCGCCAGAGCCGTATCGAAGGCGCGTATCGAAGCACAGGTTCCGCGCGCCAACCTGTCCTTCGATACGCCGCTTCGACAAGCTCAGCAGCTACTCAGGACGAACGGGGGGGTACGAACGGGGGGTGGTTTAATCCTTCCCGAGCATGGCAGGATGAAGCGCCGCCGACTACTTTGGACACCACCCCGGCGAAGGCCGGGGCCCAGTTGGGGGACGGTACTGACTGCCGCTGCGCTTCGTTACTGCGACCTTTCCAACTGGGCCCCGGCCTTCGCCGGGGAGGTAGCCTCTCGGCCCACCTCAAACCCGCGCCAACAGCGCATCCCGCGTTGCGATCAGTGTCTCGAAATCGCCCTTGCCCGCGCCGACCGACGCCATCGCCCGATCGAGCCGCCCCCGAGAAACCTCTGAGATCTCGCCCAAGCGCCCGGCGATCTCGACCATCTCGTCCATGCGTGCCCAGCAATCGAGCACCAAGTCGCACCCAGCCGCGATCGCCCCGGCCGCCTTGTCGCCGGCGGTGCCCGACAGCGCCTTCATGTCGATGTCGTCGGTCATCAGCAGTCCGTCGAAGCCGATCCGCTCGCGGATTATGCGTTCGATGACGGTTGGCGACAAAGTCGCGGGGCGGTCGGCGTCCCATGCCTCGAACACGATATGCGAGGTCATACCCATCGGCGCTTGGTTGAGCGTCCGGAAGGGTTCGAGGTCGATCTCGAGGTCGGCGTCGGTCGCGGTGACGGTCGGGAGGTGGTGGTGCGTGTCGACCTTTGCGCGGCCATGGCCGGGCATGTGCTTGACGACACCGACCACGCCGCCTTCGGCCAGCCCCTCCAAGGTTGCGCGACCGAGGGCTGCGACGCGCATGGGGTCGGATCCGAACGTGCGTGAGGCTACCGCCTCGGTGGTGTCGGGCTGTGAGACGTCGAGCAGCGGCAGGCAATCGACGGTGATGCCCACCTCGCTGAGCATCATGCCGAGCGCCTGCGCGTTGGCCCGCGCGGCCTGGATCGCGGTCATCGGTGCGCGCTCATAGGCTGCGTCGAACACCGGGCCTGCCGGGAATACGGGCCATTCCGGCGGGCCCATCCGCGCTACACGCCCACCCTCCTGGTCGATCAGAATCGCAAGATTGTCGCGGCCGGCAAGCGCGCGGAGCGAGTCCGTCAGCGCACGCACTTGGTGGCGATCGACGATATTGCGCTTGAACAGGATGTAGCCGGCGGGTTCGCACTCGGCGAAGAACGCGCGTTCGGCGGGGGTGAGGACGGGGCCGGAAAGGCCGAAGATGACGGGCTTCATGCACTCTTCCTAGCGAGACCGGCGCGCGCGTTCATTCAATAATCCTTCGACACGCGCACGTTCGCGCTCTGGCGGCCGAGCGTCGAAATGCTCGACAGCAGCGATAGCCAGCGGGTGACCTGGAACTCGACCTGCGTGGCGGAATAGCCCTGCCCGTCGGTGACGATCTCAGCATACAGCCGCCGCGTCACGTATTTGCCCGCCGCGATCGACGTCCCCTGCCCGGTCTGCGGATCGGCGGGGAGGATGCGGAGGCGGTCGAGACCGGCCGCGCGACGCACCGCGTTGATCGGGTTCAGACCGCTGCCGCCGCCCTGCAACGCCGCGACCGCCGCCGCCAACTGCAACGCTTCGGGGGCGGACAGGTTGGTGATCGAGGTACCGAACAACAGCCGCGACAGCAGTTCATCCTCGGGTAGCGCGGGCGTGCTGGTGAAGCCGATCTCGGGCTTCAGCGCATAGCCGGTGACGCGGATCGACGCGCTGAGCCCGGTCGAATCCGCGTTCGCCTCGATATCGAGCGCCGGGTTGGCGGGCACCCCGCCGTCGAACCGGATCACGCCGCGCGCGAGTTCGAACTGGCGGCCGGCGAACTCGTAATCGCCGCGGACCAGCGTCGCGCGACCGGTGATCGCCGGGTTATCGGGGGCGCCCGCGATCTGGAGGTTGGCGGACCATTCGCTGGTCAGCCCGAGGCCGCTGACCATCACCTGGTTGGGCGCGCGCGCCTTGATCGCCAGCGTCCAGGGCGTGGTGCGTTTCGCGGTCTCTTCGCCGCCCTCGGGCAGGTTGATCTCGCGGATGTTGAGCTGCGGCACGGCGCTGGCGGCGGTCGCCTGGCCGAGGCGATAGCGGCTCTTGTCGAGCAGGACGTCGCCCGCGATCGTGCCGCCCGAGCCGTTCGACTTGAACGTCAGCGGCCCGGAGACGGTGGCGCCGATGTCGTCGCGGTTGATCATCACCGCCTTGTCGGCCTGCAGCGTGAGGTCGAGGCCGATCCCGGCTGCGGCGGCGAATTCGAACTGGCCGGTGCCGGTGACGCGCCCGCCCTTGCCCGCGTCCGCGCCGAACCGGTCGATCACGAGCCGCGAGCCGCCGAAACGGCCGGTCGCCTGGACGTTGGTCAGGACGGTGCCGGTGGTCGCGCTTTCGATCCGCGCGCCGTTCGCCTGGACCACGCCGCGCAGGGTCGGGTTGGCGAGCGTGCCGACGACGTCCGCTCCGATCGCGACCGGGCCCGACAGGTCGAACAGCTCGACGCCGGTGAGCCGCCAGAGCGTGTCGGCCGGGCCGCTGTAGCGGAGTTGCCCGAATAGGCGGGCGTTGGTGATGCGCGAGGCGAGGTCGCCCCCTCTAGCATTGGGCCCGAGCGGTGCAAGCTGGGCCTGGGCGCGGCCGATCGTCTTGCCGCCCGAGGCGATCACCGCGCGCAGGCCGAGCTTGTCGGGCGACAGCACCGCCGCCACGCCGACGTCGATCGGTCGCGACGACAGGACGAGGCCGGCGCGGGCGAGGCCGCGGATCGTGAGATCGGCCTTGCCGGTTGGCGCAGCGCCGTTCGTCGTGGCGAAGTTGAAACGCCCCGATGCCGACCCGCTGAGGCCAAGGCCGGGATAGCCGATGTCGAGCAGGGCGAGCGGCATCCGCGTCAGGCTGGCGTCGATCGCAGTGCTGGTCGCGGTGAAAAGCCCGCCGACCTGCGCCTCGCCGCCGCCGAAGCCGAGCTTGGTCGGCGCCAGGTGCCAACCGTCCTCGGCCTGGGTGACGACGGCTGGCGTGAGCAGTTTCAGGGGGCGACCGTCGAGCGTGCCTTGCGCGGAGATCGCGTAGCTGTTCGCGGTGACCTGCGTAACGCTCTGGATATCGAACGCGCGACCGCGGGAGCCGGCGATCGATGCCTTGATCGTGCCGACGCCGCCGCGCAGCGAGGCGGACCCGTTGAACCGCGCCAGGCTGAGCGCACCGCGGCGCAGGCCAAGGCCCATCGCGGTCGCCTCGATCGAGGTGCCGGCGGGATCGAGCAACGTGACGAAATCGAGCTTGCCCTGGCGAAGTGCAACGGTGTCGAGCGTTGCGGCTTTTGCAGCGAGATGGCCTTCGATGCGCTGAATCTGGCCGACCGGACGGAACAGGAGTTCACCCGAGATACCGCCGCCCGCGACCGCGAGCGCACCGCTGAAGCCGCCATCGACGACCGCGATAGTGCCGCTCGCTTTGGTGCCCGCGACGTTCAACGCGGCGATCGCGATCGTCGCGGCCTTGCCCGCCGGCAACAGGATCGCGCCATTGGTCGTGAACGGCCCGAGCCGTGAGCCCCCCGCCGCGGTGAACGCGAACCCCTGCGCCGTCGGATCGAGATGCGCGCGGACGTTCGACAGGCCGAGCGTGGCGTTGGGGCTCGCGAAGACGAGATCGAGCGTCGGTTTCTCGATCTGCCCGTCGAGTTTCAGCGTCACCGGACCATAGGTCTGCTGGCGCCCGCCGCCCTCGAAGTGGAAGGTGCCGTCGCGCCTACGGTAACCGTTGCCGGTCAGCCGAATCTGCGGCGCGGTCAGCACCAGATTGGTGAAGTGCAGCACGCCATCGGTGGTGCGTTCGAGATTGGTCGTGATCCGCGGCAATCCGCCCGCGAGGCTGCGGAAGAACGCATTGTCGAGCCGGACCATCTGCGCGCTGCCCTGCCCGATCACGCGCGTACCCTTGCGGTTCGGGCCGGGGACGACGCGCAACGTGGACTTCACGTCGACGATGCCGAGCCCGGGGATCAGATAGCGCCCGAGCCCGCCATTGATGCCGACCTCGAACTGCCCGTTGCGCAGGTCGACCGCCAGATTGATGCTGCCGGTGAGCTTGTCGGACCGCAGCCTCAGCGCGTCGCCGGTGAGCAGCGTTGGCGTCACGCGGAGGAGCCCGTCGACCGACAGGTTGCGCAGGATGCCGCCCGCGACCGTGCCGACGCCGGTGACGCGCGCGGCGGTGAAGCGGATCGGCACCGTCACCGGCGCGGCGGACAGCCGCCCCTTGCCGGCGGCGTGTGCATTCTCGAACCCGGTCTGGTCGAACGCGAACCGGCTGGCGTCGATCCGGTAGTCGAACGCCGCAGTCGCGAACGGCCCGTCGAGGATCGCGCGCAGTTCGACCATGTTGCCGGTCATGTTGTCGAACAGCGCGGGCGGACGCAGCAGCCGCGCCTTGATCCGCACGTCGCGGTACGCGTTCGCGCCGAGATCGATGATGCCGGTCGTGTCCACCGCCAGCGCCGGTGTGCGCAACGATAGTTGCCCGTCCAGCCGGCGATTGGCGAACCCCGCACTGCCGTTGACGAGCACGCGCGGCGCGGTCAGCTTTTGCAGGCGGCCCTTGAGCAGCGACGACGGCGCGAGCGTGCCCGACAGCATGTAGCGGCCGGCGACCTGCGCGAGGGCGAGATCGACCACCCGCGTCGTCCCGATCATGCCGTTCGCGCGACCGTTCCACTTCGCCCAGCTGCCGTCGCCGGTCACCGCCAGCGCGACCGACCCCTTTGCCTTGACCATCCGCGCGAGCACGCCGCCCGCGGCCCCCTTCGCGGCGACGTCGATGTCGAAGCGGTCGCGTGCCGGCTCGGCGTCGATCCGAAGCGTCAGGTCGTCACTGCCGGCAACGCGCGCCTTCAGGTCGACCAGCGCGCGCCCCGAACGGATATCCGCACGTCCGTCGAGCCGCGCGATCCGCTGCGTTCCTAGTACGCGCTTCGCCAGCGTCAGCCGCCCGACCGACAATTGGCCGATACGGATATCGAAATCGGGCAGGATCGGTCCGCGGGTCTTCGACGGCCGGGTACGCGGCGTGTGCGTCAGGATCGCGCGATCGACGATCAGCCGCCGGATTTCCAGCCGGTTCGAGAACCAGTCGAACGGCGACCAGTCGAGCGCGACATTGGGCGCCTGGAAGACGAGCCCCTCCAGATCGTACACGCGCAGATCGATCAGCCGGGTATCGCCGTACAGCGACCCGTCGATCCGCCCGACCGTGAAGCGCAGCCCGTTCGCGGTCCGGATCGCGGCGATCCGGTCCGCGACGAAACGATGCCCGATCCCCGTATCGACGATCAGCAGCGCCGTGCCGAGGATCACCAGGAGCGCCATGGTGGCACTGACGATCCAGCGCCACCACGCGATCCGGCGCTTTGGAAGGGTGACTTCCTCGCTCAAAACGCCTGCCCCAGCGAGACGTACACGGCGATGCGGCTATCGCCGGGCTGCGGATTGATCGGCGTGCCGACGTCGAGGCGGATCGGCCCGAAGTTCGAATAATAGCGCACGCCGATCCCGGTGCCGTATTGCAGCCCAGTGAATTTCGGCAGCGGCGAGGTGTAGATATTGCCCGCGTCGAGGAACGGCACGATGCCGAAATTGCCGAACGCCTTCACACGGGCTTCTATCGAAAATTCGGTGAGGCTGCGGCCGCCGATCGGGTCGTTGTTGGGATCGCGCGGGCCGATCGACTGATAGCCGTAGCCGCGCACCGACGCGCCGCCACCGGCATAGAACCGCCGCGACGGCGCCACCTGATCGCGCGGCGCGCCGACGATCGTGCCGAGCCGGGTCCGTGCCGCGAGCACCACGCTGCCGCCGATCGGCTGGTACACGCTGCCGTCGAACTGCGTCCGTGTGTAGCCGAACACCGACCCCTGCAACGACACTTCGGGGCTGAGCCGCCCGCCGAGCCGAAAGCCCTTGGTCGGGTTCAGCAGGTCGTCGGAGCCGTCGTAGTTGAGACTGGTCGGCAGTGCGCCGATGAAGAACGTCCGCCGCCGCGGATCGCCCGTCGACACGATCACGTCGCGCTCGTCCGACGCGATCAGCTCGGCGCCCAGCGACCACGTCCAGGTCTTCTGGAAGAAGATGTTGGTCTGGCGCTCCAGCGTGCCCGCGAGCGTGAAGGTCTTCGCGTCATATGCATCGCGGTTGGTATGCACCGCGGAGGCCTGCAGCGTCAGCACGCGGTCGCGCGCCTGGAAATTGTTGCGCCGGAACACGATCGAGCCGAGCTGCTCCTGCGTCCCCAGCACGCTGCGCAACGTCAGCGCGCCCTCGGGCGGGAACAGGTTGCGGTGCGTCCAGCTGATCTCCGCGCGCGCGCCCTCGCCGGTGCCATAGCCGAGCTCGCCCGCGACGGTATGCGGGGGCGCCCGATCGAGCTTCACCGCGACGTCGACGGTGTCGGGCGTCGTGCCCTGCACCGGCTTGATGTCGACGGCGGAGACCAGGCTGGTCTGGATCAGCGCACGGCGGAGATCGTCGATCTTGGCCGCGTCGTACGGGTCGCCCGGCGAGAAGCGCGCGATCTCCGCGACGTGATCGGCGCCGAACACCCGATTGCCGGGGAGTGCGACGATCTGCCCGAATTTGCGCGCGCCGCCGGGCTGCACCGACAGGTCGAGCGTCGCGGTGCGGGTGGCGTGATCGACGACGATCGCCGGATCGCCGACCTTGGCGAACGGAAACCCCTCGCGCCCGATCTGAGTCGTCAGCTTGGCCTGCCCCGCAACGATCGCGTCCGAATTCACCGGATCCTCGGGCTTCACGCCGAACGCGGTCACCAGCCCCGGTGCCTTGTCGCCCGCCGCGGCAATGCCGTCGATCGTCACGCCCTTGAACTTGTAGAGCGTACCGGGAGTCGCCGACAGCACCACCATCGGCTTCGCACCGGGTTCGACGCGCGTGACCACGTTGGCGTCGTAATAGCCTTCCGCGCGCAACAGGCTGTTGAGCAGATCGGCATCCTCGCGCGCCCGCCGATCGAGCTGCGCGGCGTTGGCAGCCTGGTGATCGTTCGCGTCGAGCGTCGAGAGTTGGGCGAACCGCTGGCGCAGCAGCGTGTCGTTGATGCCGTCGATCCCGTCGATCCGCCAGGCATAACGACTCTCGGCATTGGCATCGACGGCGGCGATCGCCGCGGCCGGATCCATCGGCGACGTGGCGAGATCGGGCCAGCCGACGCCGATATCGGGCAGCGCGGCGAGCGGGGAATTGGGGTCGAGCGATATCGGGGTATCGGCGGGAGTTCTTGCCGCCGGAATTGACGATGGGCTCGCCGATGGACTCGCCGATGGACTCGAAGGCGAACTGGGCGCAGTCGGCACCTGAGCAGGCGCGGTTTGTGCGTCCGCACCGGAAACGGGTGCCCCGGCAGTCGTCAGAACGAAAAAGACGGCGGCCGGCCCGGCTCGCCCGACGCGGAACACCATGTCCGGCTCCTAGCCGGGCTTGTCGTTCCGGAACAGTATGTAACGCCGTATTTCCGCCACGTTTCGTCCGGGCGGCGAATCGCGGGCGGCGCGCGGCTGGTATCCCGCCGCGCCGCGTGGCAGGACATGCCGATGGCCGACCCGACTTCCCGCGACACCCTCCCCCCCCACAAGGACCCCAGCGCCGCGGGCGGCTTCCTCGTCGCGCTCGGCATGCTGTGCGGCGCGGGCGTGGGCTTCGCGATCGGGCAAGCGACGCCGGGGTTTCTGATCGGGACCGGAGTCGGCGTGGTGGCGGCGGTGCTGGTCTGGTTGAAGGACCGCCGCTGAGGGGCCGTCACTAGCCCCCCCGTTCGTCCTGAGTAGCCGTCGAGTAGTCGCCGCAGGCGGCTTATCGAGATGGCGTATCGAAGGACAGGTTGGCGCGCGGAACGCATGCCCCGATACGCGCCCCTGCTAATTTTCCAACCGAACCCTCGATCCCCATGCGGCACCTAGGCAGTTAACCGGTCCTCACGATCCTTCCCCGCCAGGGGGAGGTGGCTGGCACTTGCC
>NZ_JACONT010000046.1 GCF_014358075.1 Sphingomonas albertensis | reverse complement strand
CATTACCTTGTTTCCCCGCGAAGCCGGGGACCCAGCCTGGACTCCCGCCTTCGCGGGAGAACAAGGTTCGTGGGATAACAGCTTTGTGTTCCAAGGGAGGATGTCACCGCGGCGGCGGGACCAGCGCAGGCACCAATCGCGCCGAATCCGCCGGATCGATCCCCGGCCGCGGCCCCGCCGGAATCACCTCTTCCCCGCGCATCGCCCGCCCAGCCCGCTGCACCGCCTCGACCACGCGCGGATACACCCCGCACCGGCACAGGTTGGTGATCTGCTCGCGGATCAGCGCTTCGCTCGGGTCGGCATTGCGCTTCAGCAACAGGGCCGCCGCCATGATCATTCCCGGAATGCAGAACCCGCACTGCGGCACAGCCTCGGCAATAAACGCCAGCTGCACCGGATGATTGCGTTCGCGCGACAGCCCCTCGATCGTCGTGACGTACGCCCCCTCGATCGAGCCGATCGGCACCCGGCAACTCCGTATCGCCCGCCCGTCGATGTCGACCGTACACGCGCCGCACTGCCCGGTGCCGCAGCCGTATTTCGTCCCCGTCAGGTTCGACGCATCGCGCAACGCCCACAGCAGCGGCGTCTCGTTGTCGAGCTTGTATTCGATCGGCTCGTTGTTGACGGTGAAGCGGCTCATGCCCGCCGTCCTAGCCCGCCGGGACCGATCGCACCACGCGGCATTGCCACGCGCTGCCGCCCCGGCTTATGTCGCGCGGAAATACCGCGAGAGGGCGCAACACGATGCACGTCGATACCAAATCCACAGCAGCAGCCGGAGGCGATGCCAGCCACGGCTACGACGCGCCCGACCTGCGCGTGTTCGTGTTCGCGTTGTTCTTCATCTTCGGTGGCATCACCTCGCTGAACGACATCATCATCCCGAAGATGAAAGAACTCTTCACGCTCGACCACGCGACCGCGATGCTGGTCCAGTCGGCGTTCTTCCTCGCCTATGCGCTGTTCTCGATCCCCGCCGCGGCGATCGTCCGCAAAGCGGGCTACATGCGGACCGCGTCGATCGGGCTCGTGACGATGACCGCAGGCTGCTTGTTGTTCATCCCCGCGGCGGGGCAGGCGAGCTTCGGCATGTTCCTGTTCGCGCTGTTCGTGCTCGGCGCAGGCATCACCGTGGTGCAGGTCGTCGCCAACCCGCTGATCTCGGCGCTCGGCCATCCCAAGTCCGCCTCGAGCCGGCTGACCTTCGCGCAGGCGTTCAACTCGCTCGGCACGACCATCTTCCCGTACGTCGGCTCCGCGCTGATCCTCGGCGGGCTGGCGACGGTCGACTCTTCGACAATCACCGGTGCCGCGCTCGACGCGTACCGGACGGAATCGTCGCGGACCGTCGTGCACACCTATATCGGCCTCGCGATCGCGTTGCTGATCGTCGCCGCGGTCGTGTGGACCCGTCGCAACCGGCTCAACGAGGAGCAGGACCAGACGGGCAGCATCTTCCACGCGTTCACCCTGCTGAAGCGCCCCCGCTTCGCGATGGGGACGGCGTGCATCTTCCTGTACGTCGGTGCGGAGGTCGCGGTCGGCTCGCTGATCGTCAATTACCTGATGCAGCCGAGCGTGATGGGCCTGAGCGACGTCGCCGCGGGCAAGCACGTGCCGTTCTACTGGGGCGGCGCTCTGGTCGGCCGGTTCATCGGCGCCTACGTCCTGAACAAGGTGTCGCCGGGCAAGGTCCTCGCGGGCGTCGCGACGGGGACGCTGGCGCTGATCCTGATCTCGGCAAACACCGAGGGCGCTTTGTCGGGCTGGGCGTTGCTCGCGATCGGCTTGATGAACGCGGTGATGTTCCCGACGATCTTCTCGCTGGCGTCGGAAGGTCTCGGCAAGCGTGCGGCGGAAGGCTCGGGTGTGATCGCCACGGCGATCGTCGGCGGCGCGATCATCCCGTATCTGACGGGGATGCTGGCGGACAAGTCGGGCAGCCTGCACTTCGCGCTGCTGCTTCCGGCGATCTGCTACGCGCTGATCCTGGCTTATGGGTTGTATGCCCGGAAGCCAGTGGTGGAGGTCGCGGCCTAACCCCCATCCGTCATCCTGGGCTCGACCCAGGATCCAGAGCCACGAACGCTAGCGCACGTGGCTCTGGATCCTGACTTTCGTCAGGATGACGGTGGTTTCGGCAGCATCGGCGCCGCCCGCCCGGTCGCGAGATCGGCATCGGAAAACCGGATTGGCGTACGCAGCCCCGGAACCAGAGACCCATCCGGCCGCGCGACGTCGATCGCCATCCCCCGCGCGACGACCTGCGGATCGTCGAACGCCTGCGCGACGGTATTAATCGGCCCGGCCGGCACACCCACCGCCTCCAACCGCGCCAGCAACTCGAGTTTAGGCACCAGAGACGTCGCCGCCTCGATCCCCGCGAACAACACATCCTTGAACGCCAACCGCCCGGCATTGGTCGCGAACCGCGGATCGTCGCGCATCTCGGGCAAGCCCATCGCATCGCAGAACCGCCCGAACTGCCCGTCATTCCCGACAGCCAGGATGAACCACCCATCGGCACACGGAAACACCGCATAGGGACACACGTTCATATGCGCATTCCCGACCCGCGTAGGTGACACGCCGCTCGCAAACCAGTTCATCGCCTGGTTCGCCAGCACCCCGGTCATCGTATCGAGCAGCGCCATGTCGATCTGCTGACCCTTGCCGGTCCGCTCGCGCATCGCCAGCGCCGCCTGGATCGCGATTACGGAATACAGACCGGTCATGATGTCGGCGAACGCGACGCCAATCTTTTGCGGCGCGCCATCGGGCTCGCCGGTCAGGTCCATGATCCCGCTCATGCCCTGCACGATAAAGTCGTAGCCCGCACGAGGAGCGTAGGGCCCGTCCTGCCCGAACCCGGTGATCGAGCAATAGACGACCCGCGGATTGATCGCGGCGAGCGCGGCGTAGTCGAGCCCGTATTTGGCCAGCCCGCCGACCTTGAAGTTCTCGATCACCACGTCCGCGTCGGCGATCAGGTCGCGGACGACGGCTTGTCCTTCGGGTGTGGTAAAGTCGGCGACGACCGACCGCTTGCCGCGATTGGCGGCATGGAAATACGCGGCGTCGCACGTGCCGTCAGGGTTATCGATAAACGGCGGCCCCCAGGTTCGCGTGTCGTCGCCGGCGGAGCTCTCGATCTTGACGACGTCGGCGCCGAGATCGCCAAGAAGTTGCCCCGCCCACGGCCCCGCAAGGATCCGCGCGAGTTCAACCACTTTCAAGCCGGTGAGGGGGGAGGGTTTGCTTTCCAATTTAGAGCACCACCCCGGCGGAGGCCGGGGCCCAATTGGAAAGGTCGGAGTAACAACGCGCAGCACCAGCCAATGCGCGTTCCCCAATTGGGCCCCGGCCTCCGCCGGGGTGGTAGGACGTCGGGGTTGAACTCAAAACGCAGCGATACCCGTGATCGCCCGCCCGAGGATCAGCGCGTGCACGTCATGCGCACCCTCATACGTGTTGACCGTCTCCAAGTTCATCAGGTGGCGCATCACCTGATACTCCCCAGAAATCCCGTTGCCGCCGTGCATGTCGCGAGACATCCGCGCGATATCGAGCGCCTTGCCGACGTTGTTGCGCTTCACGATCGAGACCATTTCCGGCGCGAACCGGCCCTCGTCCATCAACCGCCCGACGCGCAAGCTCGCCTGCAACCCAAGCGCGATCTCGGTCTCCATATCCGCCAGCTTCTTCTGGAAAAGCTGACGCCCGGCAAGCGGCGTCCCGAACTGGTTCCGGTCCAGCCCGTACTGCCGCGCTGCATGGAAACAGAACTCCGCCGCGCCCAATGCACCCCAGGAAATCCCGTAGCGAGCGCGATTGAGGCAGCCGAACGGGCCCTTCAGCCCCTGCACGTCGGGCAGCAGCGCGTCGTCGCCAACCTCGACCTCGTCCATCATCACCATACCGGTGATCGACGCGCGGAGCGACAGCTTGCCCTCGATCTTGGGCGTCTCCAGCCCCTTCATCCCGCGCTCGAGGATGAAACCACGGATGCCGCCGCCATGCTCGTCGGACTTCGCCCAGATCACGAACACATCCGCGATCGGCGAATTCGAAATCCACGTCTTCGCGCCCGAGATCACATAGCCGTTGGCCGTCTTCTTCGCGCGCGTCGTCATCCCGCCGGGATCCGACCCCGCATCGGGCTCGGTCAGCCCGAAGCAGCCGATCCATTCGCCAGTCGCGAGCTTGGGCAGGTATTTGCGCTTCTGCTCTTCGGACCCGAACGCGTTGATCGGGTACATCACGAGGCTAGATTGCACCGACATCATCGAGCGATACCCCGAGTCGATCCGCTCCACCTCGCGCGCGACCAGGCCGTACGCGACATAGGACGCGCCGACGCCGCCATATTCCTCGGGGATCGTCGGCCCGAGCAACCCGAGCGCGCCCATTTCGCGGAAAATCGCGGGATCGGTATGCTCGTGCTGGAACGCGTCGATGATCCGCGGCGCGAGCTTGTCGTCGGCATAGGCCTTCGCGCTGTCGCGGATCATCCGCTCGTCCTCGCTCAACTGATCGTCGAGCAGGAACGGATCCGCCCAGTCGAACTTGCCCATCCCGGCCATATGAATCTCCTTCGTTGACCGCCGACTTCGTGGTTCGGCCAGCGAAAGTCCACCCCTGACGAAACGTTTACGCGTCGATCAGCGTCAGCACCGCGATCGTCACATGCTCGCGGTCGCCGAGCGACTCGATGCGGTCGACCACCAGATCTGCGACGATATGCCCGCGCATCGCGAACTCGGCTTCGGGCAATGCGTCGATCCACTCTCGAAGACCGGGTACGGGCATTGCCGCGATCGTCAGCCGGTGCAGTGTGCCGACGAAGGTCGCGCTGGCCCAAGGCGTGCACGCGATCGACTCGACGTGCATCGTCAGGCCTGCCGCCGCCGCATGGCCGCGAAGCGCGCGGATCAATAGCGTGCCCGCATCGGGGCCACGGATCGCGTCCATCCTCACGATCCGTGCCGTTCTATGAACGTCTCGATCCGCGCCACCATCGGCGCGCGCGGCTGGCGACCGAGTCGGAGATCGTGGACCAGCCGCGGATCGCCGACCGCCAACCGGCCAAATTTGGAAGTCGGCATGCCGGTCTGCCGCAGATATCGGTCGATCTTGATGAGAACGGACATGGTCGCTCCTTCCTGTTCCTGGCCCCGAGTCCCTGGCCCGGGTCCCTGCCTGCGTTCCTGATCTGTTCCGGCAAATCCTACTTGTCTAGGAAAATTCCTACGCTACGGTTCGGGCGTGGCTAGAACCGTGCTCGAACCCGATCCAAGAACCGCGCTGGCAACGCTGGCCGCGGCGCGTGGCGACAGTCTCGCGGCGCTGTCGGCGATGCTGGGGCGCAACGCGGCCTACCTTCAGCAATATGTCAGGCGTGGATCGCCGCGGGTGCTCGGCGAACGTGATCGCCGATTGCTGTCGGACTATCTGGGCGTGAGCGAAACAACGCTGGGCGCACCCGCCGATCGGCCGGCAGGGTTCCGCATCCGAAAGCTCAACGTGGCGGCATCGGCGGGGCCGGGCGCGCTGGTCGACGGCGAGATCGTGCTCGGCACGGACACGCTGGACCCCGGCCTCGCGCGGAAACTCAGGCTAAGGGACGGGCAGGCGGCGATCATCCGCGTGCGCGGCAACTCGATGGAACCGGGACTATTCGACAGCGATCACATCGTCGTCGACACAGCCGACCGCACGCCGCGCGCGAAAGGCGGCTTGTATGTCATCCGGATCGACGACGCGGTGATGGTGAAGCGCGTGGCCCTGGTGCGGGGGGCGCTAGTGGCGACGAGCGACAACTCCGACGCGGCAGCAGTGCCGGACGGAGCGATCGCGGTGATCGGCAGGGTCGTCTGGCAGATGCGCGAGCCGCGATAAGAGCGAGCCCCGCTCCGCCAGAGACAATATTGTTCTCCCGCGAAAGTGGGAGCCCAGGGTCGCAAGCGATGGCGTTCGTGATCCTGGACCCCCGCCTTCGCGGGGGAACGGTAGATCAGCGCCCCTGCAGCTTGCTCAGAATAGTCATCGACTGTTCCGAGCCCGACTGCGGGACGATCTCGCCCGTGCGGTCGATGATCGCGTCCCAATTCGCCGCGACACCCTCGACCGACAGATCATCGCCCGTCAGCAGCTTGCCTTGAGTCAGTGTCACGTACGCCGCCTGGAACACGCCGGCACCGGCACCGACGATCATGTTGGTAGGGGCATCTTCCGACACGAGGAACACCGCGGCGGGGGCGACCTTGTCAGGGGAGAAGGCCTTGAACGCTTCCTCGGGAAAGATGTCCTGCGTCATCCGCGTGCCCGCGGTCGGGGCGATCGTGTTGACCTTGATGTTGTTCTTCGCACCCTCGATCGCGAGCGTCTTGGTCAGCCCCGCGAGGCCGAGCTTCGCGGCACCGTAATTCGCCTGGCCGAAATTGCCGTAAAGGCCCGTCGACGACGCGGTCATCAGGATGCGGCCGTAATTCTGGCCGCGCATCGTGTCCCATACCGCCTTGGTGGCGTTGGCCGAGCCGTTCAGGTGGACGTCGACGACGAACTTGAAGTCGGCGGGCTCCATCTTGGCGAAGCTCTTGTCGCGCAGCACGCCGGCGTTGTTGATGAGGATGTGGACGCCGCCCCATTTCTCGGAAGCGCGGGCGACCATTTCGACCATCTGGTCGTAGTCGGTGACGCTGCCGCCGTTCGACATCGCTTCGCCGCCGGCCGCTTCGATTTCCTCGACGACTTTCAGCGCAGCGTCCGAATGTCCGGTGCCGTCGCGCGACGCGCCGAGATCGTTGACCACGACTTTCGCGCCGCGGCGGGCGAGTTCGAGCGCATATTCGCGGCCCAAGCCGCCGCCTGCGCCGGTGACGATGGCAACCCGGCCCTCAAAGCGAATAGACATGGAAAAGGCGCTCCTCTCTTATAGTTGGAGCGCCTTTCCTAGAACGTAAAGCTGGCTAGGCAAGCGGCAGGATCACCTGCCGCTTGCTGCGTAAATTACTTGCCGCCGCGGTTACGGCAGCCGTCCTTGACCGTCTTCGAGCACACCGGATACTCGGCGGGTGCCGGCGTCGGCGGGGTTACCGTCGGCTGACCGAACGTCACGCCACCGGTCGGGGCAGGTGCTGCCATAGGTGCGGCGGGTGCTGCGGCCGGATCGGCGGGAGCCGCCATTGCCGGATCTGCAGGTGCTGCGGGGTCAGCAGGGGCTGCCTGGTCCGCGGGTGCCGTCTGCATCGCGGGATCGGCCGGTGCGGTCTGCGCGGCGGGATCGGCCGGCGGGGTCGTCTGGGCGATCACGGGCGACGCGAGAAGAGCGGCAGCGGCGAGAAGAATGGACTTCATACGAATCTCCTAAATGGGTGCACCATTTTGGTAGCGCGACGTCTGAACGCACTAAGTCGCGCTTGGGTCCTTCGTTTCGCATCCGATTCCATTCGCCCCATCGCGGGACAGAGTCCTTATCCGCCCGTATCGAGTGAATACCCCGCCGAACGGACGGTGCGGATGATGTCCGGACGCTCGCCGACGTTGATCGCTTTCCGGAGCCGCCGGATGTGCACGTCGACCGTCCGGCTCTCGATATCGCTGTCATGTCCCCACACCGCATCGAGCAGCCGTTCGCGCGAGAACACCCAGCCCGGATGCTCGAGGAAATGCTTCAGCAGGCGGAACTCGGTCGGTCCGAGCGACACGACCTCGCCCGAGCGACGGACCTTGTGGCCGACCGTGTCCATCTCGATGTCGGCATAGCTGAGCGCTTCGCCGGCGAGGGCAGGGCGCACCCGGCGCAGCACGGCCCCCACGCGCGCGACGAGTTCGCGCGGCGAGAACGGCTTCGTCACGTAATCGTCGGCGCCGGTTTCCAGACCCCGGACGCGATCCTCTTCCTCACCGCGTGCGGTGAGCATGATGATCGGCACGTTCTGCGTCTCGGGGGCGCGGCGCAGGCGTCGACAGACCTCGATCCCCGACAGTCCCTCGACCATCCAGTCGAGCAGGACGATATCGGGCACCTTCTCCTTGGCGAGCAGCAAAGCTTCCTCGCCATCGGGGGTATGCGCGATCTCGAAATCCTCGCGCTTGAAATGCCAGACCAGCAATTCGGCGAGGGCCGCATCGTCCTCGACCAGCAGCATCTTCGCGCGTGCCATTATGCTTGCTCCTGCTTGATGCCGCGTTCGCGGTCGACCATCTGCGTGCCAGTCGCGGCGAAATAGACCATCTCGGCGACGTTGGTCGCGTGATCGCCGATCCGCTCGAGGTTCTTTGCGACGAACAGCAGATGCGCGACCTGGCTGATCGTCTTGGGGTTCTCGACCATGTAGGTCACCAGCGTGCGGAAGATGCTGTCGTAGAAATCGTCGAGCGCATTGTCGCTTTCGACCACGCGCACCGCTTCTTCGGCATCGCGCGCGGCAAACGCGTCGAGCACGTCGTGGACCATCTCGCTCGCCATCCGGCCCATCGCGGGCAGGATCGAGATCGGCTCGATCCTGTGCTCGCTCTCGATCATCGGCACGCGCTTGGCGATGTTCTTGGCATAGTCGCCGATCCGCTCGACGACACCGGCGATCTTCAGCGCGGCGACCACTTCGCGCAGATCGACCGCCATTGGCGCGCGCAGCGCGATGATCCGCACCGCCAGCCGCTCGACCTCCGCCTCGATCACGTCGATCTGCTTGTCGGCGACGCGCACCTGTTCGGCGAGCGCGAGATCGTTGCGTTGCAGCGCCTGCATCGCCTTGTCGATCGCGTCCTCGGCGAGCCCGCCCATCTGCGAGATCAACCCGCGCAGCTCGCCGATGTCGTTGTCGAAGGCCTTGACCGTATGCGTGTTCATGCGTGGTCCCCCACTCAGCCGTACCGGCCGGTGATGTAATCCTTGGTCCGCTCTTCGCGGGGATTGGTGAAGATGTCCGAGGTGTTGCCGTATTCGACCAGCGTGCCGAGGTGGAAGAACGCGGTCTTCTGGCTGACGCGCGCGGCCTGCTGCATGTTGTGCGTGACGATCACCATGGCGTAGCGGCCGCGCAGTTCGTGGATCAGTTCCTCGATCTTGGCGGTCGCGATCGGATCGAGCGCCGAACACGGCTCGTCCATCAGGATGACCTCGGGATCGACCGCGATCGCACGTGCGATGCACAGCCGCTGCTGCTGGCCGCCCGACAAGGCGGTGCCGCTGTCGCTGAGGCGATCCTTGACCTCGTCCCACAGGCCCGCACGCCGCAGCGACTTCTCGACGATGCGGTCGAGATCCGCCTTCGCGCCCGCCAGCCCGTGGATGCGGGGGCCATAGGCGACGTTCTCGTAGATCGATTTCGGGAACGGGTTGGGCTTCTGGAACACCATGCCGACGCGAGCGCGGAGCTGCACCACGTCCATGTCGGGCGAATAGATGTCCTGACCGTCGAGCTTGATCTCGCCAGTCACACGGGCGCTGGCGACGGTGTCGTTCATGCGGTTGAGCGTGCGCAAGAAGGTCGACTTGCCGCAGCCGGACGGGCCGATGAACGCGACGACCTCGTCCTGGTCGACGTCGATCGAGACATCGTTGATCGCCAGCTTGCTGCCGTAGGCGACGGAGACGTTGCGCGCCGTCATCTTGAGAATCGGCATTTTCAGGTTCTTGGTCATCACCAGCGGGTCTCGAATCGGTTACGGAGGTAGATCGCGACGCCGTTCATCGCGAGCAGAAACACGAGCAGGACGATGATCGCGGCGGAGGTCTTCTCGACGAAGCCGCGGCTGACCTGATCGGACCAGAGGAAGATCTGCACGGGCAGCACGGTCGCGGGATCCTTGAGACCGGACGGCGGCGCGGCGATGAACGCGCGCATGCCGATCATCAGCAGCGGCGCGGTCTCGCCGAGCGCGCGCGCCATGCCGATGATCGTGCCGGTGAGGATGCCCGGCAGCGCGAGCGGCAGGACGTGGTGGAACACGACCTGGACGGGCGACGCGCCGATCCCGAGTGCCGCGTCGCGGATCGAGGGCGGCACGCTCTTGATCGCGTTGCGGCCGGCGATGACGATGACCGGCATCGTCATCAGCGCGAGCGTGAGACCACCGACGATCGGTGCCGAGCGTGGCATGCCGAACGTGCCGAGAAAGACCGCCAGCCCAAGCAACCCGAAGATGATCGAGGGGACCGCCGCGAGGTTGTTGATCGACACTTCGATCAGATCGGTCCAGCGGTTCTTCGGCGCATATTCCTCGAGATACAGTGCCGACAGCACGCCGATCGGGAAGGCGAGCAGCAGCGTGACGACCATCGTCAGCAGCGATCCCTTGAACGCGCCCCAGATGCCGACACGGGTGGCATCGGTCGAGTCCGCCGAGGTCAGGAAGCCGGCGTTGAACCCCCGGCTCAGCGCGCCGCTCGCCTTCAACCGGGCGACGACGGCCTCCGCATCGGGTGTGCCGTTGCCCTTGGCGGCGACGTCGATCGGGCTGGAGACGGGGACTTCGAACACCGCCTTGCGCTGGAGCAGCGACGGATCGGCCTTGATCGCATCGCGCACCACCGCCCACGCGCCGTCGGACAGCAGGTTCGCGCCGTCCTTGCCGTATGTGGTGCTCGCCGCAGCCAGCACGGTGCCTTCGAGACCCGCGCCTGCGAGCGCGAGATCGGCGCCGCGACCGACGAGGCGGGCGGGCTCGATCGGCAGTTTCGCGGCGGCGAGATCGACCGGGAGCGACACGCGCGTCTCGACGAAGCCGCTCGCGCCCTGCATCACCATCGTGACCAGCAGATAGGCGAGGAACGCGGCGGACAGCCACACCGCGGCGAGGCCGGCGAAGCGGAAGCGGCGCTCGGACGCGTAACGGCGGCGGATCCGCGACTGCATCGCTTCCGTCGTCCAGTCGGTCGGCACGCGGCGCACGGGCTCGGCGTTCGTCGTAGGGATCTGGGGCACGAGCGTGTCACTCATAGGCTTCGCGGTACCGTTTCACGACGCGCAGCGCGACGATGTTGAGAAGGAGCGTGACCACGAACAGCGTCAGGCCCAGCGCAAACGCGGCGAGCGTCTTGGGGCTGTCGAACTCGGCCTCGCCGGTCAGCAGGTCGACGATCTGCTTGGTGACGGTGGTGGTGCTGGCGAACGGGTTGAGCGTCAGCGTCGCGACGCCGGAGGCGGCCATGACGACGATCATGGTCTCGCCGATCGCGCGCGACACGGCCAGCAGCACGCCGCCGACGACGCCGGGGAGGGCGGCCGGGAGCAGCACGCGGCGGATCGTCTCGGACGAGGTCGCACCCATCGCCAGGCTGCCGTCGCGCATCGACGAGGGCACGGCGGCGATCGAATCGTCTGCCATCGACGAGACGAACGGGATGATCATGATGCCCATCACGAGGCCGGCGGCGAGCGCGCTTTCGGACGACGCCCAGCTGATCCCGATCGAGACCGCGAAGTCGCGCACCGCAGGCGCAACGGTCAGCGCCGCGAAATAGCCGTAGACGACGGTGGGGACGCCCGCGAGCATCTCGAGGATCGGCTTCATCCATTTGCGCGTGTTCGGCGCGGCGTATTGCGTGAGGTAGATCGCGCTCATCAGCCCGAACGGTATCGCGACGATCATCGCGATCACGGCGCCGATGAAGAACGTCCCCCAAAACAACGGCACCGCGCCGAGCGACGCGCCGGGATCGCGGCCGTCGATGACCTGCGGGCTCCAGTGCGTGCCGAACAGGAAGTCGGTGATCGGCACGACCGAGAAGAACCGCGCGGATTCGTACAGCAGCGAGGCGACGATGCCGACCGTGGTCAGGATCGCGATCAGCGACGCGCCGAGCAGCAACAGCATCACCACCCGCTCGACCTGCGTCCGCGCGCCGAAGCCGGGCTTCACGCGGGTGAAAGCAAACGCGCCGCCGGCAAAGGCGAGCAGCAACGCGAGGGCAGTGGCGATCCAGTCGTAACGGGTCTGCGCGGCGGCGTAGGAGGGGGCGAGCGTCCGGGAGAGCCCGTGGAACGCGCCGAAGCTGCGCCCCTCGGCAAGGCTGCGCGCTTCGGACAGGATCGACGCGCGATCGAAGCCGGGCGGTGGGAGCTGCATCGCCGCGGGCGTCGCGAGCACGGTATCGGTGACGAGCGCGGGTGAGGTCATCGACCAGATGACGAGGAAGATCAGCGGAGGAACGGCGGTCCACAGCGCGACGAACCAGCCATGGTGCGACGGGAGCGAACTGAACCGCACGGTGCTGCCGGCGCGGAAGCGCGTAGCGCGGACGCGGGCGGTGAGCCAGCCGATCAGACCTAGACCGAGGACGAGCAAGAGGAGGGCGATGGCGGACATTATAGTTCTCGCCCGTCTATAAGTACCACCCCGGCGAAGGCCGGGGCCCAATTGGGGAGGTCGAGGTAATGGCGCACGGCATCAGCCAACTGCGCGTTGCCCAATTGGGCCCCGGCCTTCGCCGGGGTGGTTGCGTGCGCCGGGGGGGTGGCTTTGTGGTGAGAGGTTTTCTCAGCAAAACTTCCGTTCCCCCGCGGACGCGGGGGCCCAGCTAAGTTCCGGTATCGAGCTTGGCTCCTGGGCCCCCGCGTTCGCGGGGGAACTAGGACGGGCGTGCGGTTGGAGGAAAAGCGCATCACGACAACACCGCCGGATCCAGCACCGTTTCGTTCGCGATGATCGCTGCCGAGCGCGCCTGCACCGCTGCCGGTGCCGCGATCAGTCCGCGTTTTACCAGCGGCCCGGTCGCGCCCCAGTTCGCGGCGTATAGCTTGAGCAGGTTCCGCAGTCCTGGAATGGCGGTCAGATGCGCCTTCTTCACATAGATATATAGCGGCCGGGATCCCGGATACCGGTTGTCCGCGATCGATGCGTAGGTCGGCGCGACGCCCGAGATCGACACCCCGTTCACGTCGTCCTTGTTCTCTTCGAGATAGCTGTAGCCGAACACGCCGATCGCATTGGGATTCGACTGCAGCTTCTGGACGATCAGATTGTCGTTCTCGCCGGCATCGACATACACGCCGTCCTCGCGCACCCGCGTGCAGAGCGCCTTGTGCGCATCCGGATCGGACTTGGCGAGCGGCTTGGCGGTTGGGTCGCTGTCCTCGCACCCCTTGGTCAGGATCAGCTCGGCCAGCGCATCGCGCGTACCGCTGGTTGCCGGCGGGCCGTAAACCTGGATCGGCACCGCGGGCAGCGCGGGATTGACGTCGCGCCAGACCCGCGCGGTGTTCGTCTTGCCGCCCGGATTGGCGGCGAGCGCCTTGTAGAGATCGGTCGGCGTCAGCTGCATTTTGGGGCCGTTCTTCGCCTCGGCAAAGGCGATGCCGTCGATCCCGACCTGGATTTCCATCACGTCGCGCACGCCGTTCTCGGCACAGCTCTTATATTCGCTCGCCTTCATCCGTCGCGACGCGTCCTCGATATCGGGGTGCGCCGCGCCGACGCCTGCGCAGAACAGCTTCATGCCCGCGCCCGTGCCGGTCGATTCGATCACCGGCGCCTTCGCATCGGGATCGTTCGCGACGAGCTGCTCGGCGATCATCGTCGTGAACGGATAGACCGTCGACGACCCGACCGCGGTGATCTGGTCACGCGAGCCCGCGCCGCCGCCGTTCGCCTGGTCGACGCACGCGGCCAGAGCGCCCGTCGCCGCTCCCAACACTCCAAGAAGAACGAACCGCTGCACCAGAATTCCCGTCATGCACCGGCCTTAGCGGTACTTAAGGCGATCCTGTGTGACAGTTGGGTTACCCTTTTATGACAGCAGCTTTCGAGGCTTTGGTTCCCGGTGGCAGAATCACCGAGACGGTCGTCCCCACGCCGACCTGGCTGGCGATATCGAGCCGGCCGCGGTGGCGCTCGACGATATGCTTGACGATCGCCAGCCCGAGACCCGTTCCGCCCAGCGATCGGCTGCGCCCGGCGTCCGCACGATAGAAGCGCTCGGTCAGCCGCGGGATGTGCACCGCCGCGATCCCGTCGCCCTCGTCGCGAATCGAAAGCCGGATCATGCCGGCGTCGTCGCGCTTCAGTTCGATCGTCACCGGCGTGCCCGCGCGGCCGTATTTCATCGCGTTGCCGATCAGATTGTGGAGCATCTGCGACAGCTGGACGCGGTCGCCCGAGACCGCGGCAAGATCCGGATCGATCGTCGCGACCAGATCGCGACCCCGATCGCCCGCTGCCTCCGCCAGTTCCTCCCGCGTGTCCTCGACCAGTTGCGCGAGATCGACCGCCTGGTCGGGCAAGCGGAACTTCTCCGCCTCGATGCGCGACAGCGAGATCAGGTCCTCGACCAGTCGCTGCATCCGCCGCGCCTCGTCGTCCATCACCTTGAGGAAGCGCGCGCGAACCTCGGCATCCTCGCCCGCCTCGTCGCGCAGCGTCTCGATAAACCCGAGGATCGACGCGAGTGGCGTGCGCAGTTCGTGGCTGGCGTTGGCGACGAAATCGATCCGCATCCGCTCGGCAGCGTAATTGCCGGTCTGGTCGATCAGGTGGACGATCCGCTGACCGTCCGACGCTTCGCCCAGCCGCATTTCCCAACGCTGGTCGCGGGTGCCGAGCCCGACCAGCTCGATCGGCCGCTCGCCATCGATCGGGCCCGGCGTGCCGAGCCGCTCGGCGGCGGCGGGATGGCGGATCGCGACCCGCGCATCCTCGCCCAGGATATGCGCGCCGAGCAACGCCCGCGCCGCCGTGTTCGCCAGAGTCACCCGGCCGTCCTGCACCAGCAGCACTGGTGCGACGATCGCGTCGAGGACGTCGTCGAGCACGGAGGATGTCGCCGTGCTCGTATCGGTGGGGGCAGGGGCCTCGTCGCCGGTGCCTGCCGCGACCAGCGCCGCCGCGATCCCGCCGACCAGCGCCACGATCGCCCCCTGCACGTCGCGCGTGATAACGAACACCGCCACCGCCGCGACGACGACGACGACGATCGCCCAGAACGTACGCAGGCCAAATCCCGACAACATGGCATTTCCTCAGGATGGGGGCAGGGCTCGCCCGCAGACGGCGTTCCTTAAGACGGATCGGTGGACGGGGTAATCATCATTCGTCTCGATGGCGATGGTCTTGATGGGGATGCCCGGACGCCTGCTGCCGGGATGGCGGACCGATCTTTCGCCGTGCGTCTTTCCATAGGTTCGTGGCCGCCTACATGGGCTGCGACGGATACAGGAGCGAGCGATCATGAAGCGGACCGGCAACACCATTCTCATCACCGGCGGCGGCTCGGGCATCGGCGAGGCCCTCGCGCACCGGTTCCACGATCTCGGCAACACCGTCATCATCGCCGGACGCCGGCAGGACGCGCTCGACAAGGCGATCGAAGGGCGCGCCGACATGCATGCGGTGACGCTCGACGTCGAGGACCCCGCCGCGATCGCGGCCTTCGCCAAGACCGTCATCGATCGTTTTCCCGCGCTGAACGTCCTGATCAACAACGCCGGCATCATGCGGCGCGAAACGGTCGATACCGCGCGCGATCTCGCGGATGCGGAGGCGATGATCACGACCAACGTGCTGGGGCCGATCCGGCTGATCGACGCGATGGTCGATCATCTCGTGGCGCGTCCGGATTCCGTGATCGTCAACGTCACGTCGGGGCTGAGCTTCGTACCGTTGATCGTCGCACCCACCTATTCCGCCACCAAGGCGGCGGTGCATTCCTACACCGTCTCGTTGCGGGAGGTGTTGAAGGGCAAGGTGGAGGTCATCGAACTGGCGCCGCCGGGCGTGCAGACCGAACTGACGCCAGGGCAGGCGACACGCCCCGGCTATCAGCCGCTCGAGGGGTTCGCGGACGAAGTTCTCGCGCTGTTCGACGCACAACCGACCCCCGCCGAGATACTGGTCCAGCGCGTTCGGCCGCTACGCTTCGCCGAGCGCGACCAGCAGGTCGAGACGTTGCTCGCCAAGGTGAACGCCGCAGCAAACCCCGAATAACGACGCACCGCGACGCTCTCGACCGTAATCGAGAGCGTCGCCTTCCGATCAGACCCGCAGATAGCGGTAATACCAGACCTCGTGGCCCTGCCGCCTTGCCTTGCGCTCGTACCGGGTTTCGGGCCAGTCGTCGGGGCGGGTCAGGAAATCGTGCGGCGTCCTTGCCTGCCATTCAAAGTCGCGACGCGCGTTCATGATCATCATCGACCAGCGGCAATAGGTCGGATCGTCGGTGCCGAGGCGAAACTCCGCGCCGGGTTTCAGCTTGGCGGCGATCGTGTCGAGTGGACCGTGATTGACCATGCGGCGCTTGGCGTGGCGCGCCTTCCGCCACGGATCGGGGTGCAGCAGATACAGCCGGTCGAGGCTCGCGTCGGGCAGGCGCTCGATCACCTCCAGCGCATCGCCCATGTGCAGCCGCACGTTGGTCAGTTCGCCGTCGCGGATGTGCGCAAGCGCGCCGACCACGCCGTTGAGGAACGGTTCGCAACCGATGAAGCCGACGTCGGGGTTCATGGCGGCTTGCCCCGCCAAATGCTCGCCCGCGCCGAAGCCGATCTCGACGTGGAGGGGGCGGTCTTCGCCGAACAGAGTCGTCGCGTCGATCGGACCCTCTTCAGGCACCGACAGGTCGGCAAGCGTTTCCTCGACGAGCGCGGCTTGGCCGAGGCGCAGCTTGTGGCCCTGACGACGGCCGTAAAGGCGGCGGATAACAGAAGGATCGTTCATCGCCGCGTGCCCTAGCGGTGTGGGGCGCCGGAGCAAAGTCCTTCGCGAGCCGTTGCATATCCGTAATGGCCGAACCACACCCCTCCGCATCGCCCGATCCCGCCGGATCCAAAGAGGACGACATCGACGCGCTCAAGGCCGCCGATGCCAAGGACCTCCACCAAGCCGTGCGCGAGGAGGGCGAGGACGAACTCGACCGACCGATCTCGTCGCTGTTCTTTTCCGGGCTCGCGGCGGGCATGGCGATCGCCAGTTCGCTGATCGCCGAGGGTGCGCTTCACGCGGCAATTCCCGATACGCCGTGGCGATCGATCGTCGTGTCGCTCGGCTACCCGATCGGGTTTCTCGTCGTGGTCCTCGGCCGGATGCAGCTGTTCACCGAGAGCACGATCACCGCGATGTTGCCGTTGGTGACCAAGCCGTCGGGCTGGGCATTGCGGCGGACCTTGCGGCTCTGGAGCGTCGTGCTGGGCGCCAACCTGATCGGGACCGCGCTGGCCGGCGGCATGATCGCGGCGGGCCTGCTCGGCGGCAGCGAGCTTCGCACCGCGATGATCGAGGTGTCGTTGGGGATCACCGAACTCTCGCCGGGCGCGACGTTCGTCAACGCGATCCCGGCCGGGTTCATGATCGCGATCCTCGCCTGGTCGCTGCCCAACGCGCGCGAACAGTCGTTCCTCGTGATCTTCGCGGTCACCTATGTGGTCGCGATCGGCGCGTTCAGCCATTCGATCGTCGGATCGGTGGAGGCGTGGCTGCTGCTGTTTGCGGGTAAGGTCGGCGCCGGCGAAGCGCTGGGTGGCCTGATGCTGCCGGCGATCCTCGGCAACTTGCTGGGCGGTGCGGGGTTGTTCGCGCTGTTGGCGCATGCACAGGTGCGCGGCGAGATGAGCAGCCACAAACTGGGCCGGGAGACACGTTGATGGGCGATATCGAACAGGCGGCGAAGTCCGTCGAGAAGGCGGATCGCGCCATGACGCACAAGGCGGCAGCGCACCGCGACAAGCCGATCGTCAAAGCGACCGGCTTCCTCGCCGAGATCGGCGACCAGCCCCAGCTCGTTGCGACCTCGCTCGGGACGGTCGTGATCGGGCTGGTCGCGCGTCGGCCCGACATGATCCGCGGCGGCGTGCGGATGTTCGCTGCACACGCAGCGGCCACCTTCGTCAAATCGGCGATCAAGAGTTCGATCGACCGCACGCGCCCCGAAAAGGCGATCGAGGACGGCAAGGCGCGGTTCGAGCCCGGCGACAGCGACGATCACGAGCAGACCTCGTTCCCGTCCGGCCACACGGCTGGTGCGGTCGCGGTCGCGCGGGCGGCATCGCGCGATATCGACGGGGCGGGGGCACCGGCCGCGCTGGTCACCGGCGTAGTCGCGGCGGCACAACCGCTCAACGGCAAGCATTACCTCTCCGACCTCGTCGTCGGTGCTGCGGTCGGCTGGATCGCGGAGGCACTGGTCAGCGCGGTGTTCGACCGGGTCGCGCCGGTCATCGAAAACGCCGCAGTGGAGAAACTGCCGCTGCTCGACGCTCCCGCTCCCGCTACCGCCTGATTAACCCGGATTTTTTCGATCGACGCGGCTGAGCATGGAACCGTTACGAGCCCGTGACGGTTTGCGACCTCGTCATAACAGGGAAGTCCGTATCATGAAGAAACTCGCCATCGCCACGCTGATCGCCGCCATCGCACTCCCCCTCGCAGCATGCGGAGGCAAGGGCGACGACAAGCTCGGCAGCCAGGTCGAGGCCGCCGGCGAGAACCGCGCCGACGCACTCGAGGCAGCCGCGGACAATCTCGAAGATCGTGCCGAAGCCGTTCGCGACAACGCCGAGCGCCAGTCGGACGCGATCGACGATGCCGACGTGAACGCACAGGCGCTGCCGCAGGCGCAGAAGGACGCGCTGGTCAACGGCAGCGAAAAGCTCCGCTGATCGTCTAGGCGCGAACTCGCGCTAGCGTCAGGGCCGCCCTTCGGTACGCACCGGGGGGCGGTTTTGACGTTTTGAATGGTTGGATTCGAACGGCCCGGCTCGACCGGTCGATACAAGAAGGACATGGCAATGATCGACAGGCGTCGACTGGAAACGGGGGGCTTCATCACCTTCCTGGTGGCGATCACGATCGCTCTGTGCGTGGTCGTGTCGTCGTTCGCGGCGGCGCTGCTGTGGAGCGCGCTGGCGGCGATCCTGTTCCAGTCGTTGTATCACTGGCTGCTCAAGCGCTGGCCGGAACGCCGCAATCTCGCCGCGGCGCTGACGCTGCTGATCATCTTCGTCGCGGTGATCGTGCCGACCCTGTTCATCGGCAGCCTGGTGATCGACCAGTCCGCCTCGGTCTATGCCAAGCTGCAAAGCGGGCAGATCAACTTCGGCGCGTATTTCCAGCAGATCCACGACGCGCTGCCGAACCGGATCCAGGGCGCGCTCGACAAGGCCGGGCTGAACAGCTTCGAACAGGCGCAGTCGCGCGTGTCGACCATCCTCGGCAACAGCGTCCGTTCGATCGCCGGGCAGGCTCTCTCGATCGGCCGCAATGCCGCCGCGTTCCTGCTGTCCTTCGGCGTCGGGCTGTACGTGACCTTCTTCCTGCTCCGCGATGGCGACAAGGTCGGGCCGGCGATCCGCCGCTCGCTGCCGTTCGAGCATTCGGTGGCGGAGAAACTTGTCGACAAGTTCGTCGCGGTGGTGCGTGCGACGATCAAGGGATCGGTGATCGTCGGGCTCGTCCAGGGTGCGCTCGGCGGCCTGACGTTCTGGCTCGTCGGCGTACCGGCGGCGCTGCTCTGGGGCCTGCTGATGGCGCTGACGTCGCTGTTGCCCGCGCTGGGCCCCGCGATCGTGTGGGTGCCGGTCGCGGTGTACTTGCTCGCGACGGGCGCGATCTGGCAGGGCGTGGTGGTGATCGTCTCGGGCGTGGTGGTGATCGGCCTAGCCGACAACATCCTGCGTCCGATCCTGGTCGGCCGCGACACGGGGATCCCGGATTACGTCGTGCTGGTGACGACGCTCGGCGGGATCGAGCTCGTCGGCCTGAGCGGCATCGTCGTCGGCCCGCTGGTCGCGGCGCTGTTCCTGACCGCGTGGCAAATTCTGACCGAGCAACGGCATGCCCAGCCGGGACATCTCGAGGACTGATGCGGTCAGTCTTATCCTCCCCCGCAAGGGGGAGGTGGCAGGCGCAGCCTGACGGAGGGGGAGGTAGGAATAACAGCGGTTGCGTGTCCTCCCCCTCCGTCACCTTCGGCGCCACCTCCCCCTTGCGGGGGAGGATTGAGATGTTGGAGCTAAGGTCGCCCGGGTTGCTCGTTCGCGAGAGGACCGACCAACAAAAAAGCCTCCCGCGGACCCGTCCGCGGGAGGCTTTTTCACAACCTCAAACCCGTCGCTATCAGGCGACAGCGGCCTTCAGCGCGTCGACCAGATCGGTCTTTTCCCAGGTGAACGTGTCGCCCTGCGGCTCGCGACCGAAATGCCCATACGCCGCGGTCTTCTTGTAGATCGGCGCGTTGAGCTTCAGATGCTCGCGGATGCCCTTCGGCGTCAGGCGAACGAGCTTCGGCAGGACCGCCTCGAGCTTGGCTTCCTCGACGGTGCCGGTGCCATGCGTGTCGACATACACCGACAGCGGCTCGGCGATACCGATCGCATAGCTGAGCTGGATCGTGCAGCGACGCGCGAGGCCGGCAGCGACGACGTTCTTCGCGAGATAGCGTGCGACATACGCAGCCGAGCGATCGACCTTCGTCGGATCCTTGCCCGAGAACGCGCCGCCGCCATGCGGGGCTGCGCCGCCGTAGGTGTCGACGATGATCTTACGACCGGTAACACCGGCGTCGCCGTCGGGGCCACCGATCTCGAACTGGCCGGTCGGGTTGATGTAGATCGCGGTCTCGTCGGTGATGAAGCCGTCGGGCAGCACGTCCTTGAACACGCCCATGACATAGTCGCGCAGCACGGCGTACTTGGCGGGATCGGCGTTGTCGCCCTTCTCGCAATAGCCCGGCGCATGCTGCGTCGAGACGACGAGGGCGGTCGCGCCGACCGGCACTTCGTTCTCGTACGACAGCGTGACCTGGCTCTTGGCGTCGGGCTCGAGGAACGGCGCGGCGCCCGAGTGACGGTCTTCGGCCATCTTGGCGAGGATCTTGTGGCTGTAATACAGCGTCGCGGGCATCAGGCCGGGGGTCTCGTCGGTCGCGTAGCCGAACATGATGCCCTGGTCGCCGGCGCCCTCGTCCTTGTTGCCGCTCTCGTCGACGCCCATCGCGATGTGTGCGGACTGGCCGTGGAGGTTGTTCTCGAAGCGGAACGTCTCCCAGTGGAAACCGGTCTGCGCGTAGCCGATTTCCTTGACGGTGTTGCGGACGGCCGCCTCGATCTCTTCCAGGACGCCGTCGGCCCACTGGTCGTTCTCGTAGATGCCCTTGCCGCGGATTTCACCGGCGAGGACGACGAGCTGCGTGGTCGTCAGCGTCTCGCAGGCGATGCGTGCCTGCGGGTCCTTGGCGAGGAACAGGTCGACGATCGTGTCGCTGATCTGGTCGGCGACCTTGTCGGGATGGCCTTCGGAGACCGATTCGGAGGTGAAGAGAAAGGACTTGCGCATGAAACCTCTTCGCAAAGGCTCGCCCAGGAAAGTCCGGGGAGCGACATATAAGGAAAGCTTTATATGTCCTTGTAGCGTTGGCGACGGCGCAGGGCAACTGCGGTAACGAGCATCAATGCGGCCATGATCGCCGCCATCGCATTGCCGACGCGCGAGAATAGCGTGGGGGGCAGCGCCGGGGGCATCGGTCGCTCGATCGCACCGGCGGTTTCGTGCGGTACGGTCGCGACGAGGCGGCCGTCGGCGGCGATGATCGCGGAGATACCGGTCGGTGTCGCGCGGAGGATTGGCAGCCCTTCTTCGATCGCGCGCATCCGCGCCTGGGCGAGATGCTGCGGCGGCCCCCATTTGCCGAACCACGCGTCGTTCGAAGGGTTGAACAGGATACGCGGCCGGTGCGCACGATCGACGACCTCGCCCGAGAAGATGATCTCGTAGCAGATCTGCATCCCGATCGAGCCGAAGCCGGGCAGCGTCAGGTTCGCGGGCCCCGTGCCCGAGGTGAAGTCGATGTCCCCGGGCACGAGGCGCGCGAGCCCGAGCGGCTTCAGCAACCACGGCATTGGTAGATACTCGCCATACGGCACCAGGTGCGCCTTGTCGTACCGCCCCCGCAGCCGGGCTTGGGCATCGAGCGCGAACACCGAATTCGCCGCGCCGGAGATCTCATCCTTGGCGTTGAACTCGAGCGCGGTGCCGCCGATCAGCAGGATGTCGTCGGGGCCCAGCAGCCGCGCCATGCGGCGGCGGAGGTAGAGTGGGCTCGACCAGCCATAGGCGTAGAACGGATAGCCATCCTCGACGTAGTCGCGCACGACGCCCTCGGGCCAGACGACGAGGCGGGGCGTGGCGCCGCCCTGGCCGGACAGCTTCTCCAGCGCAGAAAGAACGCGTTCGCCGTCGGTTTCACTGCGATCTTCCTGGCCGATATCGGGCTGGATCACGCGGACCAAAGGCGTGCCGGGGGCGGGGGGCGGCGCGTTCGTCCAGAGCGCGGACAGTGCCGCGAGGCTCAGCGTGGGAAGGGCGATCGCCGGCAGAGTCCAGCGGCGGACAGCGAGCATCAGCAGCGCACCCGCGGCGAGGATCGTTACCCCCGACAGTGCATACGTCCCGACCCAAGCCGACAGCCGCGCGACGCCGATCGCGGGCAGCCAGACGACGCTGAGCGGATCCCAGGCGTAACCCGTGAACAGCGTCGCGCGCAGCCATTCGGTCGCGATCCACGCTGCGCCGAACATCAGCACGAACGTCGCATCGGGCGCGGCGGGCCGTCGCGCGATCCGCCAGGCAACGCCGCCCGCCAGCATGGGGAATACCGCTAGATACAGGGCAAGCCCGACCGCCGCGAAGTACCCGAGCACCGGCGGCATCGCGTCCTGGAAGTCGAACGCATGCTGGAACCAGTTGTTGTTGACGGTGAAATGCCCGACCCCGAACACCCACCCACGCCACAACACGCTGCGCAGGGTCGGCGCATCGTGGACGAGCTTCATCCAGAGCGCGAACGCGACGAGGGTGAGTGGCCAGAGGTCAAGCGGGGCGAAGCCGGTGGCGGCGAGCGCGCCGAGGATGAGGCAGGCGAGGGCGGGGTAGCGGGTCACGCTGGCGCTATGGCGTGGCGGACGGGGTGGGGCAATGTCTTAGCCTTGGGATGAACGAGCCGTCGGTTGCATTCATTGTGGCTCCCCCATGAGGTACCACCCCGGCGGAGGCCGGGGCCCAGTTGGAAAGGTGGTAGTAACGCAGCGCTGTCCGCCGTTAGCAACGTCCCCCAACTGGACCCCGGCCTCCGCCAGGGAGGTGCAGGGGGATGGGGAAGCGTCCGATCGGCAAGAGCGCGCGATGGGTGGTGCATGGGGGAAGGGCGCCGACGCCAGAACAAGAGAGGGCCACTGACTTAACGGTGGAGGAAATCCCCCACCGAAAACCCCGGGTCGACGAACTTCGAACCACGACCTATCCTCCCCAAATGACCCTACGCCCCTTCCACCTCGCCTTCCCCGTCCATGACCTAACCGCCGCCCGCGCCTTCTACGGCGCCACGCTCGGCTGCCCCGAAGGGCGGTCCAGCGACCAGTGGATCGATTTCGACCTGTTCGGCCACCAGATCGTCGCCCACCTCGACCCTTCGGCAAAACCCGTCGCGATCGAGAATGCGGTGGATGGGCACGCCGTCCCCGTGCCGCATTTCGGCGTCGTCCTGACGATGGACGACTGGACCACGCTGTCGGAACGCGTCACCGCCGCGGGCGTAAAGTTCGGGATCGCGCCCTATGTCCGCTTCAAGGGCCAGCCCGGCGAACAGGCGACGATGTTCTTTCTTGACCCCAGCGGCAACGCTCTCGAGTTCAAGGCGTTCGCCAACGACGACATGCTTTTCGCGACTTAAGGACTATTCATGGCCAACCCCATCACCGTCGACGTTCCCCATCAGCTCGGCAAGGCGGCAGTCCGCGCGCGGCTCGATGGCGGGATCGACAAGATCAGCGCTAGCATCCCCGGCGGGTCGGTGACCGATCATCGCTGGGACGGCGACACGCTGCACTTCACCATCCAGGCGATGGGCCAGACGATCGCCAGCGCGGTCACGGTGTTCGAGACCAACGTCCACGCGGTCGTCGACCTGCCCGGCATCCTCGGGCTGTTCGCGAGCAAGATCCAGGACATGATCCGAAAGGAAGCACCGAAGCTCCTGCGCTGATCCCGCCTTGCCGACACAGACAGGGCGCCCGGGGGCGGATCAGGCCTCCGGCGCGCACCGATACAGCGCGAACGCAGCCTTGGCGCCGGCGACCGCGTCCGCGACCCACGCTTCGTCGGCAGGCTGCCGGTCGATCGCGGCCAGCAACGCGCGCCATTCGCCCGACAGATGTTTCGCGCCGAGATACGCCGACGGCATGTCGTCGGGCACCGATCGCGACAACATGATGCCGCCGAGCCGCGAGCCCTCGACCACGTACATCGCACCCCAGCCGGCCGCTTCGCTCGGCGCCAGGTCGAAGGCCATCGGCGCAGGCATCTCCTCGCCCAGAGCGGCGAGATCGGCGGCAAGCGCCTCACTCCGAGATCGGACGGCGGCAAGATCGGGAATGCCTTCCAACCAAGCCTCGACCGCGGGCAACGCCCTGGCATGCGCGATCAGGAACGCGCGGTAACCGTCCGCGTCGCTAAGGTCATAGCGTCCGAACCCGGCATCGACCGCGTCGTGATCGCTCGCCGTCGCTGCCCGGAGGCGCGCGACGGTCGAAAGCCCGTCCGTCAACAGCAGCGTCCCCCGCCCTTGCTGCCGTACCGCGCCTCCTGCCGATCGCGGAAGAACGCGCGTTCGTCCATCGGTGCGTGGTCCGGATGGCGCTCGGCCATGTGCTGGCGATAGGCGGCGTAGGACGGCACGCCGACCATCAGCAGCGCGGTCTCGCGCGCCTTCGCATAGAGCGCGCGGATCAATCCGCAGCCACCAGCTGCGGCGGGACTTCGGTGACGGTTGGCCGGTCGATCTTCAGCGCGGCGAGACAGGTGCGAACGCCGAAGAACACGATCGACAGCACCACCGCAAGGAACAGCGCGCACAGCCCCGCATCGATCCGGTCGTTGAGCACGATCCGCTGCATCTCCGCCATCGTCTTGGCCGGCGCGAGCAGCTCACCGCGCGCCGCCGCATTCGCGAACTTCGACGCATGTGCGAGGAAGCCGACCTTCGGATCGCTCGCGAACAGCTTCATCAACCCCGCGGTGATCGTGCACAGGCACAGCCATGCAGCGGGAAGGATCGTCACCCACGCGTAACGCTGACGCTTCATCCGGAACAGCACGACCGTCGCCAGCACCAGTGCGACTGCCGCGAGCATCTGGTTCGAGATTCCGAACAGCGGCCATAGCGTGTTCACCCCGCCGAGCGGATCGGTGACGCCCTGGTACAGGAAGAAGCCCCAGGCGGTCACGCAGAGCGCGGTCGCGATGAGACCCGGCACGATCGCCGAGGCATTGCGGAACGACGGTACCGCCAGCCCGATCAAATCCTGCAACATGAACCGCCCGGCGCGGGTGCCCGCGTCGACCGCGGTCAGGATGAACAGCGCCTCGAACAGGATCGCGAAGTGATACCAGAACGCCTTCATCGCCTGTCCGCCGATCAGGTTGCTGAAGATCTCCGCCATCGCCACCGCCAGCGTCGGCGCGCCGCCTGTCCGGCTGACGATCGTGGTCTCGCCGACGTCCTTTGCGGTCTGCGCGAGCAGTTCGGGCGTGATCGGGAAGCCCATCGCGGTGACCGCGGTCGCAGCGGAGGCGAAGTCGGTACCGACCACCGCCGCCGGGCTGTTCATCGCGAAATACACGCCGGGATCGAGGATCGATGCACCGACCAGCGCCATGATCGCGACGAAGCTCTCCATCAGCATCGCGCCGTAGCCGATGAACTGCGCGTGGCCCTCGCTGGCGATCAGCTTCGGCGTGGTGCCGCTCGCGATCAGCGCGTGGAAGCCCGAGACCGCGCCGCACGCGATCGTGATGAACAGGAACGGGAAGAGCCCACCCGACCAGACCGGGCCGGATCCGTCGATGAACGGGGTCAGCGCAGGCATCCGCAGTGGCGGCGCGACGACGGCGATGCCGATCGCCAGCGCGACGATCGCGCCGATCTTGAGGAAGGTCGACAGGTAGTCGCGCGGTGCGAGCAGCAGCCACACCGGCAGGACGGAGGCGACCGCGCCGTAGCCGACCATCAGCACGCACAGCTGCACCGGCGTCAGCGTGAACAGCGGCGCGAGCGTCGGCGAGGCAGCGACGGTACCGCCATAGACGATCGCGGCGAGCAGCCCGATGACGCCTAGAACGGAGACCTCGCCGACCTTACCGGGGCGGATCCAGCGCGTGTAGATCCCCATCATGAACGCCAGCGGGATCGTCGCGGCGACGGTGAACAGCCCCCACGGGCTGCCGGCGAGCGCGCGCACGACGATCAGCGCGAGTACGGCGAGGATGATGACCATGATCGCGAACGCGCCGATCAGCGCGATCACGCCGGGGATCGCGCCCATTTCCATGCGGATCAGTTCGCCGAGCGACCGCCCGTCGCGGCGCATCGAGATGAACAGGATCATGAAGTCCTGCACCGCGCCCGCGAGCACGACGCCTGCGAGGATCCAGAGCGTGCCGGGGAGGTAACCCATCTGCGCGGCGAGCACCGGGCCGACGAGCGGGCCCGCACCGGCGATGGCGGCGAAGTGATGCCCGAACAGGACGTTGCGGTCGGTTGCGACATAGTCGAGGCCGTCGGCGCGACGCAGCGCCGGGGTTTGCCGTGACGGGTCGAGCTGCATGACGTGCCGCGCGATGTAGCGTGCGTAGAAGCGGTACGCGATCAGCTGGACGGAGACGGCGGCGGTGACGATCCACAGCGCGTTGACATGCTCGCCCCGCTCGAACGCGACGACCGCGAGCGCGCAGGCGCCTAGCAGAGCGAGAGCGCCCCAACCGATCTTCTCGCGTAGTGTCATGTGCGCGCCCTCCCTTGCGGTCCGTGCTGGCGACATCGCGTATTCGGGAGGCGAGCGCTAGCCTAGATTAAGGGTCGGCTCCGGCTGCGAGCCCCGCCCCGGTGGCGAACTCCACCCCGGCGGAGGCTGGGGCCCAAATGGAAAGGTTGCCGCAACGGAGCGGGGAGCGTCGCCATTGCCGTCCCCCAATTGGGCCCCGGCCTTCGCCGGGGTGGAGCCGCTGGTTGGTGAGGCGTGATACACTTCTGGCAACTGGCCGGAACACCGTGATGGATTAGAGTGCTGCAACCTCGATAGCACCTCGCTCAAAAAGCGGCGTACACCTCTCTTCCGTCACCCCGGCGGAGGCCGGGGCCCACCGTGCCGCACACTCCACGGACCGCGAGCATGCGGAACGGTGGATGCCGGAACGAGCCCGGCATGACGGGGAAGGGGTGAAACTCTTTGATGCATCACAGGGGACGCAGGGCTAGCGCGATGCAGATGTGATCCACATCGAGAGCGTTCCCTCGCGGACGCGGGGGCCCAGTTGAATAGCGTCGTACACCGCTATCCTGGACCCCCGCCTTCGCGGGGGAACAGCGCGCGCATGCCCGTCGACGTCACGCTCTAATTATAGCGATGGAAATTATCGCGAGGGACTCGAGAAGTAGAGCGAAGGACGCGAGACCTGTTCGATAGCCGGGTCGCCCGCCCTGACCGCGCGAGACGCGCAATACC
>NZ_JACONT010000045.1 GCF_014358075.1 Sphingomonas albertensis | reverse complement strand
CGGCTACCGGGGTCTTGTCGACCTGCGCCGTTGCGATCGGCGGGCCTTTTGCGATGACCGCAGACAACTGCGTCGCCTCCGGGCACGCGCCCTTGCAAAGCGTGCGGATCTTCACGAGGTTGTCCTTCGCGCGGACCACTGCGCCCTTGGCGACAAGCGCCTCGCCCTGCCCCTTCAACGCCGCGACGTCGTTCGGTTCTAGCAGCAAGGCCTCGCGGTACAGGCGGATCGCCTTGCCTGGCAGATCGCGCGTTTCGGCGACCTTGGCGAGCAGCAGGAACGCGGCACGGTTGCGTGGGTCGACCGCGACGGAGGTCTCCAGCACGTCGGTCGCGCCATCGAGGTTCCCTGCGGCGACCAGCGAGCGACCCTGGGCGAGAAGTTGCATCGAGCGCGCGTCGATCTGCGCGTCGGGGCGTTGCCCGCTGAGCGACGTCGACACGCATACGACGGTCAGCGCGGCGGCAAGGGCAACGGACGAAAAACGCATGATCGTCTCCAGGCGGGTCACGGGTTGAGCCACTGGGCGGCTGGCTAGCACGCGGCCCGGAGGCGCGCGACAAAAAAGCCGTCGGTGCCGTCGCGGCCGGGTTCGAGGCGGACGCCGTGGCCGTGCTTCGCGCCGGCGGGGAGCGTCAGCGGCTCGGTCGTCCAGCCGGGATGCGCGTTCAGGAACCAGGTGACCTGATCCGTTCCTTCGGCGTCGAGCAGCGAGCAGACGATGTAGACGAGCGCGCCGCCGGGCTTGACCAGCGTGGCGGCGACGGAGAGCACCTGCTGCTGCGTCGATTGCAGCCGCGAGACGCGGTCGGGGGTAAGCCGCCAGCGCGCCTCGGGATTGCGCCGCCAGGTGCCGGTGCCCGAACAGGGGGCGTCGACCAGCACGCCGTCGGCGCGACCGGCCCATTCGCTCAGCGCCTCGATCTCGCGCGTCGGATTGAGCAGGCGGCTTTCGACGATCGTCGCTCCCGCTCGTGTGGCTCTCGGCGCAAGACGCGATAGGCGGTTGCGATCAGTGTCGCAGGCGAGGATCACGCCCTCGTTCTTCATCGTCGCGGCGAGTGCGAGCGTCTTGCCGCCCGCGCCCGCGCAGAGGTCGACGATCCGTTCGCCGGGTTTTGCCTGCATCGCGAGGCCGACAAGCTGACTGCCTTCGTCCTGCACTTCGAGCGCGCCTTCGTTGAAGAGCGGGAGCGCTTCGACGTTGGTACCTGTGGGAAGGCGGATGCCGTCGGGGGCATGGGGCGTGGCTTCGGCTTTGGGAAGTGCTGCGAGAACGGTCGCCCGGTCGGCTATCAGCGTATTGACGCGGAGATCGAGCGTGGCGCGGCCGGCTAGGTCTGTAAGGGCGGCGCCGTCGAGGCTTGAAGCGCGGAGGGCCTTGCTCAGCCACTGCGGGGCTACGCCCGCGCGGGCGCGGGGTTCGTCCTTGGCGATCGGGGCGGGTGCGTGGGTGGAGCCGTCGAAGGTCGCGGCGACTTCCGGATCGGCGTCGGCGACGAGCAGCATCGCGGTGCGGCCGTTTTCGGGGCGGTCGCCGGCCTTGCGGATCGCGGCGTAGACGAGCTCGCGGACGGCGCGGCGGTCCTTCGAGCCGGCGTAGCGGCGGATGGCGAAGTAGCGGGCGATCAGCGTGTCGGCGGCGGCGCCGGACTCGCGGGCGGCGGCAATGATCTGGTCGAGGAGTTCGATCGCGGCCTGAGTGCGTGCTGGGGGAGTCACGTGTTGGCTCCCGACTTCGCGTGGGTTCGGGGGGAGGCTTGGTACGGAGTGTTCGTCATCATTCCCTCCCCTAGCCCCTCCTGCGAGCGGGAGGGGAATAATTTCGGGATTGGGGCGGGTCTGGTCGCAAGCTTGCTTGCGGTTGCGGGCCGAGGCTAGGACCCGGTTACGGCGCGAGCGACTCCAGCCCTTCCCTACGTCATCCCGGCGAATGCCGGGACCCATGGACACGGTGGACCAGACGATAGCGTCCAACCATCACCCGGCCCGCAACCGTGGGTCCCGGCGTACGCCGGGATGACGAATGGGGGGGGCGGCTGCGATTTAGGCAGGCGCGTCGGCTTTTTAGCTCGAAATCGACCCGCCCCCGGCCCCTCCCTTCCAAGGACGAGTAAAGCGCCCTTACCGAGTGGGGTAGTTCGGCGCTTCCCGCGTGATCGTCACGTCGTGGACATGGCTCTCCATCAAGCCCGCACCTGTGATCTGCACGAACTCCGCCCGTGCCTGGAGATCCGGGATCGTCGCCGAGCCGGTATACCCCATCGCCGCCTTGATCCCGCCGACGAGCTGGTGGATCACGTCCTTCGCCGGGCCCTTGTAAGCGACCTGCCCCTCGATGCCTTCGGGGACGAGCTTCAGCTGATCCTTGATGTCGCCCTGGAAATAACGATCCGCCGACCCGCGGCCCATCGCGCCGACCGAGCCCATGCCGCGGTACGACTTGTACGCGCGGCCTTGGTACAGGAACGTCTCGCCGGGTGCCTCGTCAGTGCCTGCGAGCAGCGAGCCGATCATCACCGTCGAGGCGCCCGCCGCGAGCGCCTTGGCCATGTCGCCCGAGGTGCGGATGCCGCCGTCCGCGATCACCGGCACGCCGGCCTTGTGGCCTGCCTCGGCGCAATCCATCACCGCGGTCAGCTGCGGCACGCCGACGCCAGCGACAACGCGCGTAGTGCAGATCGAGCCCGGGCCGATGCCGACCTTGATACCGTCCGCGCCCGCACCGATCAGCGCGCGCGTCGCTTCGCCGGTGGCGACGTTGCCCGCGATCACCTGGACCGAATTGGACAGCTTCTTCACGCGCTCGACCGCGCGGCCGACGTCGCGGTTGTGGCCATGCGCGGTGTCGATCACGATCAGGTCGCAGCCCGCGTCGACCAACTGCTCGGTCCGGTCGAAGCCCTTATCGCCGACCGTCGTCGCCGCGGCCACGCGCAGGCGGCCAGCCTCGTCCTTGGTGGCGTCCGGGAACATCACCGCCTTCTCGATGTCCTTGACGGTGATCAGGCCGACGCAGCGATACTGTGCATCGACCACGAGCAGCTTCTCGATGCGGCGGGCGTGGAGCAGGCGGCGCGCCTCTTCCTTGCCGACTTCGGTCGAGACCGTCGCGAGGTTCTCGTGGGTCATCAGCTCGCTGACCGGCTGTTTCGGATCGCCCGCGAAACGCACGTCGCGGTTGGTGAGGATACCGACGAGCTTGCCGTCCGCCTCGACGACCGGGATGCCGCTGATCCGATGTCCGGACATCAGCGCCTGCGCCTCGCCGAGTGTGGCGGTCGGCCGGATCGTGATCGGGTTAACCACCATGCCCGATTCGAAGCGCTTGACCTGGCGGACGGCCACCACCTGCTCCTCGATCGTCAGGTTGCGGTGGAGCACGCCGATGCCGCCGAGCTGCGCCATGACGATCGCCATGTCGGCTTCGGTGACGGTGTCCATTGCGGACGAGAGGATCGGGATGTTGAGCGCGATGCCGCGCGTCACCTGCGTCCGGGTATCGGCCTGGCTTGGCAGCACGTCCGATTCCCCCGGATACAGGAGGACGTCGTCGAATGTAAGGCCGAGGCGGATATCCATGAGAGCTGCCGTTCCTGGGTGTGAGGTGGCGCGCCATGTAACCAAACGCGCGGCATACGGCTAGGCCTCTCATAAGCGGACGTGCTATAGCCGGGCCATACACGGATGGGGGATGTTCGATGGGCCTGATCGTTGCCGCGCTGCTGCTGGCGCTGGTGCTGCTGTACCTCTTCACCAGCATCAAGATCGTCCGCCAAGGCTACCAATACACGATCGAGCATTTCGGCCGCTTCACAACGGTCGCGCGGCCCGGGTTCAACTTCTACCCCGCGTTCTTCTACCGCGTCGGGCGGAAGGTGAACATGATGGAGCAGGTGATCGACATCCCCGGGCAGGAGATCATCACCAAGGACAATGCGATGATCTCGACCGACGGGGTCGTGTTCTTCCAGGTGCTCGACTCGGCCAAAGCTGCATACGAAGTGTCGGACTTGTACCAGGCGCTGTTGCAACTCACGACGACGAACCTGCGCACGGTCATGGGGTCGATGGACCTCGACGAGACGCTGTCGAAGCGCGACGAGATCAACGCGCGGCTGCTCAACGTGGTCGATCACGCGACGACACCGTGGGGGGTGAAGATCACGCGCGTCGAGATCAAGGACATCCGTCCGCCTGCCGACATCGTCAATGCGATGGGGCGGCAGATGAAGGCGGAGCGCGAGAAGCGGGCTAACATTCTGGACGCGGAGGGCTCGCGGGCTTCCGAGATCCTGCGGGCCGAGGGGCAGAAGCAGGCGCGCATTCTCGAGTCCGAGGGGCGCAAGGAGTCGGCGTTCCGCGACGCCGAGGCGCGCGAGCGGGCGGCGGTGGCGGAGGCTTCGGCGACGCGCGCGGTGTCGCAGGCGATCGAGGAGGGTGGCGCGCAGGCGATCAACTACTTCATCGCGCAGAAATATGTCGAGGCGATCGGGAAGTTCGCCACCTCGCCGAATGCGAAGACGATCCTATTTCCGGTCGAGGCTACGCAGTTGATGGGGACGCTTGGGGGGATCGGGGAGCTGGCCAAGGATGCGCTGCGCGATGCGGTCGCGTCGCCGCCGGCCAAGCCGGCGGCGCGTGGGCCGTTCGAGTTGTCGAAATCAACCGAGGTTCCGAAAAGCTGATGGACGCGCTTGACGGGATCGGCGGTGCGGCTGGCGCGTGGCTGATCGCGGCGCTGGTGCTGGGAATTGCCGAGCTGGCGGTGCCGGGGGTGTTCCTGGTGTTCCTGGCCATCGCCGCCGCGGTGACCGGGGTCGCGGTGTTCGCGCTGCCGGATTTACCGGTAGCAGCGCAACTGGCCGCGTTCGCGGTCTGGAGCGCGGTTACGGTGCTGATCGGGAAGCGCTGGTACCGGGATTATCCGGTCGAGGGCGGGGATCCGATGTTGAACGACCGGTCTGCTCGGCTGGTTGGGCACGTCGTCGTTGTCGAAACGGCGATCGTCGGCGGCCGCGGGCGCGTGCTGGTGGGCGATGGAAGCTGGCCAGCTCGTGGTAAGGATGCGGGCGTTGGTGCACGGGTTCGTGTTGCGGCGGTTGTTGACGGTGAGGTGGTGGTGGAGCTGCTTTAGTCCGGTCCCGCTCTCGGAGGGCTGAACTCGCTGCTCCCCTCCCTGGAAGGGAGGGGTTGGGGGTGGGTCGGGTTCCGCATGCCCGAACTGTTGTGGCTCAGGCCGGCCTACCCACCCCCGGCCCCTCCCTTTCAAGGAGGGGGAAGTAGCCTTCGGCGTGGGGAGAGACGCGTAGCGGCGAGGGTGAGGGCACGCCGTATCACGTGCCCTCACCTTCCCACCCGACTTCGTCGTGCGGGCCCCGTCCTCTCCCCGGAAGGGAGAGGAGTTTTAGGCCGTTTCTCTCACTTTCGGCGCGGCCTGGCGCACGCCTTCGTCGACATGCTCGGCGAACTGGGCGAAGTTCTCCACGAACAGGTCTACCAGCCTGGCCGCCGTCGCGTCGTAGGCGTCCTTGTCCGCCCAGGTCGTGCGCGGGTCGAGGATGGCGCTGTCGACGCCGGGGACGCTTACCGGGACCTGGAAGCCGAAGTTCGGGTCCGTCCGGAACTCCGCATCGTTCAAGCTCCCGTCGAGTGCCGCGTTGAGCAACGCCCGGGTGGCCTTGATCGGCATGCGGTTGCCGACGCCGTATTTGCCGCCGGTCCAGCCGGTGTTGACCAGCCAGCAATCGACGCCGCCCTTTGCGATCCGCTCCTTGAGCAGATTGCCGTACACCGACGGATGCCGCGGCATGAACGGTGCGCCGAAACAGGTCGAGAAGGTCGCGTCCGGCTCGGTGACACCGATCTCGGTCCCGGCGACGCGCGCGGTATAGCCCGAGAGGAAATGGTACATCGCCTGGTCGGGCGTCAGCTTGGCGATCGGCGGCAGCACGCCGTACGCATCGGCGGTCAACATGACGATGTTGCGCGGCACCGGCCCCATGTTCTCGGCCGACGCATTCGGGATGAAGTCGATCGGATACGCACCGCGGCTGTTCTCGGCGAGCGTGTGATCATCGAGATCGAGCAACCGCGTCGCCGGGTCCATCACGACGTTCTCCAGCACCGTCCCGAACCGCTTGGTCGTTGCAAAGATCTCGGGCTCGGCATCGGCGGACAGGCGGATCATCTTGGCATAGCACCCGCCCTCGAAATTGAAGACCGCGGTGTCGGACCAACCATGCTCGTCGTCGCCGATCAGCGTCCGGCTCGCGTCCGCCGAGAGCGTCGTCTTGCCGGTGCCCGACAGGCCGAAGAACACCGCGGTATCGCCGTTCGCGCCCATGTTGGCCGAGCAATGCATCGGCATCACGCCGGTCGGCGGGAGCAGATAGTTGAGCAGGCCGAACACCGACTTCTTCATCTCGCCGGCATATTTGGTGCCACCGATCAGGATCAGCTTGTCGGTGAAGTTCACCGCGATCACCGTCTCGCTGCGACAGCCGTGGCGCGCGGGATCGGCGCGGAAGCTGGGCAGGTCGACGATCGTATAGTCCGCGACGAAGTCCTTCAGCGCCGCCTGTTCCGGCCGCACCAGCATCGTCCGGATGAACAAATTATGCCACGCCAGTTCCGTAACGACGCGGACCTGCACGCGGTGGTCGACCTGCGAGCCGCCGTACAGGTCCTGCACGAACAGCTCGTCCTTCTGCGCGAGGATGGCGAAGAAATCCTCCTTCAGCGCGGCGAAATGCGCGGGCTCCATCGCCTTGTTGCTCTTGCCCCACCAGACGGTCGCGTCGGTCTCGGCATCGCGGACGATGAACTTGTCCTGCGCCGAGCGCCCGGTATGCGCGCCGGTCTCGACCACCAGCGGGCCATCGGCGGACAGCGTACCCTCGCCGCGTTCGAGCGCGGCTTCGACGAGCTGCGCGGTGACCAGGTTCCAACGCAGGGTGGCGCGGGTTTCTATCCCCTGCGCGGCTAGGCCGCCGGCCGGAATATTTTCGTTGGGCAAGGCATCTCTCCAGATAGTGTTCGCATACGTATGTATGTCGTTGCGCGCGGCTGTACGGGGCGCCTTTCCACGGGTCAAATGCGCCGATCGATGACGCGGTCCCGATACGGTCTTAGTTGAGTGCCGGCGCGGTTTGGCCTACGCCGATACGCCAACGACCGAGGCGAGCGAGCCAGAGATGACGGCCCAAAAATGACGGCAACGATCGCGCTGGTCGACGACGACCGCAACATCCTGACCTCCGTGTCGATCGCGCTGCAGACCGAGGGCTTCGTCACGCGCGTCTATTCGGACGGCGAGACCGCGTTGAAGGCGCTGACCGACAACCCGCCCGACCTCGCGATCTTCGATATCAAGATGCCGCGGATGGACGGGCTCGAACTGCTCCGTCGGCTGCGCGAGAAGAGCCAGATCCCGGTGATCTTCCTGACCAGCAAGGACGACGAGCTCGACGAGGCGCTCGGGCTCGCGATGGGGGCCGACGACTATATCGCCAAGCCGTTCTCGCAGCGGCTGTTGATCGCCCGCATCCGCGCGATCCTGCGCCGGACCGAACTCGCGCAGTCGCCGGGTACCGAGACCGAAGCGGAAGCCGCCGGACCACTCGCGCGCGGCCGGCTCAGCATGGATCCGGCGCGGCATCGGACGTTGTGGGGCGGCGAGCCCGTCACGCTGACGGTCACCGAGTTCATGATCCTCGAAACGCTTGCGCAACGACCCGGCATCGTCAAGACGCGCAACCAGTTGATGGATGCGGCCTATCAGGATGATATCTATGTCGACGACCGCACCATCGACAGCCACATAAAGCGACTCCGCCGCAAGTTCAGGCAGGTCGATCCCGCGTTCGATGCAATCGAGACATTATATGGTGCCGGGTATCGATTTTCTGAGGAATGAGCTCGGCGACGACGGCCGCGATCTCACGCTGCGCTGGTCGGGACAGATCTCGCTTACGCGGCGCATCCTGGCGGTCAACATCTTCGCGTTGCTGCTGCTCGCAGGCGGGTTCTTCTACCTGGATTCCTATCGCAGCCGGATCGTCGACAGCCGGGTCGCGCAGACCGCGCGCGAGGCGCGGCTGATCGGCGAGGCGATCTCGTCGGTCGATCCTGCGCAGCGCAACCCGCTGGTGTTGAGGCTCGCCGCGGACACCGGATCGCGCATCCGCCTGTTCGACGGCGGCGGCACGACGGTGGTCGACAGCCGGACGCTAGGGCTGCGCAATTTCGTCCTGCAGGATCCCGACAAGGAGGATCGCGATCAGGTCATCGCGCGGTTCCTGGACGCGGCGATCGATATCGTCGTGATGGCGCCCCGGCCGCCGCTCTACCGCGAGCGCAACGCGGGCCAGCGCTGGCCCGACGTCGCCACGGCCCAGGCGCGACGCCGGGTTGCGACGACGGTCTGGCGCGCGCCTGATCGGACGCCGGTCATCACCGCCGCCGCGCCGCTCCGCGCCGGCGGGGTCGTGATGACCACGGTCAACGCGCGCGACATCACCCGGACGGTGCGGATCGAGCGGTTCCGGCTCAGCATGGTGCTGCTCGGCGTGTCGATCGTGTCGATCCTGCTGTCTTTGTTCCTGGCGCGAACGATCGTCCGGCCGCTCCGCCGTCTTGCCCGCGCGGCGGTCCGGGTCAGGCTGGGACGTGCACGCGAAGTGGTGGTGCCCCGCCTCCCCTCGCGCCGCGACGAACTCGGCATGCTCGCGCGGGCGCTGTCGGACATGAGCCTTGCGCTGAGGGCGCGGATCGACGCGACCGAGGCGTTCGCTGCCGACGTGACGCACGAGATGAAGAACCCGCTCGCCTCGCTCCGGTCCGCGGTCGAGGGCCTGTCGCGCGTGAAGGACCCGGCGCTCCAGGCGCAGTTGCTCGCGATCGTCCGTGACGATGTCCAGCGGCTGGACCGGTTGTTGTCCGATATCTCAGAGGCTTCGCGACTCGACGCCCAGTTGAGCCGCGCCAAGTTCGAGCCGGTCGATATCGCCGCGATGATCGACGGACTGGTCGCACAGCGAGACACGCGCGGGGTCGAGCGTGGCATCCGGCTTCGATTCGACCGGAATGCCGACGACCGCACGATCGTGCTGGGCGAAGGCGCGCGGCTCGAACGGGTTTTCGAGAATTTGATCGACAACGCGCTGTCCTTCTCGCCCGATGGCGGCCTGATCGCGATCTCGGCGATCCCCGACCGCGACGAACTCGTCATCCGCGTCGAGGACGAGGGCCCCGGCGTTCCCGAGGAGGCGCGCGAGGACGTGTTCAAGCGCTTTCACTCGGTCCGCCCCGACAGCGAGACGTTCGGCCAGCATTCGGGCCTGGGCCTCGCGATCGCGCGGACCATCGTCGATGGGCACCAGGGCGCGATCTTCGTCGAGTCCCGAGAGGACCGGATCGGTGGCGCGCGCTTCGTCGTGCGACTACCGCTCGCCGACATGCCGTTGTAAGGACCGCACGTGGCTGTCCCCTCCTCAGATCGGCTCCACGCCACGACGGTCGCGATCGACGGGCTTGCCGTGCTGATCGAGGGCGCGTCGGGATCGGGCAAGTCCGACCTCGCGCTGCGCCTGATCGACCGTGGCGCGATCCTCGTCAGCGACGACCAGACTTTGGTGGTTCGCTCGGGCAAAACCCTGCTCGCGCGGGCGCCGACGACGATCGCCGGCCGGATCGAAGTCCGCGGCATCGGCATCCTTGCCATGACGCATGTCGACGACGTTCCGGTGGGCCTGCTCGTCCGGGTCGACGGCGCGATCGAGCGGATGCCCGAACGCCGTGCCCGGAAGATCGCGGGGATCGACGTCCGCCAGTTCGCGGTCGCCCCCTTCGAAGCGTCCGCCCCGATCAAGGTCGAACTCGCATTGCGCAATCCGGAGCCTTTAGAATGACCCGTCCAAAGGACATCCTGCTCGTGACCGGCATGTCCGGGGCGGGCAAATCGACCGTCCTCAAGACGCTAGAGGATCTCGGCTGGGAGGTCGTCGACAACCTTCCGCTGCTGTTGCTCGACCGATTGCTCGACGCGCCGATTCCCGAGGGTTCGCCCGACGACTCGCAGCCGCTCGCGATCGGCATCGGCGCGCGTACCCGCGATTTCGACCCCGAGCGGATCGTTCGCCGGATTCGCGAATTCCGCGATCGCCACGGTCTCGAGATTGGCACGCTGTTCCTCGATTGCTCGGCCGCCGAACTTGAGCGGCGATATTCCGAGACACGGCGACGCCATCCGCTCGCGCTGGACCGGCCCGCGATCGACGGCATCGGCCGCGAGCGCGATCTGCTCGCGCCACTGCGCGACTGGGCGAACCGGCTGATCGACACGACCGAGATGTCGGCTAACGAACTCGCGCAACAGATCCGCGCCAATTTCTCTGGCGAGCGTCTCGGCGAGCCGACGCTGTCGATCCGGTCGTTCGGATTCGCCCGCGGACTGCCACGCAACGCCGACCTCGTGTTCGACATGCGGTTCCTGCGCAATCCGCACTGGGATCACGACCTTCGCCCCGGCACTGGGCTGGATGCCGACGTATCCGCCTACATCATGGCCGATCCCGCGTACGAGGCGGCGGTGAGTCGGATCGAGGAGCTGCTGATGCTGTTGCTCCCGCGCTACAGGGCGGAAGGCAAGTCGTACGTGACGGTCGCGATTGGGTGTACCGGAGGGAGACACCGGTCGGTTCATGTCGCCGAACGGATCGGCCGACGGTTGCGCGAAGCGGGTTTTTCCCCCAGTGTTGACCACCGCGACCTAGGGGCCGCACCGCAGGATGCGCTCGAGGGATCACCGGTCGTCTTATGAGTATGAAACGCTGACATGATCGGCCTTGTTCTGGTAACGCACGGTCGATTGGCCGAAGAATTCGTTCGCGCGATGATTCACGTCGTCGGCCCGCAGGAGCGCGTCGCGCCGATCGCGATCGGTCCCGACGACGACATGGAGGAGCGGCGCGCGGATATCGCCGCCGCGATCCAGGCGGTCGATGTCGGGCGCGGGGTGATCGTGCTGACCGACCTGTTCGGCGGCACGCCCTCCAACCTTGCCATCTCGCTGATGGAGCGGGGCCGGATCGAGGTGATTGCGGGCATGAACCTGCCGATGCTGATCCGGCTCGGGTCGGCGCGCAAATCGATGACCGTCGTCGCTGCCGTCGCGGCCGCGCGTGAGGCGGGCCGCAAGTATATTTCGGTAGCCTCCGAGGTTCTCGGCGAGGCTGCGGCGTGAGCGAGGTCTCGCGCACCGTCCAGATCACCAACCGCCGCGGGCTCCACGCGCGCGCCAGCGCCAAGTTCGTGACGCTCGCCTCGACGCATAGTGTCGAGGTGCGCGTGACCAAGGACGGGTCGGATCACGTCACCGGCACCTCGATCATGGGGCTGATGATGCTCGGCGCCGCGATGGGCGACGCGATCACGATCAGCGCGCGCGGCGATGGCGCCGAGCATACGGTGGCCGCGCTCGCCGAACTGGTCGAGGCGAAGTTCGGCGAGGATTGACGTTCTTCCCCCTTCCGCTTGCGGGAGGGGTCGGGGGAGGGCATGAGCGACGTCGTGTTTACAAACCCCTCCCCCAACCCCTCCCGCAAGCGGAAGGGGAGCTAGATGCCCCGCGAGATAACCGCCTTTTCCAATCCGCTGATCAAATATGTCCGCGACCTGCGCGACAAGCGCCATCGGCGTGCGGCCAAACAGTTCCTGGCGGAGGGCCTGCGCATCCTCACCGAGGCGCGCGAGACGGGCCGCCTGCCCCGCACCTTGTTCTATGCGGCGGCCAGCGCGAACCATCCGCTGGTCCACGCTTTGTCGATGGACGTCGAGGAGGCGGGCGGCGAGTCGATCCAGACCACGCCGGATATCCTCTCGAAACTGTCGGGCAAGGATAACCCGCAAGCCGTGGTCGGCGTGTTCGACGAGTTCGATGCGAAACTCGAAGACCTCGACCGCAACAGCGCCGGCATCTGGCTGGTCGCGGAACGGCTGCGCGATCCCGGCAATCTCGGCACGATCCTGCGCACGGGCGATGCGGTCGGCGCTGGTGGCCTCATCCTGATCGGCGAGTCGGTCGACCCCTTCTCGGTCGAAGCGGTGCGCGCGAGCATGGGCGCGTTGTTCACGATCCCTGTGGTGAAGACGGAGTGGGAGCCTTTTCACGCGTGGCTGCGCAACGGGCCCGGCCAGCTGGTCGGGCTCAGCCTCGATACGGATACCGACTACCGCTCCGCCACCTACACCGGCCCGACCTTCCTGCTCACCGGCAACGAAGCGCAGGGCATGCCGCCCGAGATGGCCGAAGCCTGCGACGTTCTGGTCAAGATTCCGATGCTCGGCAAGGCGGACAGCCTCAACGCGGCCGTTGCGACCGCGGTGATGGCGTATGAGGTGCTCGCCCGGCAGGAAAAATCCGCGGCTTAGGCCCCAACCGGCGAAATCGGCCCGATTGGCGATGCTTAGCGACTCCGGTTCAGCTAAGGGAGAGCTACGTCGTGCGAAAGCGTCGACGAGATACGGTTAGACAGGATGAGTATGGCGCGCGGTTTGGATGATGGACGAGTGAAGGCCGGTATGATCCGGTCGGCGATCGCGGTTGCCGCGACAGCGACCGCGATGCCGCTGCTCATGGCAACGCCGCTGGCCGCACAACAGGTTACGCCCCCGCCGGTAACGCCGACGGTCGCCCCGGCCAGCCCCATGGCTGCGCCGATGCTGGCCCCGCCGGTCATCACCGTGCCGCCGCTGAGCGATGCGCAGGCGACGTTGCTCGACAAGCTGCTCAACAGCGACATCGTCGCGCAGGGCCTCAAGTCCGCCGCGACCGCGTCGACCACTGCGCCGACCAAGAACGAACTCGTCCGCGCTGCGCTCGACCATGCGCGCGCGGTCCATGCTGGTCGTCTCAGCGAGGCCGATTTCCAGCGCGACTGGGGCCTGCGCCCGCCCGCGTACGATCCGACGCCTGCGTTCGCCGATGCCGTGCGGCAAGACCGGATCGCGGCGTGGTTCGCGTCCTTGCCGCCGCCCTATGCGGGCTATGACGGCCTTCGCAAGGGGCTCCAGAACTACCGTTCGATCGCCGCTGCGGGGGGCTGGTCGCCGCTCGCTTCGGGACCGGACTTCACGCTCGGCGCGACCGGCCCGCGGGTGATCGCGCTCCGCAAGCGGCTCGCGGCCGAGGACAAGGACGTCTCGACCAGCGGCGACAAATTCGACGCCGGCCTGCTCGATGCGGTGCGCCGTGCCCAGCGCCGCTATGGGCTCAACCCCAGCGGCATCGTCTCGACCCAGACGCTGGCCGCGCTGAACGTGTCGGCGACGGATCGCGTGCGGCAAATCATGGCGAACATGGAGCGCTGGCGCTGGCTGCCGCAGGACCTGCCGCGCGACCGGATTCAGGTGAACATCGCCGCCGCTGTGCTCACCGTGTTCGACGGCGATACCCCCGTGCAGTCGATGCGCGCAGTCACAGGACGTCCCGGCGATGAGACGCCGATGCTGTCGTCGACGATCCACAGCATCGTCATCAACCCGCCCTGGAACGTGCCGACCTCGATCGCGACGAAGGAGTTGTGGCCGAAGGAAAAGGCGAACCCGGGGTACTTCAAGCGTAACGGCTTCAAGGTGATCGGCGGGACGCGGTTGCAGCAACAGGCCGGCGACCAGAGCGCGCTCGGCCGGTTCAAGTTCGATTTCGCCAATGATTATTCGGTCTACCTGCACGACACGCCAAGCCGAGCCAAGTTCGCCAGCTTCAGTCGGCTTTCGAGCCATGGCTGCGTACGCCTTGAAAAACCTGCCGAACTTGCCAACCTGCTGTTGAAGGGCGACCCGAGCTGGACGCCCGAGATGGTGGCCGCTGCGGTCGCCAAGGGCGACACGGTCCGTGCAGCCCTGGTCAAGCCGGTATCGGTCTATCTGCTCTACTGGACCGCGTTTGCCAGCGGCAACGGCCAGATGAACTTCCGCGCCGATCCCTACGACTGGGACGGCATCCTCGCTTCCAAGGTCGAGGCGCGCACCGCACGCCAGACGATCGCCGCTCGCTGAGAGAAACGCCATGACGATGTCCACCCGCACCCGTACCGCCATCGCCGGAGGCCTGCTTGCCGCGATGGCGATGGCCGGCTGTTCGAGCTCCGAGCCCGAACAGCCGCCGACGGATACCAACATGGTCGAGGATACCGGCGTGACCGAGTCCGAGGCGGCGCCTGCCCCGGTCGAGGCTGCACCGGTCGAAGCGGCTCCGCCTGCGCCGGCCGTGGTCGAACCGCCGCGCGAGAAGCCGATCGCACCGGACGAGCAGATGCTCGACGATGCGGATGCGACGGGGATGACCGCGCGCGTGACGCGCGATGAAGTGCCGGTGGAGAACGACGCCGAACCGCAGCAGTAAGGGGCGGCCTTACGATCCTCCCCCGCAAGGGGGAGGTGGCAGGCGCAGCCTGACGGAGGGGGAGGACGCGCAACAGCGGTTTCCTTCACCGCCCCCTCCGTCGCTTCGCGCCACCTCCCACGGCGGGAGAGGATCGCACGGAAGTTTATGCCGCCATCGCTGCCATCACCCGATCGCGCAGCGCGACCGGGCAGATCAGCAGGTCGGGCATGTAGACATCCCGACAATTATACACCAATGGCGAGCCGTCGATCCGGCTGCAGTGCAACCCGAACGCCGCCGCGACTGCGACCGGCGCGGCGGAATCCCATTCATACTGGCCCCCGGAGTGGAGGTAGATGTCCGCCTCGCCCCGGACCACCGCCATCGCCTTCGCGCCGGCCGACCCCATCGGGATCAGTGTCGCCCCGAGCACCTCCGCGACCTTCACCGCCTCGGGCGCGGGCCGCGTCCGGCTGACGACCATCCGTAGCGGATAGCCCGGTGGCGGCACCGGTACGGGCCGGTCCGAGCGCAGGACCAAGCCCAGTCCCGGCAGCGCGACCGCACCGACCGTCGCGACGCCATCGATCGCGAGCGCGACATGCACCGCCCAGTCGTCGCGCGCTTCGCCATATTCGCGCGTGCCGTCCACCGGATCGACGATCCACACGCGTGACATATCCGTCCGCGTACCGTCGCATGTGCGCTCCTCGGACAACAGCCCGTCGTTCGGGCGCGCATCCTGCAGCGCATGGACTAGGAACGCGTTTGCGGTCTCGTCGCCCGCCTTGCCGAGTGCACCCGGCGAGAACACGCCCGATCGCCGAACTTCGAGCAGCAACCGCCCCGCCGTCTCCGCCAGATGCGCGGCGAGTTCGCCGTCGGTCATCGCGCCGCTCATGGGATCAGCATCGCGACGATCGCATCCGCCGCCTCGTCGGGGGTCATGCCGATCGTATCGATCCGGATCTCAGGGTTGGCCGGCGCCTCATAGGGCGAGTCGATCCCGGTGAAGTTGGCGAGCTTCCCCGCCCGCGCCTTCGCATACAGCCCCTTCACGTCGCGCCGTTCGGCATCCGCGAGCGGCGTGTCGATGTGCACCTCGATGAACTCGCCCGGCGCCATCATCTGCCGCACCATCTCGCGCTCGGCGCGGAACGGCGAGATAAACGCGGTGATCACGATCAGCCCGGCATCGGTCATTAGCTTGGCGACCTCGCCGACTCGCCGGATATTCTCGACCCGGTCCGCATCGGTAAAGCCGAGATCGCGGTTCAATCCGTGGCGGACATTGTCACCGTCGAGCAGGAAGGTGTGCCGGTTCATCCGCGCGAGCTTCATCTCGACGAGATTGGCGATCGTCGACTTGCCCGCTCCCGACAGGCCGGTGAACCACAGCACCGCCGCCTTCTGGTTCTTCAGCGCGGCGTGCGCCTCGCGGCCGATATCGGTCGCCTGCCAGTGCACGTTCTGCGCGCGTCGGAGCGAGAAATGCAGCATTCCCGCCGCGACCGTCGCATTGGTGATCTTGTCGACCAGGATGAACCCGCCGAGCTGTCGATTGTCCGCATAGGGCTCGAACACCAGTGGCCGATCGGTCGACAGGTTGGCGATACCGATCGCATTCAGTTCGAGCGTCTTGGCAGCAAGTCTCTCCATCGTGTTGACATTGATCTGGTATTTCGGCTGCTGAACCGTCGCCGTCACGGTCTGCGTGGCGAGTTTCAGCCAATAGGGACGTCCCGGCAGCATCTCCTCGTCTGCCATCCACACGACGGTAGCCTCGAACTGATCGGCAGCCTCGGGCGGCGACTCGGCAGCAACGATGACGTCGCCGCGCGAGCAGTCGATCTCGTCCGCGAGCGTCAGCGTCACCGATTGCCCTGCAACCGCACCTGGCAGATCACCGCCGAACGCGACGACCCGAGCAATCGTCGAGGTACGCCCGCCCGGCAGGATGCGCACCGGATCGCCCGGCGCGATCGATCCGCTCGCGACCAGCCCTGAGAAGCCTCGGAAGTCGAGATTGGGGCGGTTGACCCACTGCACCGGCATCCGGAACGCGCCCGCCTGATCCTCGCTGACGTCGAGCGTCACCGTGTCGAGATGGTCGATCAGCGTCGGCCCGTCATACCAGGGCGTGTTCGCGCTCGGGGCGGTGATGTTGTCGCCCTTGAAGCCGGAGATCGGCATCGGCGTGAACCCGGCGATCCCGATCGACTCCGCGAACGTCGCATAATCCGCGACGATCCGGTCGTAGGTCGCCTGGTCGTACCCGACGAGGTCCATCTTGTTCACCGCGAGCACGAGGTGCCGGATGCCGATCAGGTGCGCCAGATAACTGTGGCGCTTGGTCTGCGTCAGGATACCCTTGCGCGCATCGACCAGGATCACCGCGAGATCCGCGGTCGACGCCCCGGTGATCATGTTGCGCGTATATTGCTCATGCCCCGGCGTATCGGCGACGATGAACTTGCGCTTCTCGGTCGAGAAATAGCGATAGGCGACGTCGATCGTGATTCCCTGCTCGCGCTCGGCGGCGAGACCATCGACCAGCAACGCGAAGTCGATCTCTTGGCCTTGCGTGCCGACTTTCTTCGAATCGCTCTCCAACGCGGCGAGCTGATCCTCGAAGATCATCTTAGAATCGTAGAGCAAGCGCCCGATAAGCGTCGATTTTCCGTCATCCACCGACCCGCAGGTGATGAACCGCAACAGGCTCTTATGCTGGTGCTGGAGCAGATAGGCGTCGATGTCCTCGGCGATGATGTCCTGCACCTGATAGGCGGACTCCTGCGTGCGCGTAGCCATCAGAAATAGCCCTCCTGCTTCTTCTTCTCCATGCTCGCCGAGCCCGCATCGCGGTCGATCGCACGGCCCTGGCGTTCGCTGGTGGTGGTCAGCAGCATCTCCTGGATCACTGCGGACAGGTTGTCGGCCTCGCTCTCGACCGCACCCGTCAGCGGGTAACAGCCGAGCGTGCGGAAGCGGATCGAGCGCTCGACCGGCACCTCGCCGGGTTCGAGGCGGAAGCGATCGTCGTCGACCATCAGCAGCATCCCGTCGCGCTCGACCGTGGGGCGCGGCGCGGCGAAATACAGCGGGACGATCGGAATGTCCTCGAGCTGGATATATTGCCAGACGTCGAGCTCGGTCCAGTTCGAGATCGGGAAGACGCGGATGCTCTCGCCCTTCGCTTTTCGCGCGTTGTACAGGTTCCACAGTTCGGGGCGCTGCTGCTTGGGATCCCAGCGGTGATGCGCGGCGCGGAACGAAAAGACGCGTTCCTTCGCGCGGCTCTTCTCCTCGTCGCGCCGTGCGCCGCCGAACGCCGCATCGAAGCCGTGGAGATCGAGCGCCTGCTTGAGCCCCTCGGTCTTCCACATATCGGTGTGGAGCGCGCCGTGATCGAACGGGTTGATCCCGCGCGTCTCAGCCTCGGGGTTCTTGTAGACGAGCAGTTCCATGCCGCTCTCTGCCGCCATCCGGTCGCGCAGATCATACATCGCCTTGAACTTCCACGTCGTATCGACGTGCAGCAGCGGGAAAGGCGGTGGCGACGGGTAAAAGGCCTTCCGCGCGAGATGCAGCATCACCGCGGAATCCTTGCCTACGCTGTAGAGCATCACCGGGCGCTCGCACTCGGCCACCACCTCGCGCAAAATATGGATGCTCTCGGCCTCGAGCCGCTGGAGATGCGTGAGCGACACGGCGCCGGTATCTGGAAGGTTCGTCATCCCCCTCGAAGTAGGGCGTCGGGGCGGCGCGTACAGCATCGTATTTCTCGCCCGCCCCAAAGATCGAGCACTAGCCTCCGATCGGGTCCATCATCAGCGGGGCATGGCGATCGACCAGCGTGGCACTCGCCGTGTTGAGGCCGATGACCTCGACCTCGCGGCCGTGGCGGCGGAGTTTGCCGACGACATCTTCGAGCGCGGCGACTGCCGTGACGTCCCAGAGATGCGCGTTGGTCAGGTCGACGCGGACGGCGCGGGCCGTCTCGCGCAGGTCGAACCGGTCGGCGAAAATGTCGGCGCTGGCGAAGAAGATTTGCCCGCTTACCCGGTAGATACGCGTGTCGCTTGCCACGTCGTGCTCGATCGCGACGTCCATCATCCGCGTGACCTTCCACGCGAAGAACACGCCGCTGAGCAGCACGCCGACGCCGACGCCGAGCGACAGATCGTGCGTCGCGACGGTGACGACGACGGTCGCGACCATCACCACGCTCGACATCTTGGGGTGCCGCGCGAGGTCGCGGAGCGAGCCCCAGGAGAAGGTGCTGATCGACACCATGATCATGATCGCGACCAAAGCCGCGACCGGCACCTGCGCGACCCACGGCCGGAGCGGTACCATGACGATCAGCAGGAACACGCCCGCGACCATCGTCGAGAGCCGCCCGGTGCCACCATAGCGGACGTTGCCGACGGTCTGCCCGATCATCCCGCACCCGGCGATCCCGCCGAACGCGCCCGCCGCGATGTTGGCGAGGCCGAGCCCTGTGCACTCGCGCGCCTTCGAGCTGGTGGTTTCGGTAAGCTCGTCGACCACGCTGGCCGTCATCATCGATTCGAGCAGGCCGACCGCAGCCATCGCAAACGCATAGGGCGCGACGATCCGCAGCGTATCCCAGGTCAGGGGAACGTCCGGCAGCCCGAACGAGGGGAGCGAGTCCGGCAGGCGGCCGAGATCGCCGACCGTCTTCAGCGGCATCGGGAACCACATCGCTATCGCGGTGAGGACGACGATGCAGATCAGCGGCGACGGGATCGCGCTGGAGATCCGGGGCATGAGGTAGATGATCGCGAGGCCGCCGGCGATCATCGCATAGGCCTGCCAGCTGACGCCGACCATCTGCGGCACCTGCGCCGAGAAGATCAGGATCGCCAATGCGTTGACGAAGCCGGCATGGACCGACTTCGAGACGAACCGCATCAGGATGTCGAGCTTGGCGAGCCCGAAGGCGATCTGGAGTGCTCCGGCGAGGATCGTCGCGACGAGCAGATATTGCAGGCCGTATGCGTGGACGAGCGCGGCCGCCACGAGCGCGACGGAGCCGGCCGCGCCGGAGATCATCGCGGGGCGCCCGCCGGCGAATGCGATGACGATGCCGATCACGAACGAGGCGAACAAGCCGACTTCGGGATCGATGCCCGCGACGAACGAGAAGGCGATGACCTCGGGGATCAGCGCGAAGGTGCCGACCATGCCGGCGAGAACGTCGCGGCGCGCGGCCGTCGCGCCGCTGAACCATTCGGCCCGGTAACGAGAAAGTGATGTCATGTGTAAATCCGCATAGGACGCGAGAACCGCGGCGATTGCGCGGGCGGTTCGGTATAAAGGCGTCGTTGCGTTGTCCGGCGGATCGGCGGCCGGAATAGCCACCCGGAATTGCACCGGGTCCAAGCGAGTAAGGATACGTTAGCGTAGGGAGTGCTGCAATGCAACATCGGGATTTTCGTACGCCAGCCCCAACCCTGCCGCCATCAGCCCAGCCGTCATCCTGACGAAAGTCAGGATCCAGAGCCAAGTGTCGTGCCCCGGTTACTCTGGATCCTGACTTTCGTCAGGATGACGTACCCGCGGGGAGCGGCTCTACGTAAACAGATCCACCACCTCGGCCCCCTCGCCCACCGCCTGCAACAATAGCGTCCGGTGGCAATGACACGGGTCGCGCTCGTAGCAGAGTAGCGCGCTTGGTTTCTCAGCGGCGAGCCCGAGCATGATCGCGGCTTGTGCCTGCGCCTCGGGGAGTTGGAGTTGCCCGTCGTACACCGCGGTCAAGGTCGCCACGTCGCCCTTCTTAGCCGCATCGCGCCCGCGCTTCGGCGTTCCGAGCGCCTTCAGATGCACATAGTCGATCTCGACCTCGCGCAACGATGCGGCCAGCGACGTCTTCGAAAACCCCGGTCGCCGCGACAACGGGAGTGCGCGGACGTCGATCACCCGCTCCACCCCCGCCGCCTTCAGCGCGCGGAGAAAATCGGCCATCGTCGTGGCTTCGTAGCCGATCGTGAAGATCTTCGTGGGGTGAGTCATGAAGGCGAAGTGGGATTGCGCCGCTGGCACGACAACCGCTGACATGACAGGCGTCCCGCGCTATCTGACCGGAATGACCCACGATATCCATGTCATCGGCGGCGGCCTCGCCGGTTCCGAAGCCGCCTGGCAACTCGCCGAAGCCGGCCTCAAGGTCCGCCTCTCCGAAATGCGCGGCAGCGGCGAAGGCACGCCCGCGCACCAGACCGAAGGCCTCGCCGAACTCGTCTGCTCGAACAGCTTTCGCTCGGACGATGCGGAGAGCAACGCGGTCGGCCTGCTCCACCAGGAACTCCGCACGCTCGGCTCGCTGATCATGCGGCAGGCGGACATTCACCGCGTGCCCGCCGGCTCCGCGCTCGCCGTCGATCGGGACAATTTCTCGAACAGCGTGACGGAGGCGATCGACCGGCATCCGAACATCACGCTGGTGCGCGAACGCGTCGATGCGCTTCCGGATGGCCCGACGATCATCGCTACCGGCCCGCTGACCGCAGCCTCGCTTGCCGCGGGGATCGGGGCCGAGACAGGCCGCGAGGCGCTCGCGTTCTTCGACGCGCTCGCGCCGATCGTCCACCGCGACTCGATCGACATGGACACGGCGTGGTTCGCGTCGCGCTGGGACAAGGGTGAGGGCAAGGACTACATCAACTGCCCGATGGACAAGGACCAGTATCTGGCCTTCCATCAGGGGCTGGTCGATGGCGAGAAGACGCCGTTCAAGGATTGGGAGAAGGACACGCCCTATTTCGACGGCTGCATGCCGATCGAAGTGATGGCGGAACGTGGCGTCGATACGCTACGCTATGGCCCGATGAAGCCGGTGGGCCTCGACAATCCCAAGACGGGCCGCTGGCCGCACGCGGTCGTCCAGCTTCGCCAGGACAACGCGCAGGGCACGCTGTGGAACATCGTCGGCTTCCAGACCAAGCTGAAGCACGCCGACCAGGTGCGGCTGTTCCGGACCATTCCCGGCCTTGAGAATGCGGAATTCGCGCGGCTGGGCGGTCTGCATCGCAACACCTTCATCCGCTCGCCCGAACTGCTCGACGAGACGCTGCGGTTGAAATCGCGTCCGAACATCCGCTTTGCTGGGCAGATCACCGGGTGCGAGGGGTATATCGAGAGTTGCGGGATCGGCATGCTCGCGGGGCTGTTCGCGGCGGCCGAACTCACCGGCAAGACGTTGACGCCGCCACCCTATGCGACCGCACTCGGTGCGCTGCTCGGACACATCACCGGGGGCGCCGAGGCCGAGACGTATCAGCCGATGAACGTGAACTTCGGCCTGTTCCCGCCGATCCCCGGCCGGACCAAGAAGACCGATCGCAAGCGGATGTACACCGATCGGGGCCGCGCGGCGCTAGCAGAGTGGCTCAACTCTCCTCGGCAACAGCCTGAACCGGTGGACAATTCACCCGAGCTGGTCCCTTCCGCTTGACCGCGGTCGTGGCAAATTCGGGCGCGGTCATGGTGCCCGATTTGTCACGGTCCGCGTCGGCGAACTTGGTCGTCGCCTTCACTGCCCACTCGTCGAACGACAGCTTCCCGTCGCCGTCCACGTCCAGCCGCGCATAAGCCTTGCGGCGCTGGACCAGATATTCCTCACGCGTGATCGTCGCATCGCGATCCTTGTCGTAGCGATCGAAGCGCTTCTGTTCGCGCGTCTTGGCGGTCGCTTCGGGGGCGGCATCGGGTAGCGGATCGGTTGGGACCGCCGCGCCGCCCGCTTGCGATATCGGTTGTGCAGGCAGCAGCGGCCTTGGCCGCGCGTTCCCGCTGAACAGCATGAACCCCGCGACGATCAACGCGATCACCGCCGCCCCGCCTGCCAGATACCGCCACATCGCCGCCACCCCCATTGCCCAAGCCTGCACGCTAGGCCCCGGATGCGACGATCCCCATGCGATTGGTCAGTATCCGGTCAGTCTGTGCCACGCCAACCGCCCGACGCGCTTCGGGCTGCCATGTGGCGGCGGTGAATCCGACACGTCGAACCGCGCCGACAGCGCCATCGCCCCGAGCGCCCGTGCCCTGCCCGGCCAGCGACCCCGCAATGCCGCGTCGAGCGCCTCGACTGCCCGTGCGCGCGCCAATGCGCGGCTGGGCGCGTCGCTCAATCGCTGTGACAGATCGGCCATCGCCCAGCCCTCCCCTGCCAAACCGATTCGTGCATCGCTCACCGACAGGATCATGCCGGCCAGTTCGAACACCCGCCGCCCCCGATCGCACGCGAACCGTTCGACGGCCGCGGCATCGAGCGCCGGCTCCAGCAGAGCCTCCCACCCATCGGTCATCGCCGCCAGCATCGTCCCCGATACCCCAGCCGGCAGCACGACCGTTTGTAGCGCGGTCAGCACGGGTTCGGCCGGCGCTGGCGCACCATCCAGCCGCCCCAGCGCCTCGTACCACCACGTCAATCGCATCTGGCCAACCAACGGCTCCCGCGTCGTCCGCAGAATCGCGCCGAGCGTATCGTCGAGCGCGAACAGGGCGTCGAGCGCGGGGCGGACCGCAGCGTCGGCATAGCTGAGCGCCAAATGGCGATCGAGGTCGGGTCGGGTCATGCTTGGCTCGATAGCGCGCGCCCGGCCGATCCGCACCCCCACCGATCAGCGGTTGGCACGGTTAATAGCCTGATAACCATGTTCCTTGAGCAGCGCTTACCGGGTCGTGGAGCAAGGAGGGACAAGATCGATACCGTCTGAACCCAACCGCACCTTACTACCCGCATCGAGTCAGGACAGCATGAGCGCCAAGCACGGCCAAAGACCACAACGGCCGACGACCTTTCTTGGGCGGCTGCGTACCGATGTCCGCGGCAATACCTTGATGATCGTCGCGTTCGCGATGATGCCGTTGATCGCAATGGTCGGGTCGGGCCTGGACATGGCACGCGCTTACGTCGCGCGCGATCGGCTCCAGCAGGCGTGCGATGCGGGATCGCTGGCGGCGCGGCGCTTGCTGTCGGGTACCACCCTGACGCCCGCCGTCGAAACCGAGGCCACGAATTACTTCAACTTCAACTTCCCTCAGGCATCGTTCGGCACGGCTGCGTTCACGCCGGTCGTTACCGTACCGTCGATCGGCACGGTGAAGATTACCGCGGCGACGACGATCCCCACGACGGTCATGAAGCTATTCGGCTTCTCGAACTTGAACCTGTCGACGAGTTGCTCCGCGACACAGGATTTCGTCGGGACCGACATCATGCTGGTGCTCGACATGTCGGGCTCGATGAACTGTCCGACAAACCGGCCAAACGACGCGTGCGGCGAGATCGAACAATATGGTTCGAAGATGCAAGCCCTGCGCGATGCATCGGAATCACTCTACGACACGCTCCAATCCGCTCAGGATCAGCTGCATGCCAACAACCTCCGGCTCCGTTACGGGTTCGTGCCCTATAATGCGACCGTGAACGTCGGAAAGCTCGTCTACGCGGAGAACCCGAACTACATTCGCAGCAGCGCTCCGTATCAATCGCGAACGATCACAACGACATGGAACGGCGCCTACGCCACTTACGGCCAGCTCACGCTGGACACATCGTCGTTTAAGACGGGCGCACTGGTCAACACACCCGGATCATATCCGACCAGCAAATCACGCTGGGCTGGCTGTATCGAGGAGCGCCAGACCGACAATGTCACGATCGATGGTGGATCCGCGACGACGGCGCCTGCCAGCGCATGGGACCTCGACGTCAACATGTTGCCGACCGCCGATTCCAGTCGCTGGGCGCCTTGGTGGCCCGAAGCTGAATTTAATTCCAGCACGGGCTCTCAATATACTGAGTCAAAATATTGCGCGAGCGCCGCAAGTCGGTTGAAGGAATACTATAACGACAAGCCCTCTTTCATGTCGTACATCAACAACCTCAAGCCTTTGGGCGGCACCTATCACGATATCGGCGTGATATGGGGCGCCCGCTTCATTTCGGCGGACGGTATCTTCGCATCGGCGACACCTGAAACAAACGATCAGAACGATCCCGACAATCCCAAGAAACTGCGTGGGTTCAGCGTTCGCAAATACATGATCTTCATGACCGACGGTGATCTTTCGCCATACCTCAACGTCTACACGACCTATGGTGCCGAAGAGCGCGACAAGCGTGTGCTTGGAACATCAGCCGGCAATGCTACGCAGCTCGCGGCTGAGCAGTTACAGCGGCACCTCCAACGCTTCCGCGTGGCCTGCAACGCGGCCAAGAGTCAGGGCATTCAGCTCTATGTCATCGCATTCTCGACCACGCTGACCGCCGACATGCAGAACTGCGCCACCACGCCGGCTATGGCCTCCGGTATCACGACCGCGCCTGCGCTGATCGCGAAGTTCCAGGAAATCGGCAGCAAGATCGGGTCGTTGAGGATCAACCAGTGATCGCGACCTCGTCGAGGCTCCACGCGCTCGGGCAGGACAAGCGCGGTGCGACGATCGTCGAATTCACGCTCATCGTGCCGGTGCTTATCGGACTGCTGCTGTCAATCCTCGAAATAGGGTATCAGGGGTATGTCACCGCTGTCGTCCAGGGCGCGCTGTCGAAAGCGTCGCGACAGGTTACGGTCGGCAACAAGACGGCTGCCGACGTGGTGGCGACCATCAAATCCGAAGTACAGGCGGTCGTCCCCGCGCAATATGTCACGGTCTCGACCCGGCGCTATTACAACTTCTCGAACGTCGGCAAGCCGGAGAAGATCACGTCGGACACCGATCCCAAAGGGGTGTTCAATATTGGCGACTGTTTCGAAGACGCGAACAACAACGGTGTTTATGACGCAACGCCGGGCGATACCGGCGTCGGCAGCGCGGACGACGTGGTCTATTACACGGTCAACGTTGCATATCCGAACCTGACCCCAGTCGGCGCACTGCTGTCCTGGGGACCGACCCGCAGCGTCGCCGCAACGACGGTGATCCGTAACCAGCCCTTCACCTCGCGCGCAGAGCCGACGAACATATGCACCAAGGTGACATGAGCCGTCTCCAAACCCTTGCCCGCCGGTTTCGAGCAGACGTTCGCGGCCTTGCGATGATCGAGTTCGCGATCGTGGCACCGGTCTTGCTCACGTTCGGACTAGCCGGCGCAGAGATCACACACATGGCGGTCGCGGTGATGCGCGTAAACCAGATCTCCACGGCCATCTCCGACAACGTCGCACGCGTCCGCGACTCGATCGACGAATCCGACGTCAACGAGGCATTGCTAAGCGCGAAATTCATCGGTGGCGGTATAGATTTCAACGCAAACGGGCGCGTGGTGGTCTCCAGCGTCGAGCCGAACGGCAAGGAAGCCCCGAATTCCGGCCAGTATATCCGCTGGCAACGCTGCACCGGCGCGCTGAACACGACGGATTCGCAACCAAAATACGGTACGCAAGGCAAGGGCCAGAACGACAACACGCTTCCCTACATGGGCAGCAGCACGCGCAAGATTGTCGCCGGTCCCGGCTCCGCGCTGATCTTCGTCGAGGTGACGTACCGGTATCAGCCGCTGGTCTCGTCACGCTTCTTCGGTACGCCGACCCTGCGTTCCGAGTCCGTGTACAACGTTCGCGAGCGTAATACGCAGGTCCTCGCGACGGCACCCGGTACCACAGCGAGTGTTTGCACGACCTACGCAGCGTGAGCGCACCGGCCGGATGTTCCGGCCGGTGCGTCGGGATCACTTGTACGTAACCTTCTTGACCGCCGTCACGACCTTCGCGACATCGACCAGCATCAGCTTTTCGAGGTTTGCCGCGTAGGGCATCGGCACGTCTTCGTTGGTCACGCGGAGCACCGGGGCGTCGAGGTCGTCGAAGCCGTGCTCCATCACCACCGAGACGATCTCCGACGCGATCGAGCAGGTCGCCCAATTCTCTTCGACGATGATCATGCGGTTGGTCTTGGCGAGGCTCTTCAGGACCGTCTCGGTGTCGAGCGGGCGCAGCGTGCGCAGGTCGATGACCTCCGCGTCGATGCCCTCTTCGGCGAGCTTCTCGGCGGCTTCGAGCGAAATGCCGACGCCGATCGAGTAGCTGACGATCGTGACGTCCTTGCCCTCGCGGACGATCCGCGCCTTGCCGATCGGCAGGACGTGGTTGTCGAGCTTGGGAACGTCGAAGCTGCGACCGTACATCAGCTCGTTCTCGAGGAACACGACCGGATCCTCGGTGCGGATCGCGGCCTTGAGCAGGCCCTTCGCGTCCGCCGCGTCATACGGCGCGATCACGATCAGGCCGGGCACGCTCGCATACCACGCCGCGAAATTGTGCGAATGCTGCGCACCCACGCGCGACGCCGCGCCGTTGGGACCGCGGAACACGATCGGGCAGCGCATCTGGCCGCCCGACATGTAGTTGGTCTTGGCGGCCGAGTTGATGATGTGGTCGATCGCCTGCAACGCAAAGTTGAAGGTCATGAACTCGACGATCGGGCGAAGGCCGCCCATCGCCGCGCCCGCACCGATGCCGGCAAAGCCGTATTCGGTGATCGGCGTGTCGATCACGCGGCGGTCGCCGAACTCGTCGAGCAGCCCCTGCGTGACCTTGTACGCGCCCTGATACTGCGCGACTTCCTCGCCCATCACGAAGACGCGATCGTCCTCGCGCATTTCCTCGGCCATCGCGTCGCGCAGCGCCTCGCGGACGGTCGTCTTGACCATCTCGGTGCCCTCGGGGATCGCGGGGTCGGAGATGCCGACCTTCTCGGCCGACGCGACGAGCTGCTGCGTGCCGCTCTCGGCCTTTGCGGGCGAGGCACCTTCGGGAACCGGCGGTGCCTTGTCGTCCGAAGGCGTTTCCTTCGGCGCGGCGTTGGCCGCATCGCCGGAGCGTGCCTCGGCGGGCTTGGCAGCCTTGGCGTCGCTCGCGCTCTCACCCTCTTCGAGGATCGTGGCGATGACGGTGCCGACCTTCACGTTGTCGGTGCCCTCGGCGACGGCGATCGAACCGATCGTGCCTTCGTCGATCGCCTCGAACTCCATCGTCGCCTTGTCGGTCTCGATCTCGGCGAGGATGTCGCCCGACTTGACGCTATCGCCTTCCTTGACGAGCCACTTGGCCAGCGTGCCCTCTTCCATCGTCGGGGAGAGCGCGGGCATCTTGATCTCGATCGCCATCAGTACTTCTCCACCAGAACGTCGGTGTAGAGCTCGGCGGGATCCGGCTCCGGGGTCTGCTCGGCGAAATCGGCGGCTTCGTTCACGATTTTCCTGATTTCCTGTTCAAGGGACTTGAGGTCCGCCTCGGTCACGCCCTGCGCGTCGAGCAGCTTCTTCATGTGATCGATCGGATCGGACTTGTCGCGAACCGCCTGGACCTCGTCACGCGTACGGTACTTGGCCGGATCGGACATCGAGTGGCCACGGTAGCGATAGGTCTTCATCTCGAGAATGACCGGGCCCTTGCCCGCGCGAACCCAGGCCAGCGCTTCCTCGGCAGCACCACGGCACGCGAGCACGTCCATGCCGTCGACCTGGATGCCGGGAATGCGGAAGCTCTCGCCGCGGCGATACAGCTGGTCCTCGGCAGAGGCGCGGTTGACGCTGGTGCCCATCGCGTACTGGTTGTTCTCGATCACGAAGATGATCGGGAGCTTCCACAGCTCGGCCATATTGAAGCTCTCGTACACCTGGCCCTGGTTCGCGGCGCCGTCGCCGAAATAGGCCATGCAGATGCCGCCGTCGTTCGAGTATTTATGCTTGAACGCGAGGCCGGTGCCGAGCGACACCTGCGCACCGACGATGCCGTGGCCGCCGTAGAACTTATGCTCGGTCGAGAACATGTGCATCGACCCGCCCTTGCCCTTCGAGATACCCGAATTGCGGCCGGTCAGCTCGGCCATGATCACCTTCGGGTCGATCCCGTAGGCGAGCATGTGGCCGTGATCGCGGTAGCCGGTGATCACCGAATCGGTTTCGCCGTTGAGCGCGGACTGCAGGCCGACGGCGACCGCTTCCTGGCCGATATACAGATGGCAAAAGCCGCCGATCAGGCCCAAGCCATAGAGCTGGCCCGCTTTTTCCTCGAAACGGCGGATCAGCAGCATCTGCCGATACATTTCGAGCAGTTCGTCCTTCGACGCCTCGTACGGCTTTGGTTCGGCCGGTCGTTCGCGGTTCGTAATCGGCGGTTCGGCGATTGCGCGTGCTGGTGGGGGGGTCTTGGCCACGATGTGGGAAACCTCGTTTTCCGTAGGGGAGTTGAGGGAGCCTATAGGCGCGGACGGGGCGGAACATCAATTCCCGTCTGGGGTATGTTGGTTTTGGGGGCTTGGGATGGGGCGGAGGGGGCTGCCCTGCACTCTGCCTCCGTCATACCACCCTCCCCCGTAATGCTCACCCACCGACGTCATCCTGACGAAAGTCAGGACCCAGGGTCAAGAAAAGCGGCCCCATTATATACATGGTGC
>NZ_JACONT010000044.1 GCF_014358075.1 Sphingomonas albertensis | reverse complement strand
ACGACTGCGTCGCGGGCCCCTCCCTCTCCCCTGCAGGGAGAGGGTATTACGCCTCCACCGGCACCGGGAATTTCTTTGCGCAGAACGCGCAGTCGACGACGATGAAGCCGGTTTCGTCCGCCATCAAGCGCCGTTCCTCGATCGGGAATTTCGAGATCACGCCCTCGATATAGTCCGGATCGCAGCGGCACCCGCGGACGATCGGGATATCCGCTAAGATGCGGACGTCCTCCTCCTCGTTGAACAGCCGCCATACCAAGGTCTCCAGCGGCAAGGTCGCGTCGGTCAGTTCGTCCGCACCCATCGTGTTGCCGAGCGTGGCGACATGCTCCCATTCCGGGTGATCGAGCTTGGTGTGGAGCCGCTCGCGGCCATCCTCGCCCTCGGGAAGATGCTGGAGGAACAGGCCGCCGGAGATGCAGCGACCGTCCGGGCCCTTCGCCATGCCGGTGCGGATCATCGTCGGGATCTGCTCGGACTGCGTGAAATAGCTCTGTGCGGCCTCAGACAGCGTGTCGCCGTCGAGGGGCACGATGCCCTGATAGCGCTCGTTGCTGCTCGCCATGTCGAAGGTGATCGCGAGGTAACCGGCGCCGAACAGCGCGAACAGCGACGGCTCGGCGGGGGCTTCGGCGAGCTTGTCCGCGTCGTACTCGATGTAGCCGCGGACCTCGCCGCCGCGGTAATCGCAGACGAGCAGCTGGACGACGCCGTTGTCGGTGCGCGTCTGCATCGTCAGCTGACCGCTGGCGTCCTTCAGCGTCGAGCCGATCAGCGCGGCGAGCGTCAGCGCCTCGGCGAGCAGCTTCTCGATCGCAGGAGGATAGGCGTGCGCGGCGAGCACTTCGTCGAGCGCGGTGCCGAGCCGGACGATCCGGCCGCGGGCACTGCGCGCCGGGATCGCGAAGGCCAGCGCGCGGTCGAGATCGGTCATGTTGGGGTCGTTCATCGGTAAGAAGATGGGGCGTGAGGACGGTGGGTCAACCCGACACATAGCCGTCACCCCAGCGGAAGCTGGGGTATCCCCGTTGGCGGACGTCGCGGCTCGAACCGGGAGATCCCAGCTTTCGCTGGGATGACGGGGGGGGGCAGCTGGCGTAAACGGCGTGTTACCGCTGCCCCTTCAGCCGATCTGGCCGAAACACCAGCGGAGGACCGACTTCTGCGCATGCAGGCGGTTCTCGGCCTCCTGCCAGATCAGCGACTGCGGGCCGTCGATCACCTCGGGCGTCACCTCCTCGCCGCGGTGCGCGGGGAGGCAGTGAAGGAACTTCGCGTCGGGCTTGGCCAGCGCCATCAGCGCGGCGTCGACCTGATACGGGGTCAGCGCGGCGAGCTTGGTCTCGGCATGCGCCTGCCCCATCGAGATCCAGGTATCGGTGACGACGATGTCCGCCCCCTCGACCGCCTCGCGCGGCGTCGACACGATACGCGCCCGGCCCTTGCCCAGCGCCACGTCGGCTTCGGTCGGCATATACCCCTGCGGGCAAGCCGCGACGACATCGAACTGCATCAGCCCGGCCGCCTCGACGATCGAGGCAAGCACGTTGTTGCCGTCGCCGAGCCACGCGACCTTGAGGCCGGGCAGCGCCTTGCCGCTCTCGATGATCGTCAGCAGGTCGGCCATGATCTGGCACGGGTGCGAGGCGTCGGTCAGGCCATTGATGACCGGAACCGACGCGTAATGCGCCATCTCCTCGATCTTGGCGTGATCGTCGGTGCGGATCATGATCGCGTCGACATAGCCCGACAGGATGCGTGCGGTATCGGCGATCGACTCGCCGCGGCCGAGCTGCATCGAGCCGCCGTCGGACACGATCGAGGTGCCGCCGAGCTGGCGGATCGCCATGTCGAACGAAAAGCGGGTGCGGGTGGAGCTCTTCTCGAACACCATCGCGAGCGTGTGGCCGGCGAGCGGCGCGTCGGCGTCGGCGCGGCCCTTGGGGAAGCCGGCGCGGGCCGCCTTGCGGTCGAGTGCGTCGGCGAGCATCGCGGCGATGCCGTCGGCTCCGGCGTCGGTGAGATTCAGGAAATGGCGGGTCATAATATCCTCCCCGGCACGGGGAGGGGGACCGCTTGCAAAGCAAGTGGTGGAGGGGGACCTCCACGGGTGCCGTGCTGCGGGGCGATCCCCCTCCACCATGCTTCGCATGGTCCCCCTCCCCGCGTGCGGGGAGGATTTAAATCAATCGTCGGCAGCCGGCACATACACCCGCGCGGCGGTCGACAGCTTGTCGATGCACTCGGCGATGTGGCTCTCGTCGATCACCAGCGGCGGCAGGATGCGGATGACGTTCTCGCCCGCCGATACCAGCAGCAGATTGTGGTGATCACGCGCGAACGCGACGAACGCGCGGCTGTCGCTCTTCAGCTTTAGCCCGAGCATCAGCCCGGTACCGCGGACGCTGTCGAACAGGTGATCGTGGTTGGGGATCATTTGCTCGAGCCCCTGCCGCAACCGATCACCCATCGCCGTGACGTTGTCGAGGAAACCGTCCTCCAGCATCACGTCGAGCACCGCCTCGCCCGCAGCCATCCCCAGCGGGTTGCCGCCATAGGTGGAGCCATGTGTGCCGGCGACCATGCCCTTCGCCGCTTCCTCGGTCGCAAGGCACGCGCCCAGCGGGAAGCCGCCGCCGATACCCTTGGCGACCGCCATGATATCGGGCGTGATGCCGTACAGTTCGTGCGCGAAGAACTTGCCGGTCCGACCATAGCCGCACTGGACCTCGTCGAGGACCAGCAGCAGACCGTGTTCGTCGCACGCTTTCCGCAGGCCGGTGAGGAACTCGTGGCTCGCCTGGCGGATGCCGCCCTCGCCCTGGATCGGCTCGACCAGGAAGCCCGCGGTGTTGTCGTCGATCAGCGCGAGCGCGCCTTCGAGATCGTTGAAGTTCGCATAGGCGAACCCCGGCAACAGTGGCTCGAACCCGTCGCGCATCTTCGCTTGGTTGGTCGCCGAGATCGTTCCGAGCGTGCGCCCGTGGAATGCGGTGTCGAACGTGATCAGCGTGTGGCGCTGCGGATTGCCGTTGGCGAAATGATAGCGCCGCGCGGTCTTGATCGCGCACTCGACTGCTTCCGCGCCCGAGTTGGTGAAGAACACCGTGTCGGCGAATGTGTTGTCGACGAGGCGCTGCGCGAGATGCTCGCCCTGGGGCGAGCCGTACAGGTTCGACACGTGCATCAGCGTCGCGGCCTGATCGGCGATCGCCTTGGTCAGGTGCGGATGCGCGTGGCCGAGCGCGTTGACCGCGATGCCGCTGGCGAAATCGAGATATTGCTGGCCGTCCTCGCCATAGAGGTACGCGCCCTCGCCTCGGACCGGACGCACGCCACACCGCGGGTAGACGGGCATGAGCGGGGTGATGGTCACAAGCGCTTCCTTTCCGAAACGAGAAGGGCGACCCACTGGCCGCCCGGAACGCCTAATACGGACGCAGGGGGAGACGCGTCAACCTCGGCGGGCGCGCTATCGTGTCAGACTTTAGCTTGCCGCAACGCCTCGTTCATTCGCGACTGCCAGCCGGGGCCGGTGGCCTTGAACTTGTCGAGCACGTCGGGGTCGAGGCGCAGGGTCACGGCCTTCTTGGTAGGCGCGGCCTGCGGCCCGCGGCGACGGACCAGTAGCGCGGCGACCTCGGGCGGCAGCATTTCGGACGCTGGCCGGGCTGCGGCGATCATCTCATCGGTCCAGATCGGATTGTCGTCATAATCCGGCGGTGGCGGGCCCTTACTCATACCGTCTCATCTCCTTCTCATGCGCCCTGCGAAAGCTGATGACCCGCGCGACGGCGCTCGCAACCGTGAAGACGACGCAATATCCTCGGCCGCCGATCCGGCCGCGCGCCAGCAACCTGGTTTCGCCGTAATCGTGCCGATCATCGACATAGATGCTCGGATCGTTATCGAACCCGCGAAATTCAGCCAGCGACAGCCCGTGCTTGGCGATGTTCGCCGCGTCCTTATCTGGATCGAACGTGATCTCCATTTAGCCCCCCGGCTTAAATTGTCAATACGATTTGCGCTAGGCGTCGATCGCTTCCTCGTCCATGCGGCCGGCGTTTTCCTGGATGAAGGCAAACCTGTGGGCTGGGTTGTTGCCCATCAGTCGGTCGACCAGGTCCTTCACCTGCGCCCGCTCTTCATACTCTTGCGGGAGGGTGATGCGGAGCATGCCGCGGGTGGCGGGGTCCATCGTGGTTTCGCGGAGCTGGCTCGGGTTCATCTCGCCGAGGCCCTTGAAGCGGCCGACGTCGACTTTCTTGCCCTTGAACACGGTGCGCTCGAGTTCGGCGCGGTGGGCGTCGTCCCTCGCATAGACGCTCTTAGTGCCGACGGTCAGGCGGTAAAGTGGCGGTTGGGCGAGGTAGAGGTGCCCGCGGCGGACCAGTTCGGGCATTTCCTGGAAGAAGAACGTCATCAGCAGCGTCGCGATATGCGCGCCGTCGACGTCGGCGTCGGTCATGATGACAATGCGTTCGTAGCGCAGCGTATCCGGCGTGCAGTCCTTCCGGGTGCCGCAGCCTAGCGCCAGCGTCAGGTCGGCGATTTCCTGGTTGGCGAAGATTTTGGCGCTGGTGGCGGATGCGACGTTGAGAATCTTGCCGCGGATCGGGAGGATCGCCTGCGTTTTCCGGTCGCGCGCCTGTTTTGCCGAGCCGCCGGCCGAATCACCCTCGACGATGAACAGCTCCGTGCCCTCGGGCGAGTTGGCGGAGCAGTCGGTGAGCTTGCCGGGGAGTCGGAGTTTACGCGCGGACGTCGCGGTCTTGCGCTTGACGTCGCGCTCCTGCTTGCGGCGCAGGCGCTCGTCCATCCGCTCGAGCACATAGTTCAGCAGCGCCTTGCCGCGCTCCATGTTGTGGCTGAGGAAATGGTCGAAATGATCGCGCACCGCCTTTTCGACGAGGCCGGCGGCTTCGGGGCTGGTCAGGCGATCCTTGGTCTGGCTCTGGAATTGCGGCTCGCGGATGAACACCGACAGCATCAGCTCGCTGCCGACCATGACGTCATCCGCGCTGATATCCTTGGTCTTCTTGTTGCCGACGAGGTCGCCGAACGCGCGTAGCCCACGGACCAGCGCCTGGCGAAGGCCCTGTTCGTGCGTGCCGCCGTCGGGGGTCGGGATGGTGTTGCAATACCAGCTGTACGAGCCATCGCTCCAGAGCGGCCATGCGACCGCCCATTCGACGCGGCCCTGCGTCTCGCCGTTCGCGCTCGGGAAATCCTGCGAGCCCGAGAAGAAGTCCGAGGTCGCGCATTCGCGGCCGGCGATCTGGTCGCGCAAGTGATCGGCTAGGCCGCCGGGGAACTGGAACACGGCTTGGGCAGGCGTATCGTCGCCGATCAAGTCGGGCGCGCAGTGCCAGCGGATCTCTACCCCGGCGAAGAGATACGCCTTCGAACGGACGAGCTTGTAGAGTCGCTGCGGCTTGAAGTTCAGTTCGCTGCCGAAAATTTCGGTGTCGGGCGTGAAGGCGACGCTCGTGCCGCGGCGGTTGGGCGTCGGGCCGAGATGCTCGATCGGTCCGAGCGTCTGCCCCTTGGCGAAGCGCTGGCGGTAAAGTTGGCGGTCGCGCGCAACCTCGACGACGGTGTCGGACGAGAGCGCGTTGACCACACTGATGCCGACGCCGTGCAGGCCTCCGCTCGTCGCATAGGCCTTCCCCGCGAACTTGCCGCCCGAATGGAGCGTCGAGAGGATCACCTCCAGCGCGGACTTGTCGGGAAACTTCGGATGCGGGTCGACCGGAATGCCGCGGCCGTTGTCGACGATCGTCAGGCGATTGTTCGCCTCCAGCGTGACCTCGATCCGCGTCGCGTGGCCGGCGACCGCTTCGTCCATCGCGTTGTCGAGCACTTCGGCGGCGAGGTGATGCAGCGCCCGCTCGTCGGTGCCGCCGACATACATGCCGGGGCGGCGGCGGACGGGTTCGAGGCCTTCGAGCACCTCGATCGAGGAGGCATCATAGGTATTGGCGGCGGTCTTGCCGGCGCCGGGCGTCGAGGGCGACGCGAACAGATCTTCAGCCATGGCGCGAGCCTAGCCGGACGCGTTGGACAAAGCCACAGGCTCTGTTTGTTCTCCCTGTTGCGAGAAAGCCACATCGACGCGGATTGTTGTGCTCGCTGCATAATTTTCCGCGATCGGCCGTTTATGAAAAACCTGTCATGAAGTTTCCGGGAGTGAATATGACTAAGACGATGATGGTAGCGCTTGCAGGCGTTGCCGCTTTGGGGTTCGCGGCGCCTGCCGCCGCACAGGACATGACCGACGATGCGCCGTTCAGCGGCGTCTATGTCGGCGGCTCGTTCGGCTATGACGTGCAGCCCAACGACAATGGCGAGTCGATCGCATTCGATCGCAATCTGGATGGCGTCTTCGGTGACACCATCTCGACTGCGACCGTCGCCAACGCCTTTTCGCCGGGCTTCTGCAACGGCCGCGCGACCAGCAACACCGCGCCTGCCGTCGGTGGCCGTGGCTGCCGTAGCGACAAGGACGGCATCGGCTATTCGGCACGCGTCGGCGCGGACTACCAGCGCGGCAACATCGTGGTCGGCGTGGTCGGCGAGTTCGGCAAGAACGAGATCAGCGACAGCGTCTCGGCGTTCAGCACCACGCCTGCCTTCTACACGATGACGCGCGACCTGAAGTGGGAAGCATCGGCACGCGGTCGCCTGGGCTATGCGGCGAACACGACGCTGTTCTACGGCACGTTCGGCGTCGGCTATGCCAACATCGACAACAGCTTCACGACCGGCAACACCGCCAACACCTTCACCACCAATGGTGGCAGCAAGGAATGGGGCATCGTCGGTGGCGGCGGCATCGAGCAGAAGCTGGGTCGCAACTTCTCGGTCGGTCTGGAATATCAGTACCACCAGTATCAGGACAACGACTATCGCGTCCGCGCAGCGGGCGGCCCGACCGGCGGCCCCTTCACGCGCGGCAACGCATCGGGGACGGACTTCCGTCGCAGCTTCGACGATTTCCGCTGGCACAGCCTGCGTGCAACGGCTGCGTTTAGGTTTTGAGGCGCAGGGCGGCCTGCGCCAAGCTGGCGCAGGACTCGCCCAAGCCCGGCCGGCGCGGCTCGCCGCGTCCGACGACATGGGCTTTGCCCATGGCTAGCGTGATATGAAAAAGGCCGCTTCCTCACACGAGGGAGCGGCCTTCTTCTTTTGCGCACTCGGTGCCCCGAGAATGATCCACCCAATCCGTCATCCTGACGAAAGTCAGGACCCAGAGCCAAATACGTCGCCGCTCGGTATCCTGGGTCCTGACTTTCGTCAGGATGACGGGCGTGTTGCGAAGGCATGCCCGCCCCTGTCGCCCTACCGTGACCTAAGAGCATGGTCCGGCGCTGAGCACGTTGGCTTCAGGCCCCTGTTTCCCCGCGAAGGCGGGGAAACAGACTGGGCTCCCGCCTTCGCGGGAGAACAAGGTGAGGGTGCCGCCCCCCGCCATACGAACCACCCCGGCGGAGGCCGGGGCCCAGTTGGGGAACGTTGCCAACTGCAGACTGCGCCTCGTTATTCCCACCTTTCCAACTGGGCCCCGGCCTTCGCCGGGGTGGTTCCTGTTCGCAAAGACCGTTCAATCGCCGAGTGATCTGTATGCCGGTTATCTCGGTCGCGGACCGCCGAACGGTAGCGGTGGCGTCGGACGGCGATCGCGACGCGGCAGCTGTGCCTGGTACGCGTGGCCACAATGATCGACGCAATACGGGAAGCCGGGGTTCACCGCCTTGCCACAGAAGTGGAAGTCGGGCTCGCCGGGATGGCCGAGCGGCCATTTGCAGATGCGGTCGTTCAGTTCGAGCAGGCTCGTCTTGTTCGCCATTTCAGGCGACGGCTTGGCAGGCACGAGACGACGCGGCGGCGCGGGGGTGCTCGGCGGCTGCTGTTCGCCGGGAGCCTGGCGCAGGAAGCCGCCGGGACCGACCGAGCGCAGGATCGGCTGCGGCGCGCGGACGGGCGCGGCAACCGGAGCGACCTCATCCTGGTCTTCGTCGTCCTCGGGCTCGTCGACGACCGGCTCGGCCACGACCGGTGCGGCGGGCTTCGGCGCAGCGGCGACGGGCGGCGCGACGGGCGCCGGCTTGGGCGCTTCGACTTCGACCGGCTCGGGAGCAGGGGTCGCGATCGAGGCCGACGCCTCTGCTGCTGCTGCCGCCTTCGCCTCGGGATCGTTCGGCTTCACTGGGGACGGCCGCGCCTGCAGCTCGAGGCGGTGCGCCTTGCCGATCACGGCGTTGCGGCTGACGCCACCCAGGGCTTCGGCGATCTGGCTGGCGGTCTGGCCGGCCTCCCACATCGTCTTGAGCGTCTGGATGCGCTCGTCGGTCCAGGACATGTTCGTTCCTTAGTCTTCGTCAGCCGGGTTGCGGGCGGCAGCGGCAGCGATTACCCGCAACCCGTATGAGCAGCCAGCCCCCAATCGGTGAAATCCATTCGGCGGTACACTCCGCCCCCGGCGTTCCCGTCATAAAGAGCGTGAACTGGGAGGGACTGCGAACCCTCTATATCAAGGAGGTGCGCCGGTTCTTCAAGGTGCAGCTTCAGACGGTGTGGGCGCCGGCGATCACGACGCTCCTGTTTCTGATCGTGTTCACGATCGCAACGGGCGCGAAAAGCCCGGTGCCGGTCGACGGACAGATCGTCGCGTTCGCCGATTTCATCGCGCCGGGCCTGATCATCGCGCAGGGGATGATGGGCCCGGCGTTCGCCAATGCGAGCTTCTCGCTGCTCGCGGGCAAGATGCAGGGGACGATCGTCGACTACCTCCAGCCGCCGCTCTCCACGGGTGAGTTGCTCGCCGCGCTGGTCGGCGGCGCCGTGACCCGCGCGATCATCGTCGGGATCGTCGTGTGGGCGGCGATGGCGCTGTATCCGGGCGTGCACGTGACGCCGCACGCGCCGCTGGCGATCGTGTGGTTCGGATTGCTGGGCGCGGTGTTCCTCGCGCTGCTGGGCGTGCTGACGTCGATCTGGGCGGACAAGTTCGATCATGCCGCCGCAGTGACCAACTTCGTGATCGCGCCGCTGTCGCTGTTGTCGGGGACGTTCTATTCGGTCGACAAGCTGGCGCCGGCGTTCCGCGCGTTCAGCCATGCGAACCCATTCTTCTATGTCATATCCGGCTTCCGCTACGGGTTCCTGGGGATCGCCGACTCGCCGGTCATGATCGGCGGTATCGTGATCCTGATGATCGATCTGGCGCTGGCCGTGCTATGCTATCGGCTGCTGAAGACGGGTTGGAAGCTGAAGAACTGATGCGTAGGCTCGCACTCTGGCTGATGGCGGTACTGATGGCGTTGCTGCCGGTGGGGGCCTCGGCGCAGAATGTGGCCGACCCGGCGTTGCGGGCGAAGGCGGACGCGCTGGTCGCGATCCTCGATGGGCGCGGCGCGTATGACGCCTATTTCGCTGCGAGCTTTCGCGAGAAGGTGCCGAAGGCGCAATTCGCGACGATCGCCGAGACGCTGAAGGCGACGCTGGGTGCGCCGCAAAAGATCGAGACGCTGACCGCGACCTCGGCATGGTCGGCGGATCTCACCGTCGGGTACGCGCGCGGCACCGCGAGTGTCCGCCTCGTGATCGACCCTGCCGCGCCGCATGCCGCGACCGGGTTGCTGATTACCGGCACGGCCCCGCGTGACGACAGCCTGGCCAAGCTCGAAGCCGAGTTTCGCGCGCTGCCCGGGGCCAGCGGGTTCGGGCTTTACGCGCTTGGCAACGGCAAGCCCGAACCGATCCTCGAATACCGGGCCGATGTCGCCGCACCGCTAGGGTCGGCATTCAAGCTGTGGGTGCTGGCCGAGCTGGCGCGACAGGTGGCGGCGGACGAGCGGCACTGGGCGGATGTCGTCAAGGTCGGGGCGCCGTCCCTCCCCTCCGGCGTGTTGCAGACCTGGCCCGCGGGATCGCCGGCGACGGTGCAGACGCTGGCGACGATGATGATTTCGATCAGCGACAACACCGCGACCGATACGCTGCTGACCACGCTCGGACGCGCGAAGGTCGATGCGATGGCGGAGGCGGGGGCCGGCAGCGTGCCGGTGATGACCACCCGCGAGATGTTCGCGCTGAAGGGCGATCCGGCATTGATGAAGGCGTGGATCGCGGGCTCGGTGGACGAGCGGCGGGCGTTGCTGGTCGACAATGCGGTGAAGATCGCGACGACTAAGCTGGATCCGACCGTGTTCGCAGGCAAGCCGGTGGCGATCGACAGCGTCGAGTGGTTCGCGAGTCCCTCGGCGATGGCGGGGCTGCTGGATCGGTTGCGCGGCGCTGATGCAACGACTCGGGCGGTGCTGGCGGTGAACGCGGGGGTCGATCCGGCGATCGCCAAGCGGTTTGGCTATGTCGGGTTCAAGGGCGGCGGCGAGCCCGGGGTGCTGAGCTTGAACTACCTGGTGCAGGCGAAGGACGGGCGTTGGTATGCCGCCACCGGGAACTGGCACCGGGCGGATGACGCGGTGAACGAGGTGCGGTTCGCGGGGCTTATGGGGCGGGCGCTGGCGCTGCTGGCGGCGCGGTAGGCTTAAGTCTCAGATCAAAGCACCACCCCGGCGAAGGCCGGGGCCCAATTGGGAAACGCTGCTAACGGAGGACACCGCTCCATTATATCCACCTTGCCAATTGGGCCCCGGCCTTCGCCGGGGTGGTGGGACCCGTGGAAACGGCAGCGGCGACTAAGCCCGCCCGGCGGCCTGCCAGCTATCCGCGCACAGTCCGTAGATCAGGCTGTCGCGCAACCCCAGATGCGTTTCCCATTCGTCGCGCAGCAGGCGCTCGCGGCGGAACCCCAGCCGCTCCAGCAACAGGATCGATGCAGTATTCTCGGTATCCGCGTCGGCGAACACGCGTTTGCGCCCTTCCGCGAACAGACGATCGATCACCGCCGACACCGCCTCGCGCGCGATCCCCCGCCCCCAGGCCTCTCGCGCCAGGATGAAACCGATCTCGGTCACCCCTGCCCCATCGGCCTCGCTCCCCGAGACCCAGCCGATCGCACGGTCGTCGCCGGCGCGGGTGATCGCCCAGGTGCGCTGGTTGCCGGGCGCGGCCTCCTCGGCGAGGTAGGTGCGGACGTCATCGACGCTGCCGAGCGGGCCATCGGCGGAATAGGCCATCAGCTCCGCATCGGCGAGCATCGGGTGCAATGCGGGCGCATCGCCCTCGACGAGCGGCCGCAACCGCAGCCGTCGCGTCTTCAGCACCGGCGATACGCCGGCCCGCCGCGGTCTGCGTCCGGGTTGCCTCACGCGGTCAGGGCATCCACGAGCGCGCGGACTTTCTTCTGGCGCCACTGCGGAAGGGGCGCGACCAGCCAGTACCCCCCCTTTGACGGCTGCGACTCGCCGATCAGTCGGACGCGGGCCTGCGCGAGATCGCGGCGGGCGAGCAGTTCGGGCACCGTCGCACGGCCGAGACCTGCCGCTGCGGCATCGATCGCGAGCCCGGCGTCGGTGACGCGGACCAGCGCTACGCCATCCTCACCCGACCACGCGATCACCGAGTCGCTATCCGTGCCGGGCTTGGCGATCGTCACCATGCCCTCAGATTCGAGCGCCTCGCCCTCATGCTCGCCGGGACCATCGCCCCAGCGGATCGCGAGATCGAGATTGGCTTCGGTGAAGTCGACATTCTCGTCGGCGGTGATCAACACGAACCGCAGTTCGGGATCGGCTTCGGCGATCTGCGCGAGGCGCGGCATCAGCCACTTCTCGGTCAGGTCGCGCGGCGCGGCGATCGTCAGCGATTTGGAGGATTGCCCTGCCTGCATCGCGCGGACGGCTTCCTCGAACTGGAGGAACCCGCCGCGGAGCGCGCCGAGGCCGGCCTCTGCTTCAGGCGTCAGTTCGAGCCCGCGCGTGGTACGCCGGAACAGGACGACGCCCAGCGTATCCTCCAGCGCACGAATCTGCTGCCCGACCGCCGCCGGCGTCACCGCGAGTTCGTCGGCAGCACGCGTGAACGACAGATGCCGCGCTGCCGCATCGAGGACGCGCAGGCCGTTGAGCGGAAGATGCGTGCGCTTCATCGCGGGCTCCTCAATGCAGCACCGCGGGGGCGAACAGCGAGAAGCGGGGGATCTCGACGTCGAAGATCGCGCCGTCCTCGCGGACCATGCGGTAATTGCCGTGCATCGCGCCCGACGGCGTCGCCAGCGGGCAGCCCGAGACATAGTCGAAGCTCGCGCCCGGTTCGATCACCGGCTGTTCGCCGACCACGCCTTCGCCCTCGACCGAATGACGCGCACCGCGACCGTCGGTGATCACCCAGTGGCGGGTCAGCAGCTGGACGGTCTCGTCGCCCTCGTTCTCGAGGCGGATGTGATAGGCCCAGAACCAGCGGCCGCGCTCGGGCTCGGACTGTTCGGGGAGGTAGCTGACCGACACGCGCACCGTCACCCCATCGGTCGTCGCCGCGTTGGGGAACAGCGCTTTCATAGACCCGCCTGCCTCAGCGCCTGGTCGAGATCGTCGATCACGTCCTGCGCATCCTCGAGCCCGACGTTGATCCGCAGCAGCCCCTCGGTGACGCCCATCTCGATCTGCTTGTCGGGCGAGACGCTGGCGTGCGTGGTCGATGCCGGATGCGTCATCAGCGAACGCGAATCGCCGATGTTGTTCGAGATATCGACCAGCTCCAGCGCGTCAAGCAGTGCGTGCGCCTGTTCGCGACCCTCGACTTCGAACGCGAAGATCGGCCCGCACGCGTCCATCTGGCGCTCTGCCAGTTCGTGCTGTGGATGGCTTGGCAGGAAGGGATGCAGCACGCGCGGTACGCGGCCTTCGAGGAATTCGCCGACCTTCATCGCGTTCTCGGACTGGCGGTGGATGCGCAGGTCGAGCGTCTCGAGGCCCTTGAGGACCACCCACGCATTGAACGGCGACAGCGTCGGGCCGGTGTTGCGCGTGAACGGCAGCAGCGTGTTGGTTATGAAATCCTCGGTCCCGCAGACTGCGCCAGCGAGTACGCGGCCCTGCCCGTCCATCATCTTAGTCGCACTGTAGGCGGTGACGTCGGCGCCGAACTCCATCGGCCGCTGAAGCGCCGGCGTCGCGAACGCATTGTCGACCACCGTCGTGATGCCGCGTTCGCGCGCGATGGCGCAGATTGCAGTCAGGTCGGCGATGTCCATGGTCGGGTTGGCGGGCGTCTCGAAGAAGAACACCTTCGTTTCGGGCCGGACCGCGTCGAGGAATGCCTGCGGATCGCGGGCGTCGACGATCGTCGTGGCAATCCCGAACTTCGGCAGCAGCGTGTCCGTGAGCCAGCGGCACGAGCCGAACGCCGCACGGCCGCCGACGAGGTGATCGCCGGTCTGGAGCTGACACAGCAGAGCGGCGGTCATCGCCGCCATGCCGGTCGCCATCGTCCGGCATGCCTCGGCGCCCTCCAGCAGCGCGATCCGCTCCTCGAGCATCTGCACGGTCGGGTTCTGCAGGCGGGAATAGGTCATCCCCTCCTGCTCGCCGGCAAAGCGCGCCGCGGCGTCGCCCGCCTTGTCGTAGCAATAGCCCGAGGTGAGGAACAACGCCTCCGACGTCTCGCCATATTCGCTGCGGGCGGTGCCGCCGCGGATGGCGCGCGTCGCGGGACGCCAATTCTGGGTGATCGAACGATCCTGGCCGGTCTTGCGCTTCATGCGCGCCGCTTTGCCGGTGGGGAGCGGCGATGACAAGCCCAGGGACAAGCCTTGCGGGTGTATGCCCCTGTTCCGGCGGCCGTCATTCTCCCCTCCCTGGAAGGGAGGGGAGCAGGCTTCCCCCTTAGTACCGGCCCCAGGTGAATTTCGAGGACAGCGCGTAGTTCCACACCGCGCCGACCAGCACGCCGCTCAGCGCCGACGCCGCCCAGGCGCCGTCGCGCATCTCGTACAGGAACGCCGCGATGCCGACATTGGCGACCGCACCGACCGAGCAGATCACCGCGAACGAGACCCAACCGTCGACCAGTTGCCGCCACCCCTTCAAGCGCCGATCACGATAGGTCAGCGCGTTATTGAGGAAGAAGTTGAACGTCAGCGCGGCGAGCGTCGCGACGATCTCGCCCACCACGAAATTTGCCCCGAACCCGAGGAACAGCGCGGTCAGCACCGCCATGTGGATACCGACGCCGAGTACCCCGATCGCCGAGAACATCGCGAACCGCACCGGCACGACGCGTCCGAACATCCGGTCGTAGATCGCGATCAGATATTCCATCGCGACCACGTGATCGAGCTTGCTCTCGCCCTCGGTGCGGCAGCGGAAGGTGTAGGGGATTTCGACGAAGCGAAGCGGCGTCGGCGACGCGGTAAGCAGGTCGAGCAGGATCTTGAAGCCGATCGCCGACAGCGACGGCGCGAGGCGGCGGACGATATCGGTGCGGATCATGAAGAAGCCGCTCATCGGATCGTTGAGGTCGCATTTCAGCACGCGGCGCGACATCCTGGTGGCGAGCGCGGACTTGGCGACGCGGTCGCTGTCCCACTCGCCGGTGCAGCCGCCGCTGACGAAGCGCGAGCCGATCACCACGTCGGTCTCTTCGTTTTTCAGCAAATCGAGCATCGCCGGCAACAGCGTCTCGTCGTGCTGGAGATCGCCGTCGATCACCGCGACGACTGGCGCGGCGGTAGCGCACATCCCCTCGATGCACGCCGACGACAGCCCGCGGCGGCCGATCCGCTGAATCACGCGCACGCGCTTGTCGAGCCGGGCGATTTCGCGGGCGGCGTCGGCGGTACCGTCGGGACTGTCGTCGTCGACGAAGATCGCCTCCCAGTTTTGCCCAGCCAGCGCCTGGTCGAGCTTGGCGATCAACGTCGCGACATTGGCCTTCTCGTTGAATGTGGGGATGACGACCGCGAGTTCGAGAAGGTCGGCTATCACAAGCTCAGCCGAGTTCGGCGAGAATGGCATCGCCCATCGCCGAGGTCGACAGCGTGCCGCCGAGATCTGGCGTGCGCGCGCCCTTCAGGATCGCGGCCGCGACCGCAGCCTCGATCCGGTCGGCCGCTTCGGGCAGATCGAGCGAGTGGCGCAACATCATCGCCGCGGACAGGATCGCCGCGCACGGATTGGCCTTGCCCTGCCCGGCGATGTCGGGCGCGCTGCCGTGGATCGGCTCGTACATGCCCTTGTTCGAGCCGTTGAGCGCGGCGGACGGGAGCATGCCGATCGAGCCTGCGCACATCGACGCCTCGTCGGACAAGATATCGCCGAAGAGGTTGCCGGTGACGATCACGTCGAACTGGCCGGGGTTGCGCACCAGCTGCATCGCCGCGTTGTCGACGTACATGTGGCTGAGCGCGACGTCCGGATAGTCGGCAGAGACCTCGATCACGACGTCGCGCCAGAGCTGCGAGGTCTCCAGCACGTTGGCCTTGTCGACCGAGAGCAGCTTGCCCTTCCGGGTGCGTGCGGTCTCGAAGCCGACGCGGGCGATGCGCGCGATCTCGGCCTCGTCGTAGCGCATCTCGTCATGGCCTTCGCGCAGGCCATCGGCGGTGGTGCGGATACCCTTCGCGCCGAAATAGACGTCGCCGGTCAGCTCGCGGACGATGACCATATCGATAGACCGGGCGATCTCGGGACGGAGCGCGGAGGCATCCTCGAGGCCCGCGAACAGCTTGGCGGGACGCAAATTGGCGAACAGGCCGAGATCCTTGCGCAGGCCGAGAATGGCTTGCTCGGGGCGGAACTGGCGTTCGAGCGCATCGCAGTCCGGATCGCCGACCGCACCGAACAGGATGGCGTCGGCACGGCGGGCGAGGTCGAGCGTTTCGGGCGGCAGCGGATGCCCCGCGGCCTTGTACGCGGCGCCGCCGACGAGGCCCTCTTCGTAGCTGAGGTCGAGGCCGAGCGTATCGAGCACCCGCCGCGCTTCCGCGGTGACTTCGGGTCCGATGCCGTCGCCGGCCAGTATCGCGATCAAGGGCATGTGCGTTCCTCCTGCGCGGCCCCTTGCCGGGCGAGGCGCGCTCACGCAACCGCCCTTTTGAGCCGATCGACCAGCCGGTCGCGTGCCGCCAACGGGTCGGCGCGACGGTCGACGAGGATGTCGCGGGCGAGGAAATGACCGGTCAGTCGCAGGCCATCGAAGATGTCGGGCCAAGCCGATTCGCCGCCGCTCAGGAGGAATGGCGGCAATCTGAGCAGCTTGGCCTCATAGCCGAACGCCGCCCCGCGCGAGACGGCCGCGCCGCTTTTGGGGCTGACGAAGCCCAGATCGTCCTCATTGCCGCTTGCAACGCACCGATCCAGATCGAGACCGAACCCCAGTTCCGCGAGCATCAGCAATTCGTATCGGACCAGCGCGGCCGCCCAGCCGCGGGCCGATGGCGCCGCCTCGATCGCGCCGAGCACCCCGTCCAGCGCGTCGTGGATCTGCGGATAGGGTTGCGCTTCGGGCAGCGCGGCGGCGGTCAGCGCTGTGGCCCATTCGAGCGCGCCGGCGGCAAGCGGCTCGCCGTGCATCTGCGCGCGGCTGTGGACCAGCTCGGCGGTGAGCGAAGCGAGTTGCTCGCCGGTCCGCGCGCGCCATTCGCCTTGGATGACGTTCGCCTGGAGCAACACCGGCCGCATCGCCCGCGACCGCCCGCCGCGGACATAGCCGGGCTGGACGCCGTCGTTCCGAGTCAACGCCCGCACGATCGCGCCATGCTCGCCATGTTGGCGGACGGCGACGACGATGGCGGCTGCGCGGAGGTGCATGGGGGGGCTATACGCCTCTACCTCCGAAGGGAGAGGGTAAAAGTGCCTCTCCCCCCTCCCTGGAAGGGAGGGGTTGGGGGTGGGTCGAGTTCCGCGGGTGATCACGTTCGTGGCCTAAACTGGCCTACCCACCCCCCAGCCCCTCCCTTCCAGGGAGGGGAGCAGATCAGCGGCGGATCTTCTTTGCCAGCTTCGTCAGGGCCGGATGAGTCGCGGCGCGCTTTGCCAGGGCTATCGCGCTGTCGAACCCGCGCAACGCCGCCACCGTCGCGCGGTTGCCCAGCGTCGGCCGCAGCAACAGCACGTCGACGCACGCAGTCCCCCCGGTCGAGAATTGCCGCTTGTGCTGACCTTCCCCCTCGGTGAAGTCGAACCGCGCGAAACGCCCGTCCGCAAACAGATCGCGCATCGCCTCGACCTGCAAGACCGCGCCCGGCGACAGCTCGTTGTGCGCAGGATCATGCCCGACATAGGTGTAGCACAACGACTTGCCGTCGGCCGTGCAGCACAGATACGCGACCGGCACCCCGGCGATGAACGCCAGCCAGGCGCGCAACCTATCCTCCCCCGCGAGCGACTCGAGATGACGCACCGAAGCCACATCGTCGGGCAGCCCCGATCCCAGCAGCTTCTCCTGATAGGTCGTCGCCGACACCGCGCGAGCGAGCGGGTGGAAATCCGCGAACGCCGCCGCATCGTGATAGCGCCGGATATCGAGCGCACCGCCGTTTGCCGCGGCGAGCTTCTTGGCCTTGCGCTTGATTCCCGACCGCGCGCTGCCGGACAGGCCGGCGAGCCACGCCGCCTCCCCCGCCGCGAGGTCGACATGATACCGCACATAGCGCTGCCGAACGAAGGCGAGCAGGCCGTGGCGGTCGAGACCGGCGAGCATCGTTGCGGGCAACGACGTCACCAGATAACCGTCGGCGTCACCGGGCAGCGGCGGCAGGATCGGTGGCGTCGCCGCAAGCACGGCATCGAGCGAAAACGACACGCACACCAATCGCCGGGGAATGGTCGCCAGGGTCCGGGCGCCGATCTGGAACTTCAGCGGCAGGCGCCGAGCCGCACCATCTGCCATTACAGCCCGCGCGACCGCGGCCGTTCCTCGACCCAGTTCGACCAGAGCTGTTCGGCCTGCCGCCAGCGGGTCCGCAACTGATCGGGCGCGAGCGGCGTATCCGCGCGGTCGAGCGCGAGCGGCGGCCGATCCGCGAAATGATGCGTCGGCAGCACCTCGCGCATTTCCGACAGCATTCCGCACAATGCCGTGAAGCGCCGCACATGGACCGCATTGGGCCGCGTGCCGCTCCGGTTCGCCAGTTCGAAACCGTGGCTGACGATCGTCACCACCGCATGCCCCGACACCGCGGCATGCTCCAGCGCATCGTAGGTCTCGCCCGTCGACAGCGCGCAAAGCTGGAAGGTGCGGATCTTGTCGCGCCGATCCTCGATCACGGTGACGGGAACCTCGATCACGCCCTTGTCCTGGGCGCGGCGGACCGGCGAGATTTGATGCGCGGGTAGCGAGATACGGCTCGTCCCCGGCGCTTCCGAGCCGTTATGGCTGCTGTCGTAGCTGAACCCGAGTGCCGCGAGCGCGGTCAACGTGTCGTCATTGGCGGCATAGCTGCCGGCGCGGAAGGCGATCGGATGCGGCGCCCCCGCCTCGACCAGCAATTCGGTGGCGCGCATGAGCAGATCGGTCTGCTCGGCGAGGCTGTAGTCGAACAGCGAGAACCGGTCGTGCGCGGCGCCACGGTCGCCGGCCTCGGCGGTGGTCCAATTGGGATGGAGATGAAGCTGGACCTCCTGCCCCGCGGCGAGGATCGTCTCGATCATGCGACGGATAGGGGCAAGGCCGAAGGTAATGCCGGGCATCGGATCGACGAAGAAACACGCCTTCAGATCGTGCCGTGCGAGTTCGGCCAACTGGTAGGCGAGCCCCACGCCAGCCGGCTCCAGCGACCGCGCGTAGATCGCGTCGCAGTCTAGCCCGGCGACATGATGCCGCCACGCGAACTCGGTGTCGATAGTCAGGAAGACGGGCGTGGTCACTGCACCATCTCTATCCGAGGTTAATGAAGATAGGGTTTCTTTTCCTTACGATAGCAAGCGGCTCCTGTAGCAGGCCGCCCACCGATCAGCGCGAATGGTAGAAGTCGTAGACCTGTTGCGCCACCCCGGCCGACACGCCCGGCGCCTGTTGAAGGTCCTGCAAACTAGCGTTGCGGACCGCACGGCCGGTGCCGAAGTGCATCAGCAGCGCCTTCTTGCGCGCCGGGCCGATGCCGGGAACCTCGTCGAGCGGGCTGGCGCCGATCGCCTTGCTGCGCTTGTCGCGGTGGACGCCGATCGCGAACCGGTGGACCTCGTCGCGGAGGCGCTGGAGGTAGAACAGCACCGGCGCGTTGACGGGGAGCTGGAACTCGCGACCGTCGAGCATGTGGAATACCTCGCGGCCGTCGCGGCCGTGTTCCGGGCCCTTGGCGATGCCGACGAGGCACACGTCCTCGACGCCGATCTCTTCGAGCGCGGCCTTGACCGTGTTGAGCTGGCCCTTGCCGCCGTCGATCAGCACCAGGTCCGGCCAGTCGCCTGAATCGCGGTCGGGATCTTCGGCCTGCGCGCGCGAGAACCGGCGCGTGAAGACCTCGCGCATCATCGCGAAATCGTCGCCCGGCGCGGTATCCTTGTTCTTGATGTTGAACTTTCGATACTGACCCTTGCGGAAGCCCTCGGGGCCGGCGACGACCATCGCGCCGGTCGCGGCGGTGCCTTGGATGTGGCTGTTGTCGTAGATCTCGATGCGTTCGGGGGGCTCGGCGAGGTCGAACAGGTCGGCGACTTCGCGTAGCAGCTTGGCCTGCGTGGTGGATTCGGCCTGGCGGCGTTCGATCGCCTCGATCGCGTTGCGCTTGGCCTGGTCCATCAGGCGGCGGCGATCGCCGCGTTGCGGGACTTGCAACGCGATCTTGTAGCCGGCGCGTTCGCCTAATGCTTCCGCCAGCAGTGCACCTTCCGTCAGTTCGCGGTCGAGCAGGATCTGCTTGGGCGGCGGGACCTCTTCGTAGAACTGGCCGAGGAAGCTGGTCAGCACCTCGTCCTCGGGGACATCGTTGGTATGCTGCGGGAAGAAGCTGCGATGCCCCCAGTTCTGGCCGCCGCGGATGAAGAACGCCTGGATGCCGATCAGCCCGTCCTTGCACGCCATCGCGAAGATGTCGGCGTCGCCCACGCCCTCCGCGTTGATCGCCTGCGTGCCCTGGATGAAGGTGAGCGCGCGGAGACGGTCGCGAAGGAGCGCCGCGAGTTCGAAGTCCATGTTCTCCGCAGCGGCCTGCATCTGCGCGCCGAGTTTCGCCTGAACACCTGTCGACTTGCCACCGAGGAACGCCTTCGCGTCCTCGACCAGCTCGTTGTAGGCGGGTTCGTCGATGCGACCGACACAGGGCGCCGAGCAACGCTTGATCTGGTAGAGCAGGCACGGCCGGTCGCGGGTCTTGAAGAAGCTGTCGGTGCAACTGCGCAGGAGGAACAGCTTCTGCAATGCGTTGAGCGTGTTGTTGACCGACCCGGCGCTGGCGAACGGGCCGTAGTAATTGCCCTTCGCCCGCCGCGCGCCACGGTGTTTCTGGACACGCGGGAAGGCGTGGTCGTCGCGGAGGAGGATGAAGGGGAAGCTCTTATCGTCGCGCAGCAGCACGTTGTAGGCGGGGCGATAGCGCTTGATGAGCTGCGATTCGAGCAGCAGCGCCTCGGCTTCGTTGTTGGTGGTGACGATCGTCATCGAGCGGGTCTGCGACACCATTCGCTGGAGGCGTTTCGTCAGCCGCTCGACCTGACAGTAATTGGCGACGCGGTTCCGCAGCGCACGCGCCTTGCCGACGTAGAGCACGTCGCCGCGCGCGTCCTGCATGCGGTAGACGCCGGGGCGGATCGGCAGCGTCTCGAGCACGTTGCGGATCGCCGCCACGCCGGCCGCGAGATCGGGCGCTTCACCGCCGCCGCGGACGGCGAATGTGGACTTGTCTTCGTTGAACCGGTCGGGGGAATTGGGGGAGGACATCGCTGCGGAATCTAGGGAGTGCGAGGGGGTTATGCCAGCGGAAGGCAGTGATGTTCACGCGAAGGCGCGATGGCGCGAAGAGAAGGGAGGAGCTGGTTCACGCGGAGACGCGGAGCCGCGGAGAGAAGGTTCGAGCTGCCCAGCCTTCGTTCTAAAGCTGCCGAAGGCTTACATCCACTCGTGGCTGCTCAGTACATCATCCCGAGCCGCAAAACCTCCGCGGCTCCGCGTCTCTGCGTGAACCCACCTTCTCTTCGCGCCTTTGCGCCTTCGCGTGAATCAACCTTCTTCATGCCCTACGGGCAACGAGAGTCAGGTTTGGGCGAAGACCTTGGTGCCGACGATACCGACGACGGTCAGGGCCATGAAGCAGGCCTGGATGCCGCTGACCTTGTCGCCGAACAGGATGACGCCGCCGATGATGACGCCGATCGCGCCGGCGCCTGTCCAGATCGCATAGGCGGTGCCGGCGGGAAGCCCGCGCATCGCGAGCGCGAGCAGGCCCATGTTGACGAAGCTGAGGATGATCGGGACGCTGGAGGCCTGCCACGTGGCGACGGTGGCCGCCCATTTCAGGCTGAGCGCCCAGCAGATTTCGGTGACGACGGCGACGGCGAGAATGAGCCAGGACATGAATGTTCTCCAACGGGCTCAGATTGGAGACTCGGCCGCCGGAAACCCGGAAAGAGACGGCCGTCGATAATGATGGGCGGTGGGAGGGGCGTGCCCTCACCTTCCCACTGCTTTGCAGCGGGCCCCTTCCTCTCCCCGAGGGGAGAGGAACAGGATCAGTTCAGGCGGCTAAGACCCGAGATCGAGCGGTCGACCATCATGCGGTCGGCGGCTGCGTCGTGATGCTCGGCGATCAGGATACCCGCAGCCTTGGCCGCAGCATCCGCCGCCCGTGCGCGGACTTCGGCGATCGCGGTGCGTTCGGCGGCGGCGATCTTGTCCTCGGCCATCTTCGCGCGGCGGGTCATGAGGTCTTCGGCGCCCGCTTTCGCCTTGGCGATTATCGCCGCGGCTTCGTGGTGCGCGTGGGCCTTCATGGCTTCGGCTTCGACGTGCGCGGTCTTGGCCTTTGCCTCGTATTCGGTGCGGATCGCTTCGGCTTCGGCACGGAGCGCCTTGGCGTCGTCGAGCTGCGTGCGAATGCCGGCGATGCGCGTGTCGAGCATCTTGCCGATCATGCCTGGAACCTTCTTCCAGATCATCAGCAGGATGACGACGATCATCGCTACCGCAACCCAGCCGGTCGAGGTCAGGCCGAGCGCGGTCGGATCGGGCACATGCTCGACGCCGCCGGGCGCAGCCGTGTGACCCTGGAGGCCCTGGTTGTCGATCGCACCCTCGGGCGCCATGCCCTCGCCGTGGATGACCTTTGCGGCCGAATCTGGATTAGCCATGCGCCGTCGTCCTGCGTACCGCGTCCGTCGCCGCGTCCAGGCTGACCTGGAGGCCGGCGACCTTGGCGGCCAATTGCTGTGCTGCTTCGGCGGCGACGCCTTGCAAGTTCGAGAGCGCCTCGGCCTTCGCGTTGGCTACCGCCAGATCGTGATGACCCAGACGCTCGGCGAGTTCGGCATCGGCCGCATGGACCTGCTGCTCGAACGCCGTCGCCGCACGCTTCGCAGCGGCAGCGGTTTCGGCCTGCGCCGCGGTACGTGCCGCGTCCATTTCGGCCTGCCAGTTCGCCTGGACCGTATCGGCCTGCGCACGGGCAGCGACCGCCGCCGCCAGATCGCCGGCGATCCGGCCTTCGCGCGAGTCCACATTGGACACGATCTTCGGCACCATTCCCTTCCCGATCCCGAAATACAGGATGCCAAAGGTGAGGAGCAGCCAGAAGATCTGCGAGGCGTAGGTGGCGGCTATCTGGGCAATCTGGGGCATTGGTCTGTCCTGCGTTAATCCGGCCGGGCGCGGTTGCCCGGCCAAATCACCGAGTGGTTAGGCGACGAACACCAGGATGATCATGGTGACGAAGGCGAGCAGACCCAGAAGCTCGGCTGCTGCGAAACCGATGAACAGACGGCCCTGCTGGCTGTCGGCTGCGCCCGGGTTGCGCAGAGCGCCGGCGAGGAACTGTGCGAACACGTTGCCCACGCCGAGTGCGGCGAGGCCCATGCCGATCGCTGCGAGGCCGGCACCGATCATCTTTGCTGCTTGTGCGTCCATGATAAATTCCCTTTGAAAAACAGTTAGGTAATGGAAAACTTAGTGAAGGTTTACGGCATCGTTCAGATAGACCGACGTCAGCAACGCGAACACGTATGCCTGGATCGCGGCGACCAGCAGCTCGAGCAGCGTGATGCCGATCATCAGCAGCATGCTCGGCGCGCTCACCAGACCGATATACATCCCGCCGAGGTTCAAGCCGTTAATCACGAACGCGGCGAGCACCTTGAGCAGGATATGCCCTGCGGTCATCGCCACGAACAGTCGCAGACCGAGCGAGAACGGACGCACCAGGAACGACATCAGCTCGACCACGAAGATCAGCGGGATCATCAGCGCGGGCGTGCCGCTCGGCACGAACAGCGAGAAGAAGTGGAAGCCGTGCTTGCCGAAGCCGACGAGCAGCACGATCGCAAAGCTGATCAGCGCCAGCACGCCGGTGACGGTCATGTGGCTGGTCACGGTGAACGGATGCACGCCGGGGACGATGCCGAACGGCAGCAGGCCGATAATGTTCGCGAACAGGATGAACATGAACAGCGAGAAGACATAGGGCACGAAGCGCTTGCCGCCGGGGCCGACATTCTGCTCGAGCATGCCCGAGATGAAGCCGGTGAAGCCCTCGACCGCCATCTGCCAGCGACCGGGCACGAGCTCGCGCTTCATGCCACCGATCATGAACGCCCAAAGCGCGACCAGCGTCACCACCATCCACAATGCGGAGTTGGTGAACGACAGGTCATAGCCACCTACGATCCAGTGCGAGCCGAACGCCGGCTCGATCAGGAACTGGTGCATCGGATCGATCTTGCCGCCCTGTTCTGCCGCCACGTGGAATCCCTGCCGTCTTGATACGACAAACGCCCGGTTACTCCGGGCGTTCGCCTGAAATTCGAATGATCTGCCTGAACGCGACCGCTATCCCGAGGAACAGCAACACGATCAGTCCCCAAGGGCCAGTGCCGAACCAATGGTCTATCAACCACCCGATCAGCGCACTGCCGACGAGACTCCCGATAAGAGCGGAAATGACGCGATTGCCTTGCGAGTATCCTCGCTCGGCGTCCGGCCCCTTCTGCCCCTTTGCCAGCGTTTCCCGATGCTGCGCCTCTCGCAATCGCTCATCGAGCGCGGAAAGTCGCGGATCGTCAACACCCTGGGGGTCCTGTCCGGGTTCGATCTCCGCCACGCACGTTCCTCCACCTGATTTCGCATCGGGGAGGAAGCAAGCAGCGACGAGCGATCCCGCCAAGGCGCGGTCCGTTTAGAAAAGGGGGGGGTGCAAGTCAACCGGTGTGACAGCCGCGTCATTAATGACGGGGGACAACTTGCAATCCTCCCCCGCAGGGGGAGGTGGCACCGCAGGTGACGGAGGGGGAGGACACGGGGCAGCGGTTTCGCTTCCCTCCCCCTCCGTCTGGCAAGAGCCAGCCACCTCCCCCTGGCGGGGGAGGATTTCAGGGCGGACCGTCGATACGACCACGCTCTTCGTTGTCCCGGCGAAGGCCGACTTCTTCCCCCTCCCTGGAAGGGAGGGGTCGGGGGTGGGTCGGCCGGTTGGCTGGCGATACGAATCCCAAGCGGCCTACCCACCCCCAGCCCCTCCCTTGTCAGGGAGGAGAGCCGAGTAGCCTCAAACGCAGCGCGAATCGCGTTCCGGGGCACCGGCGGTGCGCGTCTTCCACACCCCGTTGGGCGTCTTGTACTTCTCGCCCGGGTTCGTCGCAGCGATCAGGTTGCAGCCGCTGGTGAACGCCAGCTGCTCGACCGTCGCCCCGCTCGCCTGCGCCTTCTGCGTGTACGCCGACTTCCGCTGGATATTGATGTTGTTGACCAGCGCGCGAAGGTCAGCGCTCGCCGCGCCGACGAGGCCCAGATACCCGTCGGGCTGCTCGCCCACCTCGCCCCCCGCACGCGCCGCGGCATAAGCCGGATCGCGCTGCGCCGATGCCGCCACCGAAAGGCCGCCGAGAACCGCGGCTGCGGCAATCATGACAATGACCTTTTTCATCTTAGAATATCCCTGGATTCTGCTGGATCAGCGACTTCGCCTCGCCATCGAGACGATAGACCACTTCCTGCGTCACATTGATGTTGAGGTTGATCTCGATCGGCTTGTCGGGGGCCGACACGCTGATGCAGCCCGGCAGGGCGGCGGCGGTCGTCACCAGAAAAGCGATCGTCCTCATCACCTGCAAGATCGGCCTTTGCTCCAGCTTCTTCAATCCTGTTTCGGTCATGGCACGATACTGCTTTCCGTGGGCTGAATGGTTGGAGGTTTGGGAGAAGGTGGCGCCGACTGCTGCTGGATCAGTGCGGGCAAATTACGCTGGATCAGTCGCTTCGGATCGTAGAAGCTCTGCGCCGAATCGAGCAGCCCGCGGAACGGCGCCTTGATCCGGATATTGAACACGAACGGCAGCTTTTGCAGGCGGCGGACGATGAAGTTCGCCTTCGCCCCCTCCCCCTGGCTGATCCCCGCGAAGCGGACGTCGGTGACCATCTCGCCCGCCAGCGGCCCGTTCATGCCGACGCGCAGCGACTGGTAGCGGAGCGACTTCAGCGCCTGGAATGCGATGTTCGCCCAGATGCCGAGATCCTTCTGGCTGAGATCGCCGACATAGGCGAGCGTGCCGCCGCCGGGCCGGACGCGCAGGTCGCCGCCCTCGATCCGGCCGCCGCTCTCGTCGAAGATCATCGGCAGGACGCCGTCGAAGATCCCGGTCGCGTCGAGATTCTTGAAATCGAACTGCTGCAGGAACTGGTCGGCGGCCATGTTGGCGATGTGGAACGTCATTCGGCGCTCTTTCGGCGCGGAGAAATCGAGCAGGGTCGGGTCGAGCGTCAGCGATCCGCCCGCGAACGGCCACGAACCACCCTCGACCTGCACGCGCGCGCCGGGCAGCGTCTGGTAGCGGATCGTGCCGTCGGTAACCGGGATGCCGGGGTTGAGCGTGCGGATCGTCGCCACCTGCCCCGGCGCGCTCTGGAGATTGAGCAGGTCGGTGAAGCGGATCTCGGTGGCGATTCCGGTGACCGGCCCGAACGCGGCGGCGAGATCGGTGCCGGCGGTGCGGAACACGCCATTGCTCGTCACGCCTTGAGGGTTCCAGGCAATGTGGCCCTCCCCGCTGACCGATCCGTTTACGTCGGCGATCACGCCGAAGGTAAGCGGGGTGAGCGCGTCGGGTTGCAGCCTGTCCTTGGCGAAGGCGATCGCGCGCACGTTCAGGTCGGCCTTGCCCACCCCCGTCCCGAGCGCATGGCTGAGCGTGACGTCGGCGACCTTCGTGCTGGTGCTCGGCTCGAACAGCGTGCCCGCCGCGGTGATCGTGCCGTTCACCAGCGCCAGCGTCACGGTGCGCGCCGCGAGCGGCTTGAACCGGGGCGTCGGCGCGGCATCGGATACGCCCATCGCGCCGGTGAGGTTGAGCGCGCCGCCGACCAGCGTCCACTCGCCCGCCGCCTCGCCGAGCAGCAGCGGGACGTTGGCGATCTGCCCCGAGCCGTCGGTAAACGCGCCAGCCACGCCCTGCCCCATCATGCGGCCGGTGATGGTGCCGAAATCGAGTCGCGTGACACGCTCGGGCGCGCCGATCCGGGTCTGCACGCCCTCGATCCGGAAGCCGCGATCGGCGAGCCGCACGGTCGCCCCGGCGGTCGCGAGCGTGATCGGCGTGGTGCCGAGTCGTCCACCCAGCTTTGCCGCAGCGATCGTCGCTCCGCCGCTGATCCGCGCCCCATTAACCTGCACCAGCGCGCCATCGACCGGGCACAGGGTCAGTCGCGACGGATCGAGCACCAGCCCGGAAATCGCGAGGCGCTGCACGGCGAGCGGCGCGCAGCCGGTGTTGACGACCAGCCGTCCGCGACCGTCCCAAAGCGCCGCGACCGGCATCGCCAGACCGTCGACGCGGCCGTTAGCGATCGGCCCGTCGAGCGTTGCCTGCGTGGTGATCGACGTCGCGCCGCCGGGCGTCGCGCTGAACGTCACAGGGGTCAGCGCCAGCCGAGCGCCGCCCGCCGCATAGGGCGCGATGCGCGCCACGCCGCGGATCGCTGCGCCGGGTTTCGCCTGGACGAGCGACACGCGCGCCTCCGGCAGGCCACCGCCCTGCAGCGCCAGAGTCGTGTCGAGCCGCACGCCGCCGTTCGGCCAACCGAACGCGACCCCACTCCCGCCGCCGAGCGCCACGCGCGTGCCGCTGGCCGAGGCGAGCGCGAGGCGGGACAGCACCGCCGAGCCGCGCCCGTCCGCGAGCCGCACCGAAACCTCCCCGTCCGCCGCGAAACCACGGCCCGCACGCTCAATGGCCTGCGTCATGGCGACCGCGAGGGGTGCGACCGGCGTTCCCACCGCCACGCTGCCCAGGCCGCCGACGCTGGCGAGCCGCGCCTGCGCCACCGCGGCACCGCTCGCCCGCACCCGTCCGTCGAATGCGATCTGCTTGCCGATCCGGTATGCGCCCTCGATCGAAACGCGTCGTGCCCGGCCATCCACGGTCCGGACGGTATCGGCGGCGATATCCGCCTTGCCGCTGGTCGCGGCCGCGCTGCCGGTGAAATCGATCGTGCCCCCCGCCCCGGCCAGCGCAATCCCGGGTGCGCGTGCCGCCCCGGTCTTGAGCGTCGCCTTGCCCTGCCAGCGGTCGAGCGCGGCCGAGAGACCGACGTCGAGGTCCGCAACGATGTGGTCGGCCCGAGTCGTCCCGCAGGCGAGTCGCGACACGCGTACCGGCCCGGTAATCGTCGGTTTCGCCGCGTCGATCCTCAGCTTCACCGTAGCCGCCAGCCGGTCGATCGCGCACCCGCCGACATCGAGCCGCTCGCTGATCGCCGCCAGGGTGCCGCGGAAACCGTCGTCGAGCTTGCCCGATCCGGCGAGCTTCAGTCCGACAACACCCTGCGGAGTCTCCAGCCGCATCCGACCATCGGCGACCGCCACGTCGAGCGCGGGCAGCGAGAACGGCTTGCCCGTCGAGGCCGGCAGCAATTTGTCGATCGTGCCGAGCGAGACTTTCCCGTCGACCAACCGACCGCGCAGCCGAACCTTCCCCGCACGCACGCCTTCCAGATACGGCCCCGACAACCCCACTCCGGTCCGCGTCTCGACCCAGTCCGCCACCAGATCGGGATGCGCCGGATCGCCCAGCACGACGTTCGTCAGTCGCTGGCCACCCAGCGCGAGGTTGGCGATCTCGTACCGCGCAGGCACCCCGGCCTTCGCCAGTTCGCGGTCGATGAACCCTTCCGCGATCGGCTTGCGCGCGAGCCACAACACGATCAACCCGGCGAGCAGAACCAGCGCGATACCGCCGAGCCACCGCACCTTCCGCGGGAGCCGAAGGCGGGGGTTGCCCCCTGTATCGCTCGCCTCGCTCAACCGCCTACTCCGCCACGCAACTGGCCCCTGCATAGGCGGGTGCGGGGTCGACACGCAATTGCGCACAGCCGGTTGCGCAGTGCCAAGGATCGACATTCTACGATCCTCCCCCGCAAGGGGGAGGTGGCGCCGTCAGGCGACGGAGGGGGGGGACACGAAACGGAGGTTGCTCCTGCCTCCCCCTCCGTCTGGCAAGTGCCAGCCACCTCCCCCTTGCGGGGGAGGATCGTTCGGGGTGGATATTCGTGCTAGCGTCGCGTGATGGCCGATGCAGATGACGCAATCGACAACCTTAAAGGCCATAGAGGGCGCCTCCGCAAACGCTTGTTCGAAGGCGGCAGCGACGCGCTACTCGACCACGAACTCATCGAATATCTGCTCGCAATCGCGATTCCCCGCGGCGATACGAAGGCGCTCGCCAAGGCCCTCATGCGCGAGTTCGGCGGGATCGGCGGCGTCCTCACCGCGGACGCCGAGGCGCTCGGCAGGGTGAAGGGCATGGGCGAGATCTCGACCGCGGCGATCAAGATCGCGCATGCCGCCGCGATCCGCCTGCTCCAGTCGCACGTCAGCGACCGCCCGGTGCTCGCCAACTGGCAGGCGCTGCTCGACTACCTCCGCGCGGACATGGCGCATCACGCAATCGAGCGGTTCCGCGTGCTGCATCTCAACACCAGGAACATGCTGATCCGCGACGAGGTGATGAGCAAGGGCTCGATCGACCAGGCCGCGGTGTATGTCCGCGAAGTGATCCGCCGCGCGATCGACCTCGGCTCGGCGTCGATCATCCTCGTCCACAATCACCCGAGCGGAGACCCCTCCCCCAGCCGCGCCGACATCGAGATCACGCGCACCATCGCCGAGGCCGGCAAGCGTCTCGGCATCACGGTGCACGACCATATCGTGATGGGCACCGGCGGCCATGTCAGCCTGCGCGCGCAGGGGTTGATCTGAGGCAACCCAATAGTTCCGTGAAAGCACGCGACGTTTGCCCCGCGCCTTCGTTATCCAATCGAAGGAATTGCATGTGGACAAAAAGCTACACGACCAAGCCTCGACCGTAACCGCCGAGCATGGTCAGGTTCTGGTCGATGGGCCGGACGGCGTTGCGGTATCGCTGACGCCCGATGCTGCCGTCGAGACATCCGACCGGCTCCTGGAGGCTGCCGTCGAAGCGCAGGGCCAGATCTTGTCCAAGACACTCGCCGACAAGGAACAGGCCGCGCGGAAGGCCGGCTGAGCGCAGCCACACGAGCGTCCCGTCGATCATGCAGACCTGGGCAATCTGAGCCAATCACGCGAAAGGCCGCCGGGCGAACCCGACGGCCATGCATTTGCGTGAAGCGTGGAAGATCAGCCCTGTGAGAGGAAGCTGGTCAGTTCCGGCTTGGACAGCGACTTGTTCTTGTCGGTATCGGCCTGTGCGAATGCTGCGGCGACCCACTTCTTCGTCTCGGGCGCGCCGGGCTTGGTCGCCGGATCGGTCTTGGTCTTCAGGGCGACCATCCAATCTCCGAACTCGGCTGTGCTGAGCTTGCCGTCGCCGTTCTTGTCGTAGGTCGGGAATTCGGTGTCGATGACCTGCGCGACCTGATCGCTGCTGGCGGGTTGCGTCGCCTGTGCGGTCTGTGCCGACTGGCCGGGCGCAGACTGGGTTGGTGGCATCTGGCCCGGCGCGGTCTGGGCGGGCGACATCGAAGGATCGGCCGCGCCCGTCGTCGCCGTCGGCGCAGTCTGCGGCGATGTCGTGGTGGATTGCGCGAGCGCCGGCGCAGCAATCGTCATCGCGCCTGCGAGCAGAGCATATTTGAGCATTGCCATTCTCCATCGGCTAATCGAAATCGTTACTGGACGATCACCGCAGCAGCCCCGGGGATACTGGGCGGATACTGCGACACACCGACCGTCGAAGCCGGATATAGGCCGATCGCATTGCCGTTTGTACCCCCGTCGATGGCCTGCTAGGCGCTCCGCAGGCGTCTCCCGAGGGGAGCACGCGACGAACCGTGCCATTCACCAGCCCCGAGGAAACCCATGGTCCCCCGCTATTCCCGCCCCGACATGGTCGCGATCTGGACGCCCGAAGCGCGCTTCAAGATCTGGTTCGAGATCGAGGCGCACGCCACCGACGCGCTGGCCGAACTGGGCGTCGTGCCCAAGGAAGCCGCCGCGGCGATCTGGGAAAAGGGCGCGTTCGAGGTCGACCGGATCGACGAGATCGAGCGCGAGACCAAGCACGACGTCATCGCCTTCCTGACCAACGTCGCCGAGCATGTCGGCCCCGAAGCGCGCTTCATGCACCAGGGCATGACCTCGTCGGACGTGCTCGACACCTGCCTCGCGGTACAGCTGGCGAAGGCGAGCGACATCCTGATCGCCGATCTCGACGCGCTCCTGGTGGTGCTCGAACGCCGCGCGCGCGAGCACAAGATGACGCCGACGATCGGCCGCAGCCACGGCATCCACGCCGAGCCTGTCACGTTCGGGCTGAAGCTCGCCCAGGCACATGCCGAATTCGCGCGCAACCGGGCGCGGCTGGTGGCGGCGCGCGAGGACGTCGCCACCTGTGCGATCTCGGGCGCGGTGGGGACGTTCGCCAACATCGATCCGTTCGTCGAGGAGTATGTCGCGGGCAAGCTCGGCCTGTCGGTCGAGCCGGTCTCGACCCAGGTCATCCCGCGCGATCGTCATGCGATGTTCTTCGCGACGCTGGGCGTGATCGCCAGCTCGATCGAACGACTCGCGACCGAGATCCGGCATCTGCAGCGCACCGAAGTGCTCGAAGCGGAAGAGTTCTTCTCGCCCGGCCAGAAGGGCTCGTCGGCGATGCCGCACAAGCGCAACCCGGTGCTGACCGAAAATTTGACGGGCCTCGCGCGCATGGTCCGCGGCTACGTCACGCCCGCGATGGAGAACGTTGCGCTGTGGCATGAACGCGACATCTCGCACTCGTCGGTCGAGCGCTATATCGGCCCCGATGCGACGATCACGCTCGACTTTGCGCTCGCGCGGCTGACCGGTGTGATGGACAAGCTGGTCGTCTACCCCGAGCGGATGTTGAAGAACCTCAACAAGATGGGCGGGCTGGTCCATTCGCAGCGCGTGCTGCTGGCACTGACGCAGGCGGGGGTGAGCCGCGAGGACGCGTATCGCCTCGTCCAGCGCAACGCGATGAAGGTGTGGGATTCGGACGGCGCGTTGTCGCTGCTGGAACTGCTGAAGGCCGACCCGGAAGTGACGCTGTCGGATGCGGAACTGGAGGACAAGTTCGACCTCGGCTATCACCTGAAGCACGTCGACACGATCTTCGCCCGGGTCTTCGGCGCGGCCTGAACGACACCTTC